>NZ_JAYKBO010000002.1:0-333027 GCF_035282635.1 Parvimonas sp. D2
AGACTCTGCTGATAATAACGGTGTTTACAAAGACAGAGAAATTACTTGGACTAAAGAAAAAGTAGCTAATGGTGAAACATTTGTAGTTACATTTAGAGTAAAAGTTGATGACAATGTAAGTGGAGAAAAGATTTTAAATAAGGCAAATGTTCTTGAAGGAAAAAACAGTTTTGTCACAAACGAAACAACAAACCCAACATCAACAAAGCCAGTAAAAGATGTTTTTGATAGCAAAGACAATAAAGCAAGTATCGATGGTAACGAAGTAAAAGCAGGACAAGAATTACTTTATAAGGTTACTTACAAGAATACTACTGGAAAAGAACAAAATGTTGTAATTAAGGATAAGATTCCAGAACATACAACATTTGTAAAGGGATCAGCTACAAATAATGGTGTTTTCAAAGACGGAGAAATCACTTGGACTAAAGAAAAAGTAGCTAATGGCGAAACATTCGAAGTTACATTTAAAGTAAAAGTTGATGACAATGTAAATGGCGAAAAGATTCTTAATAAAGCTAATGTAGTTGAAGGAAAGAATAGTTACGATACAAACGAAACAACAAATCCAACACCTACAAAACCAGTTAAAGATGTTTTTGATAGCAAAGAGGACAGTGCAAGTATAGATGGTAAAGAAGTAAAAGCAGGTCAAGAACT
The DNA here is from genome assembly GCF_035282635.1 of Parvimonas sp. D2. NCBI lineage: Bacteria > Bacillati > Bacillota > Tissierellia > Tissierellales > Peptoniphilaceae > Parvimonas > Parvimonas sp. D2. Next base: position 661 of record NZ_JAYKBO010000002.1, read on the forward strand.
ACTTTATAAAATTACTTACAAGAATACAACTGGAAAAAAACAAACAGTAACAATAACTGATAAAACTCCAAAACACACAACATTTGTTTCTGCAGATAATGATGGAACAGAAAATGGCGGAACTATTACGTGGGTTAAAGATGTTGAAAATGGAGATTCTCTAACAGTTACTTTCAAAGTAAAAGTTGATGATAATGTAAATGGAGAAAAGATTTTAAATAAGGCAAATGTAGTTGATGGAAATAATAGTTATGATACAAATGAAACAACAAATCCAACACCTACAAAGCCGGTAAAAGATGTATTTGATAGTAAAGACGATAAAACAAGTATTGATGGTAAAGAAGTAAAAGCAGGCCAAGAATTACTTTACAAAATTACTTATACAAATACTACTGGAAAGAAACAAACAGTAACAATAACTGATAAAACTCCAGAACACACAACATTTGTTTCTGCAGATAATGATGGAACAGAAAATGGTGGAACTATTACGTGGGTTAAGGAAGTTGAAAATGGGGCTTCTCTAACAGTTACTTTCAAAGTAAAAGTAAAAGATAATGTAAATGGCGAAAAGATTTTAAACAAAGCAAATGTAGTTGATGGAAATAATAGTTACGATACAAACGAAACAACAAACCCAACACCTACAAAGCCGGTAAAAGATGTTTTTGCTCCTAGTGATAACAAAACTAGTATCGATGGTAAAGAAGTAAAAGCAGGCCAAGAATTACTTTACAAAGTTACTTACAAGAATACTACAGGTAAGGAACAAGATGTAACAATAACTGATAAGATTCCAGAACATACAACTTATGTAGAAAACTCAGCAGATAATAATGGAGTTTTCAAAGATGGAACAATTACTTGGACTAAAGAAAAAGTAGCTAATGGCGAAACATTCGAAGTTACTTTCAAAGTAAAAGTAAAAGATAATGTAAGTGGTGAAAAGATTCTTAACAAAGCAAATGTAGTTGATGGAAATAACAACTTTGATACAAACGAAACTACAAACCCAACATCTACAAAACCAGTAAAAGATGTTTTCGCTCCTAGTGATAACAAAACTAGTATCGATGGTAATGAAGTAAAAGCAGGGCAAGAACTACTTTACAAAGTTACTTACAAGAATACTACTGGAAAAGAACAAACAGTAACAATAACTGATAAGATTCCAGAACATACAACATATGTAGAAAACTCAGCAGATAATAATGGAGTTTTCAAAGATGGAACAATTACTTGGACTAAAGAAAAAGTAGCAGATGGTGAAACATTCGAAGTTACATTTAAAGTAAAAGTTGATGATAATGTAAGTGGTGAAAAGATTCTTAACAAAGCAAATGTAGTTGATGGAAATAATAAGTTTGATACAAACGAAACTACAAACCCAACAGCTACAAAACCAGTAAAAGATGTTTTTGAACCACAAAACGATCGTATCAGTATTGATGGACAAGTTGTAAAAGGTGAACAAGAGTTACTTTATAAAGTTACTTATACAAATACTACAGGTAAGGAACAAAAAGTAACAATAACTGATAAGATACCAGAACATACAACTTATGTAAAAAATTCTGCAGATAATAACGGAAGTTTCAAAGATGGAACAATTACTTGGACTAAAGAAAAAGTAGCTAACGGAGAAACATTCGAAGTTACATTTAAAGTAAAAGTAAAAGCTGATGTAAATGGTGAAAAGATAGTAAATAAGGCAAATGTAGTTGATGGAAATAATAAGTTTGATACAAACGAAACAACAAATCCAACATCAACAAAACCAGTAAAAGATGTTTTTGCACCTAGTGATAATAAGACAAGTATCGATGGTAACCAAGTAAAAGCAGGCCAAGAACTACTTTACAAAGTTACTTACAAGAATACTACTGGTAATGAACAAACAGTAACAATAACTGATAAGATTCCAGAACATACAACTTATGTAGAAGGTTCAGCAGATAATAACGGAAGTTTCAAGGATGGAAAAATTACTTGGACTAAAGAAAAAGTAGCTGATGGAGAAACATTTGAAGTTACATTTAAAGTAAAAGTAAATGATAATGTAAATGGTGAAAAGATTTTAAATAAGGCAAATGTAGTTGATGGAAATAATGATTATGATACAAATGAAACAACAAATCCAACACCTACAAAGCCAGTAAAAGATGTAGTTAGCCCTAGTGATGATAAAACAAGTATTGATGGTAATGAAGTAAAAGCAGGCCAAGAACTACTTTATAAAATTACTTATACAAATACTACTGGAAAGAAACAAACAGTAACAATAACTGATAAGATTCCAGAACATACAACATTCGTTTCTGCAGATAATGATGGAAAAGAAAATGCTGGAACTATTAAGTGGGTTAAAGATGTTGAAAATGGAGATTCTTTAACAGTTACATTTAAAGTAAAAGTAAAAGACAATGTAAATGGTGAAAAGATTCTTAACAAAGCAAATGTAGTTGATGGAAACAATAGTTATGATACAAACGAAACAACTAACCCAACACCTACAAAGCCAGTAAAAGATGTTTTTGCTCCTAGTGATAACAAAACTAGTATCGATGGTAATGAAGTAAAAGCAGGTCAAGAACTACTTTATAAAATTACTTATAAAAATACTACTGGTAATGAACAAAAGGTTGTAATTAAGGATAAAATCCCAGAACATACAACATTTGTTTCTGCAGATAATGATGGTGTATATAAAGACGGAACAATCACTTGGACTAAGGAAAAAGTAGCTAATGGCGAAACATTCGAAGTTACTTTCAAAGTTAAAGTAAATGACAATGTAAATGGAGAAAAGATTTTAAATAAGGCAAATGTAGTTGATGGAAATAATGATTATGATACAAATGAAACAACAAATCCAACACCTACAAAGCCAGTAAAAGATGTAGTTAGCCCTAGTGACAATAAAACTAGTATAGATGGTAATGAAGTAAAAGCAGGCCAAGAACTACTTTACAAGATTACTTATACAAACACTACTGGAAAGAAACAAACAGTAACAATAACTGATAAAACTCCAGAACATACAACATTCGTTTCTGCAGATAATGATGGAACAGAAAATGGTGGAACTATTACGTGGGTTAAGGAAGTTGAAAATGGGGCTTCTCTAACAGTTACATTCAAAGTAAAAGTAAATGATAATGTAAATGGTGAAAAGATTCTTAACAAAGCAAATGTAGTTGATGGAAATAATAAGTTTGATACAAACGAAACAACAAACCCAACACCTACAAAGCCGGTAAAAGATGTTTTTGCTCCTAGTGATAACAAAACTAGTATCGATGGTAAAGAAGTAAAAGTAGGACAAGAACTACTTTACAAGATTACTTATACAAATACTACAGGTAAGGAACAAGATGTAACAATAACTGATAAGATTCCAGAACATACAACTTATGTAGAAGGTTCTGCAGATAATAACGGAAGTTTCAAAGATGGAACAATTACTTGGACTAAAGAAAAAGTAGCTAATGGAGAAACATTCGAAGTTACATTTAAAGTAAAAGTAAAAGATAATGTAAGTGGTGAAAAGATTCTTAACAAAGCAAATGTAGTTGATGGAAATAATAAGTTTGATACAAACGAAACAACAAACCCAACATCTACAAAGCCAGTAAAAGATGTTTTTGCACCTAGCGATAACAAAACAAGTATCGATAGTAATGAAGTAAAAGCAGGCCAAGAATTACTTTATAAGATTACTTACAAAAATACTACAGGTAAGGAACAAAAAGTAACAATAACTGATAAGATTCCAGAACATACAACATTTGTTTCTGCAGATAATGATGGTGTATATAAAGATGGAACAATTACTTGGACTAAGGAAAAAGTAGCTGATGGTGAAACATTTGAAGTTACTTTCAAAGTAAAAGTAAATGACAATGTAAATGGTGAAAAGATTCTTAATAAGGCAAATGTAGTTGATGGAAATAACAACTTTGATACAAATGAAACAACAAATCCAACACCTACAAAGCCAGTAAAGGATGTATTTGAACCACAAAATGATCGTGTAAGTATTGATGGACAAGTAGTAAAAGCAGGCCAAGAATTACTTTATAAAGTTACTTATACAAATACTACAGGAAAAGACCAAAAAGTTGTGATAAAGGATAGAATTCCAGAACATACAACTTATGTAGAAGGTTCAGCAGATAATAACGGAGTTTACAAAGATGGAGAAATCACTTGGACTAAAGAAAAAGTAGCTAATGGAGAAACATTCGAAGTTACTTTCAAAGTAAAAGTAGATGAAAATGTAAATGGCGAAAAGATAGTAAACAAAGCAAATGTAGTAGATGGAAGTAACAACTTTGATACAAACGAAACAACAAACCCAACATCAACAAAACCAGTAAAAGATGTTTTTGATAGTAAAGATGATAAGACAAGTATTGATGGCAATGAAGTAAAAGCAGGTCAAGAATTACTTTACAAAATTACTTACAAGAACACAACTGGAAGTAAGCAAACTGTAACAATAACTGACAAGATTCCAGAACATACAAAATTCGTTTCTGCAGATAATGATGGAAAAGAAAAAGATGGAACAATAAAGTGGGTTAAAGAAGTAGAAGATGGAGAAACTTTAACAGTTAGCTTCAAGGTAAAAGTTGATGATAATGTAAATGGTGAAAAGATTTTAAATAAGGCAAATGTAGTAGATGGAAACAATAATTATGATACAAATGAAACTACAAACCCAACACCAACAAAACCAGTAAAAGATGTTTTTGATAGTAAAGACGATAAGACAAGTATTGATGGTAAGGGAGTAAAAGCAGGACAAGAATTACTTTACAAAGTTACTTACAAGAATACAACAGGTAAGGAACAAAAGGTTGTAATAAAGGATAGAATTCCGGAACATACAACATATGTAGAAGGTTCTGCAGATAATAACGGGGTTTACAAAGATGGAGAAATTACTTGGACTAAGGAAAAGGTAGCGGATGGAGAAACATTCGAAGTTACATTCAAGGTAAAAGTAAAAGCTAATGTAAATGGCGAAAAGATAGTAAACAAAGCAAATGTAGTAGATGGAAACAATAATTATGAAACAAATGAAACTACAAATCCAACACCATTAAGACCAAGACCACAAGTACCAAAGACAGGATATGGAGTAAATACAGGATTATATACAGTATTACTAGGATTATCAGCTGGGGCACTTGGAGGAATGAAGATCAGATATAGAAGAAAGAGAAAGAAATAGTTTCTTAAAAGTTAATATTTGATAAAAAGAAAGAAAAGATTGGGAATTAAAACCCCAATCTTTTTTTGTATAATAATTTATTATTCTAAATTTTTATATAATATAGAGATTATTTATATTAAATTATTAAAATCACTTGACATTATATATAATGGTAGGTGAAAAAATATATATTTTAATCTAAATATTAAAAATTTATATATAAAAGCTACAATTGTTGAATAATATAAGAGAAAAGTCGTTGTTTTCAGAAATTTACTTGAAGTATAGACAATTTTAATTGATTGTGATATAATACAAAGTACTAAAATTTTAATTAAATTAATAAATTTTCAGCAATTTGGAGAGTTTCTTTATTGTTTACATTGCAGATAAAATTTAAATTTATATGCAATGTAAATTGAAAAGTTAGTAATTTTTTAATTTAGATTTCTTATGGAAAGGAGAAAATTATATGAGAAGAAAAATTTATAAAACCATCTTATCATTAGTAATGGTTGTGGGAATGATTCTTCAAGTAGTTAGTTCAACTGTTGTTGCTGAAGGAAAAGAAGTAAATGCAACAATTAAAAAGTTCGAAATTCAAAATTTAAGTGGAAAAAAAGCGGATAAAGTATTTGTTACTGATAAATTCTACTTAAGTATGGATTGGGACGCTAGTTCAAATGGAGCAAATCTGAAAGAGGGAGATTATTTTGATATTAAATTACCAGATAATATGAAATTTCCTTCTGATACAACAGCAACAGAATTTAATATTTATGGTGATGATGGAGTTACTGTCATTGCAAAAGCTAAGGTTACACCTGGAGCTGGAAATAAAGGTGGTAAGGTTCGAGTTACTTTTACAAACTGGGTCAATGGAAAAGAAAATGTTAAAGGAAATGTACGTTTAGCTGCACTATTTGATAAGGAACAAGTTAAGAAAAACGAAAAGAACAAATTTGACATTACAGTTAATGGAAAAGTTACTCAAACTGATGTCGAAGTAGTAGGACCAAAAGAATTACCAACAGATGAAATTCTTGCTAAATGGGGGCAATCCGGAGCTAATGCAAATGAAGCAGAATGGTGGGTTAGAGTTAACTACAAAAAAGCACATTTGACTAATGCAGTTATAACTGACCATTTAACTGGTGGAACTGGAGATGAAACATATATTCCAGGTAGTTTCAGACTAGTTCGTGTTGAATATAATAGTTTAGGAGATTATTCAAAAGTTTATGAAAATGTAAATTTGGAAGGTAAACTTACACTTTCTCCTGATAAAAAGACATTTACAATTAATTTAGGTGAAGTAAATGGAGACCAATATCGTCTTATTTACAAAACAACTTATACACCAGGAACTACGCTTCGTAATAATGTAAATATCACTTCAAGTGAAGTTAATACAACTACACATGGAACTCATATTTCCGCAGAATCTGGTGGTTCTGGGACAGGTAATTTAGCCAATAAGATTAAATTAATCAAGGTTGATGCCGAAGATAATACAATTAAATTAGCAAATGCAGTTTTCGAAGTTACTGCTCCAGATGGAAAGAAGTTTGAGTTAAAAACAGGTGCTGACGGAACTATAACTTCTAGTTCTCTTACTTCAGGAACTTACAAAGTAAAAGAAAAAACAGCTCCAACTGGATATCTTTTAAATGAAGAAGAATTTACATTGGTAGTATCACCAAAAGGTGGAGCAATAAAGACAATTTCTAATAAGAGAATTAAGATTAATATTTCTGGTAAAAAGACTTGGGATGATTCAAATAACCAAGACGGAAAGAGACCTGCAAAAATCAAAGTAAATTTACTTGATGATGATAAGAAAGTAGTTCAAACAAAAGAAGTAACTCCAGATGGTGATGGTAACTGGAATTATACTTTTGAAAATGTTGATGAATACAATGTAAAGACAGGTAAGAAGATTAATTATACTGTTTCAGAAGAAAAAGTAGATGGATATAGTACAGAAATAAATGGACATAATATCAAGAATTCTTACACACCTAGCAAGACAAGTATTCAAGTAACAAAAGCTTGGGAAGATAAAGAAAATCAAGACGGAAAGAGACCTGAAAGTGTAACAATTAAGTTATTAGCTGATGGAGTTGCAACAGATAAGACTCTTACTTTAACAAAAACAAATAATTGGACAGGAAGCTTTACTGGACTTGACGAATACAAAGACGGAAAGAAAATTGTTTATACAATCGAAGAAGAAGATGTTGGCAATGGATATTCAGGATTTATTGCACAAACTTCAGAAACAGGATTTAATGTAATAAACAAGAGAGAAACAGAAAAGACATCTGTAGAAGGCTTAAAGACTTGGAATGACAATAACAATCAAGATGGAAAGAGACCTAAAGAAATAACAATTAATCTATTAAAGAATGGAACAAAGATAGATTCAAAGAAAGTTACAGAAGCAGAAGGTTGGAAGTGGAAATTTGAAAATCTTGACAAATATGAAAATGGACAAGAAATCAATTACACTATTTCAGAAGAAAAAGTTGAAGGTTATACTACAGAAGTTGCTGGATATAATGTAAAGAACTCTTATACTCCAGAAAAAACAGGTATTCAAGTAACAAAGGCTTGGGAAGATAAAGAAAACCAAGATGGAAAGAGACCTGAAAGCATAACAATTAAGTTATTAGCTGATGGAGTTGAAACAGATAAGACTCTTACTTTGACAAAGGAAAACAACTGGAGCGGAAGCTTTACAAATCTTGATGAATATAAAGATGGAAAGAAAATTGTTTATACAATTAAAGAAGAACCAGTTGGAAATGGATATATTACTCAAATTATTGGCGATGCTCAAAAAGGATTTAAGGTAATAAATACAAGACAAACTGAAAAAGTAGAAGTTGAAGGCTCAAAGACTTGGAATGACAATAACAATCAAGATGGAAAGAGACCTAAAGAAATAACAATTAACCTATTAAAGAATGGTACTGTAGTAGATACTAAGAAAGTTACAGAAGCTGAAGGTTGGAAGTGGAAATTTGAAAATCTTGACAAATATGAAAATGGACAAGAAATCAATTACACTATTTCAGAAGAAAAAGTAGAAGGATATACTACAGAAGTTGCTGGATATAATGTTAAGAACTCATACACTCCAGGAAAAACAGGTATTCAAGTCACAAAAGCTTGGTCAGATAAAGAAAATCAAGATGGAGTAAGACCTGAAAGTGTAACAGTTAAGTTATTAGCTGATGGAGTTGAAACAGATAAGACTCTTACTTTGACAAAAGCAAATAATTGGAGTGGAAGTTTCACAGATCTTGACGAATACAAAGATGGAAAGAAAATTGTTTATACAATTAAAGAAGAAACTGTTGGAAATGGATATGTAAGTGTTGTTACTGGAACTGCAGAAGATGGACTTACAGTAACTAATACAAGAGAAACTGAAAAAGTAGAAATTGAAGGTTCAAAGACTTGGGATGATGCAAATAACCAAGACGGAAAGAGACCTAAAGAAATAACAATCAATCTATTAAAGAATGGTAATGTAGTAGATACTAAGAAAGTTACAGAAGCAGAAGGTTGGAAATGGAAATTTGAAAATCTTGATAAATTCGAAAACGGAAAAGAAATCAACTACACTATTTCAGAAGAAAAAGTAGAAGGATATACTACAGAAGTAAAAGGATATGATGTTAAGAATTCATATACTCCAGGAAAAACAGCTATACAAGTAACAAAAGCTTGGGCAGATAAAGATAACCAAGATGGAAAGAGACCTGAAAGCGTAACAATTAAGTTACTTGCTGATGGAAAAGAAACAGGAAAGACACTTAAATTATCAGAAGAAAATAAGTGGACAGGAAGTTTCACTGATCTTGATGAATATAAAGATGGAAAGAAAATCGAATATACTATCAAGGAAGAAGCTCTTAAAGATGGCTATGTAAGTGTTGTAACTGGAACTGCAGAAAATGGATTTACAGTAACTAATACAAGAGAAACTGAAAAAATATCTGTTGAAGGTTCAAAGACTTGGGATGATGCAAATAACCAAGATGGAAAGAGACCTACAGAAATTACAATCAATCTATTAAGAAATGGAAAGAAAGTAGACTCTAAGAAAGTTACAGAAGCTGAAGGTTGGAAATGGAAATTTGAAAATCTTGACAAGTATGAAGGCGGAAAAGAAATCAACTACACTATTTCAGAAGAAAAGGTAGAAGGATATACTACAGAAGTTAAAGACTACGATGTTAAGAATTCATACACTCCAGGAAAGACATCTGTTCAAGTAACAAAAGCTTGGGATGATAAAAATGACCAAGATAAGAAGAGACCTAATAGTGTAACAATTAAGTTACTTGCTGACGGAAAAGAAACAGGAAAGACACTTAAATTATCTAAAGATAATAAGTGGACAGGAAGTTTCACAGACCTTGATGAATATAAAGATGGAAAGAAAATTGAATATACAATCAAGGAAGTTGAAGTTGGTAATGGATATAAGACAGTTATTACAGGAAATGTAAAAGAAGGTTTTGTAGTAACTAATGTAAGAACACCAAATAAACCTAAACCAAGAGTACCACAAACAGGATTAGGAAGTTCTTCAGTTCTATATACTGCTTTAGTTGGATTATCAGGAGCTGTTTTATTTGCAGGATTTAGAAGAAAGAAAAAAGAAGATTAATTTTAGAAATTCTTTTAAATAGTAAAAGATAATTAAATATTTAGTAGGTAGAGATACTGTTAAAAGAAGAGCATCAAGGAGATGTTCTTCTTCTTTTTTTGTGACAAAAATATAACTTAATTGTACTTAAACTATATTTTAAAATTTTACTTGAAAGACAGTATCAAATTGTAGTAAAATATAGTAAAAGGTGATAATTAGAAAGGAGAGAATATGAATAAGGAGAATTTACTTAGTGGTGTTGAAGATACTTTATATATTCCTCTTGTTGCAAGAATATTTGCTTCTGAAAAATTTCCAAACTATTTTTATGATGAAAAAGCATTGTCATTAAAGCAATATATTCCTACAAATCTTATTGAAAAAAATGCTAGTGAATATTTTCATATGGCAAGTGTTTGTAGACAAGATGTAATAGATAAAAAGATAATTAAATTTCTTGAAGAAAATGAGAATTGTAATGTTGTATTTTTAGGTGCAGGACTAGAGACTGCCTACAATAGAATTAACAATAAAAAAGCTAATTTCTATCAGGTAGATTTACCTAGCGTTATAGAAATTAGAAATAGAATTCTCGGAAATGCCGAGAACGAAAAGCTAATTTCCGGAGATATGTTTACTCTTGAATGGATAAAAGAAATAGATACAGAATTGCCAACTATGATTGCAGTTTCTGGAGTTTATCAATATTTTAATAAAGAAAAAATTGTGGAAATGGTTAAAAAAATGAAATCTCTTCTTCCCAAAGGAGAGTTGGTCTTTGATGCAACTAACACAAAAGGACTTAAAATTGCAAATAGATATGTTAAGAAAACTGGTAATGTAAATGCACAAATGTATTTTAGTATAGATAATGTAACTGAGTTTACAAAGCTAACAGATACAAAATTAATAGATGTTCAAGGCTTTTTTGCTAGAGCATTGAAAATCTGTTCAAACGCAAAAATAATAACTAAACTATTTATGTATTTTTCAGATAAGTGGAATAGGACAAAGGTTATTCATTTGAAATTAAATTAATGGAGAAGTTATGGACAAGTTTATTATTTTAGGGATATTAATTTTACTTGGATTAGTGTTTTTATATTTAATGTTTAATACGCCAAAAAGAAAAAAATATAATTTAAAAAGGCTAACTTTTAATAATGAAAATAATTTTTCTTGTAAAACTCTTGGAAACGAGCTGTTTATAGCAAAAAGTAGTAGAAAGTTTATATTACCAACAGAATTTGACCTATGGACTGAGATTATTCTTTTCGAAAACGGTATTGCATTTAAAAGAAATAATAAAGAAAAGAAAGTATATTTTTCTGAAATATATGAAATAGAGCCAATGCTGATTAACTCACTTTTTGTAAAGGGTAAATATTTTGGTTACATTTTTAAATGTAATGATAATAGTATTATTGTAAAAAGTAATGATATAGAAGATTTAGAATTATTTATGGAAAAACTTTTTGATCTTTTTCCAAAAGAAATGATAAGAGAAATTTAGAACAAAATAGTCGATGTGGTTTTTAAACTGCATCGACTTTTTTATAATATGACAATTAATGTCATGTTGTGATATAATATTTCTAGGAGATGTTAAGAAATGAGAGATAGCAGACTATTTAGAATTTTATATTATATTTTGGAAAAAGGAAAAGTTACAGCAAATGAACTTTCTGAAAAATTTGAAGTATCAGTGAGGACAATATATCGAGATATTGATGTAATTAGTTCTGCTGGAATTCCAATTTATGCCACACAGGGAAAAGGCGGAGGAATAGAGATAGCTGATGATTTTGTGTTAAAAAAATCTTTGCTTTCCGAAAAAGAGCAGGAACAGATTTTAGTTGCTTTAAAAGGTTTAGAGGGAATAAACAAGCAATACGAAAATGAACTTTTAACAAAATTATCTGCCTTTTTCAAAATTAAGAATACGAATTGGATTGAAGTTGATTTTACAAATTGGCAAAGAGGTAATGAATATGACGAGTTATTTAATGATATAAAATCAGCAATTATAAATAAAAATATTATTAGCTTTAACTATTTTTCAAGTAATGAAAAAGAGATAAGCAGAGAAGTAAAGCCAATTAGACTTTTATTTAAGGGCTGGGATTGGTATGTTTATGCCTTTTGTTTACTTCGAAAAGAATTTCGATATTTTAAATTATCAAGGATTAGGGATTTAAAAATTCTGGATGAAAATTTTGAAGATACTTTTGAAGATGTTGTGCTAATAAAAGAAATGGAGTATAAGGATACTGTCCGTGTTAAGTTAAAATTTGACAGGAAAGTAGCTTTTAGGGTTTATGATGAATTGAGAGATATTAAAGAAGATGAAAAAGGTAATTTATATGCAGAAATAGAGCTTCCGAATGACTATAATCTTTATAATTATATTTTCTCTTTTGGAGAATCCGTAGAAGTTTTAGCTCCTATAGACATTAGAAATAAAATTAGAGATAAGATAAATAAAATGTCTAAAAAATATATAATATGACAAGAGGTGTCATGTAATCTTTTGTATAATTAATATATAAGATACAAAGGAGGTTTACTATGAAATACGAATGGAAGAAAAGTGAAAAATATTTATATGGTGTTAAACAAAAACCAGAATTTATTGAAGTTCCTACTGCATATTATATTATGATTAAAGGAGAGGGGAATCCAAACGAGATTGACTTTTCCAATAGGGTTTCTGCTTTGTACTCTCTTGCATATGGAATAAAGATGTATTTTAAAAATATGAATGACAAGAAAAACGAATACTCTGATTTTGCTGTATTCCCACTTGAGGGGATTTGGGAGAAATCAGATGATGAAGAATTTGATAAGAGCAAACTAAAATATACAATTATGATTAAACAGCCTAATTTTATTACAAAGGAAATTTTTGACTTAGCTTTTGAAAAAGTGAAAAAGAAAAAGCCAAACGAATTATATGATGAAATAAGTTTTGATTGTATTGAGAGTAAAAAGGCAATTCAGATTTTGCATATTGGTAGTTTTGATACAGAGATTGAGTCCTTTGAAAAATTGGATAATTTTGCAAATGAAATGAATTTAGAGAGAAGTGAAAAACTTCATACAGAAATATACTTAAATAATAAAAATCGAACTGCGGAAGATAAACTTAAAACAATATTAAGATACAATGTGAAATAAGGAGGCTTATTATGGCTAGACCAACTACTAAAGAAGATTTGCTTATTAGTGCAAAGGAAAATTATGGAAAGTTAACTGAATTGATTTCTAAATTGTCAGAAAAAGAGCTGAATACTCCTTTTGACTTTTCGGGTGATGTAAAAAAGAAAGAGGCACATTGGAAAAGAGATAAGAATTTAAGGGATATTTTAATTCATCTTTATGAATGGCATATGTTAATTTTAAATTGGGTAAATTCCAATCAAAATGGCGAAGAAAAGCCGTTTATACCAAAGCCTTATAATTGGAAAACTTATGGAGATATGAATGTAGAATTTTGGAAAAAACATCAAAATACTCCTTTGGAAAAGGCAACGGAAATGCTGAATAAATCTCATAATGATATTATAGCTTTGGCTGAAAAGTTTTCAAATGAAGAATTGTTTTCTAAAAATATTTTTAAATGGGTTGGAGGAAGTACATTGGGTTCATATTTTGTAAGTGCTACTTCAAGCCATTATAATTGGGCGATTAAGAAGTTAAAAGCACATCAAAAAAATTGTAAAAATTAATTCTAAATAGAAAAGGGATTAGGATGCATTTTGTAAAAGTAAAGGGAATATTATCTTCTAAAAATGGAATGAATTTATTTCGTGGTTGCACACATGGTTGTATTTATTGCGATTCAAGAAGTAAATGTTATCAGATGAATCATAGTTTTGAAGATATTGAAGTAAAAGAAAATTCAATAGAGCTTTTGGAAGATAGACTTAAAAGAAAAAGAAAAAAATGTATGATTGGTATGGGGTCAATGACTGACCCCTACATTAATGAGGAATTAAAACTGAATTATACAAGAAAAGCAATAGAAATAATAAATAAATATGGTTTTGGACTTACACTCATTACAAAGTCATCAAATATAATTAGGGATTTGGATTTGTTAAAAGAGATTAATTCCAAGACGAAATGCGTTGTTCAAATGACACTCACAACCTATGATGAAAGATTGTGTAGGATAATTGAACCAAATGTTTCCACTACAAAGGAAAGAGTTGAAACCTTGATTAAATTAAGAAAAGCAGGAATACCTACGGTAGTATGGATGACTCCGATTTTACCATATATTAATGATACAAAAGAAAATGTTATTGGCATTTTAAATTATTGCAAAGAGGCAAAGGTAAAAGGAATTCTCTGCTTTGGAATGGGACTTACCTTGCGAGAGGGAAATAGGGAATATTTTTATTCTAAACTAGATAAACACTTCCCATATCTTAAAGATAAATATATTAGAGAGTTTGGAAATTCTTATGTTATTAACAGTAGAAATAATTATAGATTAATGAAAATTTTTCGAGACTTCTGTGAAAACGAAAAAATTATGCATGATTATAATAAAATTTTTAACTATTTAAATACATTTGAAGAAAAAGAAATATCAAAACAACTCAGTATTTTTGATTTGTAAAAAAATAGATTTTATGGAAGAATATTCTTTTTTAGAGTATTCTTTTTTTGTTGAAATAAGAATTAAAATTATTTGTAATATGAATATAAATGTAATAATTCACGTCATAGCACAATGCAGAGAAATTATCCCAACACGTCATCTCGACTGGAGTGAATCTAGCCCTAACTTTGTTTGCTTGCAAACAAAAGTAGGTCTGACGGGGTCGTTGTATCATTTGATACAATGACTCTGGAGATCTCCTAAAGCCCCTTAACTATTAAATTTACAAAAATATTTTATATATCTAATTTAAAATGTAAAATAGAATTATAAATATTTCATTTGGGTAATATAGTAAAAAGAGGGTGATTATATGAATAGAAACAAAGAACAAATGTTGGATTTTTTAGTAAAAGCATTTATAGCTGATTCGGATAATTATAAAAATATGGAAATTCCTGAAGGTGAAACTCAAAAAAAGGTGGTTTTACGATCTCTTATGAATATCCGTATGCCAAGAAAAATGGATGATGAAGTTTTAAAAGTTCAAGATGAATATTTAAAACTTTGTGCAGAAGAAAAGGGAATTGTAGAGCTTAAGGATATTCCAATTATTAAAGATGTTTTTTCCATTTGGCAAGGAGATATTACAAGACTTAAGGTGGATACAATAGTTAATGCGGCGAATTCAATAATGCTTGGATGTTGGGCTCCAATGCATCTATGTATTGATAATCAAATACATACTTTTGCAGGAATTCAACTAAGGGCAGAATGTAACGAAAAAATGCAGGAACTTAAGAAAAAATATGGTCAAGATTATGAACAGCCTACTGCTGTTCCAATGCTTACAGATGCCTATAATCTACCTTCAAAAAAAGTAATTCATATAGTTGGTCCAATTGTTTATGGAGAGCTTACTAAAGAGCTTGAAAAAGAATTAGCTGAATGTTACGAAAAAACTTTGGATATGTGTTTGGAAAATGGACTTAAAAGTGTAGCATTTTGTTGTATATCAACAGGTGAATTTAGATTTCCAAAACAAAGAGCAGCAGAGATTGCAATTGATACAACTAAAAAATGGGTTTTAAAACATCCAAAAGCTATGGATAGAATTATTTTTAATGTTTTCAAAGATGAAGATAAAAAATATTATGAAAAAATGATATAATACTAATGATTATACTATTTTAAAAAGGAGATAATTATGAGTTTTGATTTATTTGTCTTTGAAAAAAGAGAAGAGATAAAAACTTCATTGGATGTGTTTGCATATCAGGAGGAGTTTACAGAATATAAAGAAAATAAAGATTATGAATCTTTAGAGGGATGTTCTCGTGTAATTGCCTGCTGGGCTAAAAAGATGTTTGAAAAATTTCCACCAATAAGTGGGAAGTATGCTTTGCCTGATAAGATTGCCTATGCAACAGAGGATTCAGAAAATCATTTGACTGATTATAGCTTAGGAAAGAATGGAGTATATTGTGCATTCCCATATAATGTTGAAGATGAGGCATTGGAATTTGTAAAAAGTATTGCAGATGAATATGGTGTAGGAATTTATAATCTTCAAAGCAATGATGCAATTTTTTGTAAAGGGATTGACATATTAAAATGTAGAACAGAAAGTATAGACGACTTCGAATGTGATTGGGAGAATGTTGAAAACTTTATTGAAAAATTTAATGATATTGACCGAGTAAATGAAAATGGAGGACTAACATTCATTACCATTTGGTATGAAACTGATGGAAAACAAGGTAATTTTATACAATGTACTCCTTGTTATAAAAATAAGGGATTTTTTTCTTCATTATTTAGTAAGAAAATTTCAAATGAAATAGATTCTTATATTTTTGAAATAGAAAAAAACGGCGGGGTATATCAAACATTTATAGAAGATAAATCCGAACTTATAAAAGTTATAAAAGAATGGTGCATAGATAGAAAAGAGCCTGATATAAGAGAATATAAAAGGATTTTAGACTTGTAGGTAAAATATGAAAGAAAATTATAATAAAACAGATGGATACAGAGAAAGTATTCAAATGGGACTTAAGGGATTAAAGACTGTTGGGAAAAATATATCTTCTGAAAGTGAGTTAAATAAGGAAAAGATTGAATTTTTAAAAAAAGAAATAGAAAATGCGGATGCAATTGTAATAGGCGCTGGAGCGGGGCTTTCAACTTCGGCAGGTTTGACTTATGGTGGAGAGAGATTCGAAAAATATTTTTTTGATTTTTCAAAAAAATTCGGTATAAGAGATATGTATTCCGGTGGATTTTATCCATTTCCTGATAAAGAAACACTTTGGGCTTGGTGGGCAAGAAATATATATTTTAATAGATATATCGAACCACCAAAACCGGTTTACAGAGATTTGTTTTCCATTATAAAGGATAAAGAATATTTTGTTATTACGACAAATGTAGATCATCAATTTCAAAGGACGGGATTTGATAAAAAACGTCTTTTCTATACTCAAGGTGATTATGGACTATTTCAAAGTGTAAATCCACAAAACCAAAAGACCTATGATAATGAAGAATGGGTTATGAAAGCAATAGAAGTTCAAGGATTTAAGAAAAATGAAGAAGGTATTTTTGATATACCTGAAAATAGAGAAATATCAATGAAAATTCCTACAGAAATGATTCCAAAATGTCCTGATGATGACTCCGATGTCACAATGAATCTTCGTGCTGACAGTTCCTTTGTTGAAGATGAAGGATGGCATAGAGCATCAAGAGAATATTATAATTTTCTTGAAAAGTATAAAGATAAACATATACTCTTTTTAGAGTTGGGTGTTGGAAATAATACTCCTGTAATAATAAAATATCCTTTTTGGCAAATGACCATGGAAAATAAAAATTCCGTTTATGCTTGTATTAATTATAAAGAAGCATTTTGCCCTGAACAAATAAAAGACAGAAGTATTTGCATAGACGGTGATATTGGAGAAATACTAAAGAAAATTATGAAATAATAAAAATAGATTTTAAGAAAGAATATTCTTTTTAAGAGTATTCTTTTTTTGTGTAAATAAGAAGTAAAGTTATGATGTTTTTGTAGTGGATGTATCTACGATACATTTACTTATTCTTGTAAACAAGAATAAGTATGAGATTTCTCGGCTTCGCTCGAAATGACGTATAAGGAAGAATCTTCGTTTTGGAGCTTAACGTTAAAAGTAAATAAACTTCAAAAAGTTAAAAAAGTAAGAATTATTAACAATTATTTAAAAAACTAGATAATGCACGTCAAAGTACTTTTCAAAGAAAATCTCTCAACACGTCATCTCGACTGGAGTGAATCTAGCCCTAACTTTGTTTACTTGTAAACAAAAGTAGGTCTGACGGAGTCATTGTATCATTTGATACAATGACTCTGGAGATCTCCTAAAGCCCCGCGCTTGCAAACAAAACTAGGCCTGACGGAGTAATTGTGTTATTTGATACAATAGCCTCTGAAGATCTCATAAAGCCCCTTTGCTATTAAATATAAAAAAAATTAAAAAAATTTTTCATTTCATAAATATTTCATTTTTATTTCATAAATATTTCATAAATCTAGTTTAAAATAGCTACTGTAAAGAAAATACATAGTGTTAAGGAGGAATGATAAATTTCTAATTACTTAGAATTTAAGGGGTACATCCTAAAATATAAAATAAATTTGAGAGAGGGGAGCTGAATAAGAAAGTGGTAAAAAATGCGATAGCATATGTTTTAAGAAAAAAGAATAGAACTTTTATTGTTTTTATTATTTTGACAGTAGTGCTTTCTTGCTTGTATGCATGTTTAAATATTTTGAAATCGGGTTCTAGTATGGAGAAGTCTTTATATAAATCTTCAAATTCTTCATCAACTATAGCCAAAAAAGATAGTCAAGGATATTTTGACAAAAATGATTTTAAAGGACTAGAAAATATAAAGGAAATTGAAGAAGTTGTTTCTCAATATGAAGGTCTAGCAAAATTGTCAAATACAAATGCTGTAGATAGTGGACAACAAATCACTAGAGATGATATTCCAAGTTATTTAAAAAATGTTGTATCAATACAAGCTACAAGCAATGTAAAAAGGAATGTTTTATTTAACAGTGGAGTTTTTTCAATAAAAGAGGGAAGAAATATTGAAAAAAATGATAAAGACAAGATATTAGTTCATGAAGAGTTTGCCGAAAAAAACAAATTAAAAATAGGCGACAAAATTAGTTTAGAATTTGTAGATCCAAATCAAACCGACAAGAGTAATAAGAAATATGAATTTGAAATTGTTGGAATTTTTTCGGGAAAGAAACAAGAAAAACAAACTGGATTAACTTCAGACTTAAGCGAAAACACAATGTTTACAGATTATGATTCTGCTCAAAAAGCTTTAAATGCTGAAGGAAATAAACAACTAGTAAATAAGTTGACATTTTTCTCAGGAACTCCTGAAAGTATGGACGAGGCAATAAATAAAGTTAAAAAACTTAATGTCGATTGGGAAAAATCTTATACAGTTGATAAAGAAGCAAATGCCTTTAAAGATGCTCTTGAGTCATTAAATGGTGTTAAACATATTATAAGAATAATGACTTTTGCAATTATGATTGGTGGTTCTGTAGTTCTTTCATTAATACTAATACTATGGTTAAGAGAAAGAATTTACGAAATTGGAATTTTATTATCCATTGGGGTAAGTAAATCTAAAATTGTTGGTCAATTTATATTGGAATTAATATTTATATCACTTCCAGCAATTCTTGTATCTTTGATATTTGGAAATCTGGTAGTAAATCAAATTATTGGTGGATTGATTAGTTCTGAGGATACAACATCAATTACATCTAATTTTGTAAGTAATGGATATAATGTTGAAAGTTTAATAACTTTTGCACAAAGTTATGGAATATTGGTGCTAATTATACTTTTATCAGTAGTTTTTGCATCAGGATTGATTTTAATTAAGAAACCGAAAGAAATTTTATCACAAATTAGTTAGGAGGAAGTAAATGAATATATTAGAAATTAAAAATGTAACATATAGTTATGCGAATTCAAAAGAAAAAGTTTTATCATTAATAAATCAAGGATTTGAACTTGGAAAATTTTATGCAATTATTGGGAAATCCGGAACAGGAAAGTCAACATTACTTTCACTATTAGCAGGATTGGATAAACCAAATAGCGGAGAAATTTTGTTCAAAGATGAAAATATAGAAAAAGCTGGTTATAGTAATCACAGAAAGAATAATATCTCTCTTGTATTCCAAAACTATAATCTTATAGATTATCTATCACCATTAGAAAATATTAGATTAGTAAATAGTAAAGCCTCTGAAGATATATTACTTGAGTTAGGACTTGATAAGACTCAAGTTAGAAGAAATGTTATGAAATTATCAGGTGGACAACAACAAAGAGTTGCTATAGCAAGAGCTTTAGTATCAGAAGCACCAGTTATTTTGGCAGACGAACCTACAGGAAACTTGGATGAAACTACTGCTGGAGAAATAATTGCAGTTTTAAAGAAATTAGCTAAAGAAAGAAATAAATGTGTAATAGTAGTAACTCATAGTAAAGAAGTTGCAAGTTCAGCTGATACAGTACTTGAGCTTAATAATAAGAGATTAAAAGAAGTAACAAAAAGTAAGTAGGAGGTAGGAGATGTTTAAAAATGCTTTTGCGTATGTAACAAGAAAGAGTTTAAAATCATTAATTATATTACTAATTATCTTATCAATGTCAGCACTTAGCTTGATAAGTTTATCTATAAAAGATGCTACAAATAAGGCATCAGAAGAAACTTTTAAAAATATTACAAATAGTTTTACAATGGAAATAAATAGAAGAGTAAATCAAGGTACTGCCAGAGGTGGTGGTAATGTAAGAGGTCAAGATATAAAGAAAATCGTTGATTCAGGACATGTTGATAATTTTGTTAAGAGAATCAATAGTGTTGCAAACCTTGATGACAATTTAGATATAGTTGAAGCACCGGGAGCTGCTCAAAACGAATCTGCTGAAAGAGCTAAGAATTTTAAAAGAGCAGTTATGTTAACAGGTGTAAATAGTTCTGAAAAAGAGACAAAATTTGTTTCAGGAGCATATAAATTAGTTGAAGGTGAACATTTAACTAGTGAAGATAAAAATAAAATTTTAATGCATAAAGATTTAGCTGCAAAGAATAATTTAAAAGTTGGAGATAAAATTAAATTAAAATCCAATTTATATGATGCAGATAATGAAAAGAAAGCAAATGAAACTGTAGAAGTAGAAATTAAAGGTCTTTTTGATGGACATGGAAAAGGCAGAGTAACTTACTCACAAGAACTTTATGAAAATACTTTAATTACAGATGTTCACACAGCAGCTAAAGTATATGGAAATACAGAAGATACAGCGACATACCAAGATGCAACATTCTTTATAAAAGGGAATAGAAATTTAGATCAAGTAATAAAAGATCTTAAAAAGTTAGATATTAACTGGAAATCTTATAATCTAATTAAGAGTTCTTCAAACTTCCCTGCATTACAAAAATCTATTTCAGGAATATATTCAATTGCAAATCAATTATTCATTGGTTCTCTAGTATTTGCAGGTATAGTAGTTACATTATTATTATTCTTGTGGATGAATGCTAGAAAGAAAGAAATTGCAGTATTGTTATCAATAGGAATTTCTAAAACAAAGATATTTGGACAATTTGCAGTAGAATTACTTTTCGTTGCAATACCAGCATTCATAGGGTCATATTTCTTAGCTGGATATACAGGAAAAATTTTAGGAAATAGTATATTAAAGAAAGTTACAGGAGGTATTGCAAAACAAATTGCAAAACAATCATCAACTACAAAATTAGGTGGTGGTGCAGAAGTTGACGGATTTAATAAAACACTATCAAGTTTAGATGTAGTAATTAATCCAAGAGCACTTCTTTATGTAGTATTGTTCATGACAATAGTACTTGCGATAGCTTTGGTAATCTCTTCTTCAAATATCTTAAGAAAGAAACCAAAAGAATTATTAATAGATACAAAATAGCTTATTATCCTATGGGAGGAATTTTACAATATTATTGTACAAGAAACAGAAATTATCGATGTATATACATCGATAATTTTTGCTTTTTATGGTAAAATAGTATAAGGATATTTTTGTATAAAAAGGAGGGCTTATGAGAATACTTGTTGTCGAAGATGATCAAATAATCAGAGAAGGAATTTCTGAATATTTATCTGAATTCGGTTATGACATCATTCAAGCAAAAGATGGACAGGAAGCCTTAAAATATTTTAATAACAATGAAATAAATTTAGTAATTTTAGATATTCAAATTCCTTTTCTAAACGGATTGGAAGTTTTAAAAGAAATCAGAAAAAAAAGTAAATTACCTGTTCTGATGTTGACTGCATTTAATGATGAAGAATATAAGATAAATGCTTTTTCAAGTTTAGCAGATGGGTATATGGAAAAGCCTTTTTCATTACCGGTTTTAAAAGTTAGAATTGATTCTCTAATTAAAAGACATTATGGTGGTCAAGAAAAATTTGAATATAAAGATGCAGAGGTTAATTTTACAAGTTATACAGCAAAATATAATGGAGAAGATATAGACATAAATGCGAAAGAACTTGAAATATTAAAATATTTATTGGAAAATGAAGGACATGCTCTGACTAGGGCGCAGATAATAGATAATGTTTGGAAAGAAACGGATGAAATTCCTTTTGACAGAGTCATAGATGTCTATATAAAAGAATTGAGAAAAAAACTAGGTTTAGATTGTATTGTAACAATCAGAAACGTAGGTTATAAATTGGAGAGAAAATGAAGAATTTAAAAATATTTCCAAAAATGTTTCTACAGACATTTGGAATTCTTGGGACTGTAATAGTTTTAATACATTTGCTGGTATTTTTTATTTTTCCTAGAACTTATTTGGAAACTAGAAAGCAAGAGCTCTATGCAAAAGCTGACGAAATTTCCGAGAATATTAAAGGAAAAGATATGAAGTTTGTTGAACAATCTTTGGACTTTTACTCAAAAAGTAGTGATATAAAAGCTGTAATAAAGGGACAAGGTGAGGACAATGAATTACAAATTGGTGATGACATCAATGTTGATTTAAAGAGTGGCAACAATTCTTTAATCATTGAAGAAAGAGAAATAGAATTAAAAGATGGTAAAAAAATTTCCATTCAATTTATTTCTACTGCTGATATGAAAAAAGATGCAAAAGAACTTAGTTTTAAATTTTTACCATATTCTTTATTTATTTCTTTTATATTTTCAATAATAATTTCACTTATATATGCAAAGGCGATAACCAATAACATAAATGAAATAAAAAATGTGACAAAAAAGATGATGCGACTAGACAGAACGGCATATTTGAATATTAATTCTACAAACGAAGTTGGGGAATTAAAAGAACAGATTAATGATTTATATAATACTCTTTTAAAATTGATAGATGATTTAGAACTTAAAAATGAAGAAATAGTAAAATTGGAAAAACTAAAATATGATTTTTTTAGAGGAACATCCCATGAATTAAAAACACCTCTAGCTAGCTTAAAAATAATTTTAGAAAATATGAAATACAATATTGGAAAATATAAAAATAGAGATTTATACATTGATAATTGTATAGACATAGTTGACCATTTAACAAGAAGTATTTCGCAAATGCTATCGGTTTCTTCCTTTGAACATCTAAAAGATGATGAAGAAATCATAGTTGTTAATGATATATTAGAAGACGTTCTAAAACAATATATACTACTTGCAAATAATAGAAATATCAAAGTCAATAATACTCTAAAAGATGAAAAAATCTATATAGGAATGACAGCACTTAAAATTGTACTTTCTAATTTAATAAACAATGCAGTTAAATATTCTGACGAAGATGGGGTAATAAACATCGGAACTAAAGATGATTGGCTTTATATAGAAAATTCCTATAAAGACAATAAAGATTTAGATGTAAATAAAATATTTGAAATAAATTTCAACCTAAACAAAGAAAACAGCAACGGTTTAGGATTATACATTGTAAAAAACATCTTATTAAACTATGGAATAAAATACAAAGTAGAAAAAACCGAAATAGGAATTGTATTTTTAATCGAATTGTCAGGTAATATGGATAAGTAAATTTTTGTTTCATAATAAATGAGCTTTATGAGATCTCTCGACTACGCTCGAGATGACGTATTGGGGGATTTTCTTTGCTTGTTGCTATGACGTGAATTATTTTACTTCTTAGAAGTTTTTAAACAATTGACGTTTATTTACTTTTAACGTCTAACTATTAATCGAAGATTTCTCTTTATACGTCATTTCGACCGAAACGAAGCATAGCTGAGTGTAGTGGAGAAATCTCATAACGTTAATTATTTACAAGACAAATTAGAACTGACACAAAGATTGTCCAAATCTTTGATTTGGGTACAATCGACTGCGGAAATCTCATACTTTTGCTTTAGCAAAAGTAAATGTATCGAAGATACATCCACTACCGAAACAGCAAAATTATTTTTCTTAAAAAATATTATGACGTGAAAATTTTATAAAAAAAGCAGACATTTTTGTCTGCATTTCTAAGGAGCGAGAACTACTTTTTTAATCTCATTATTTTGTTTTAATAATTTTTTTCTTATCACTAAATAGCAACAGATATGTGCTGCAGTTGTCAATATCCATGAAATCGGATAAGAAATGTAAAGTGATTCTTGAGTTCTATAAATTTGAAATATAGTAAATATCCAAATTACTCTGAATAGGCAAGCGCCCGTTAAAGACACAATCATTGGTAAAATGGAGTATCCCATTCCTCTTAAGGAACCAACTGTTACGTCCATTAGTCCACATAGTAGGTATGTTGCTGAAACAATTTTCATTCTGTTAAGTCCATACATAATTACTTCTGGGTCATCTGTAAATATTCCAAGTAGAATATTTCCTAAAGAATATGCACCAACACCTAGTACAAGACCAACTACTGCAACAATTCCAAGACCTTGCAATAAAATTTTATCTATTCTATGATATTTTTTTGCTCCCATATTTTGACTTGTAAAACTAAGTGTTGACTGATAAATTGAATTCATTGACATATATACGAAGCCTTCAATATTTATTGCTGCTGTATTTCCTGCAATTACTAACTTTCCAAAGGTATTTATAGAAGACTGAATTAACACATTTGATATGCTAAATACAATACCTTGAAGTCCAGCTGGAAGTCCTATTCTTAAAATACTAATAACTTTATCTTTTTGTAATTTTATTTTTCTCAAATCTAGATGCATATAACCTACATTTTTTGTTAAAAATAATATCATCATAATAGCCGAAACATATTGAGAAATTATTGTTGCTATTGCTACTCCATCAACGCTCATATTTAGTACTATAACAAAAAATAAATTTAAAAAAAAATTTAAAATACCTGAAACTATTAAAAAGAAAAGCGGTCTTTTTGTATCTCCAATGGATCTTAAAAGTGCCGCTCCGAAATTATAAATGGCAGCTGCGGGACTTCCTAAAAAGATTATTCTCATATAAATTGCTGATAAATCAATAATTTCATCAGGTGTTCTCATTAGATGTAACATAGGTCTTGAAGCGATAAGCCCTACAAAAAGTAAAATTGTTCCAGAAATAATTGCAAGTCCGATTGCATTATGAACAGTATCGGATGCATTTTTATAGTCTCTTGCACCGCAATATTTTCCCATTGTTACACTGATTCCCATAGAAATTCCAATTAATAAACTTACGAGTAAATTTATTAGTGATGAAGTTGCTCCAACTCCTGCAAGTGCAGCACTTCCAGAAAAACGTCCAACAACAATTATATCTATTGTATTAAAAAGTAATTGAAAAACACCTGTAAAAATAATTGGAATTGAAAAAAATATCATTTTTTTCAAGGTCTTTCCATTTATCATATCTATTTCATTGCTTTTAACCATTATATCCTCCGTAAAAAGTCTAAAATTATTCTAAAATAATAACATATTTTTAGTCTTTTTGCAATGATAAAAGAGAAGCAAAATTTGTTTTTTAGTTTATTTATTGAAATATATGAGCATATAATTATTTTAAAATTAAAGATATTAAGAAGATAATTTAATTTACTAATTCAAATTACGTTTATTTTTGCACAAAATAATTAGTAATAATATAAGATATAGTTTATTTTAAATAAAATAGGGTATTAATGTAATAAATAGATATAATTAAAAAATTAGTTTGTTTAGTATTTTAATTTATTTATTAATATAATTTAAAGGAGAAAAATTTATGATTTGGTCACTTATTGTTGGAGGGTTAATAGGTTTTATAGCTGGTGGAATAACTAAAAAAGGTGGAGCAATGGGGATAATCGCTAATATAATAGCAGGATTGTTAGGTTCATCTGTTGGACAAGCGTTATTTGGAACATGGGGTCCTAAAATAGCTGATATGGCAATAGTTCCATCTGTATTAGGAGCAGTAATTGTTATTGCTGTAGTATCATTTTTCTTTGGTAAAAAAAAATAAACTACTGTTTATAAAAATATTGCAAATAAAGGTAAAATTAGTTTTTGATGAAGGGAGATATAATTATGTCAGGTAAAGAAAAAATTGATCAAGTAAAAGGTTCAGTAAAAGAAAATTTTGGAAAATTAACTGGAGATAAAAAAACAGAAAAAGAAGGTGCTACTGAAAAAGTAGTTTCAAAAGTTAAAGAAGTAGCTGAAGATGTTAAAGATGCCGTAGAAGGAACAGTTGAAGGCATTAAAAATATTGTAAATAAAGATAAAAAATAGTTTTAAGATAGATTTTTATCCTTTAGCATAGAATATTAAAATAACTAAATATAAAGTTATAATATAGTAACTAAAAATAACAGTAAGACGATGTAGTGTTTTACTGTTTTTTTAATTCCTAAAAATTATAAAAAATAGTTAACGAAAATAAAAAAGTAAGTATAATAATCTAAATTCAAAATACTATTGTAAAAATAAATTAAAAGAGAAGCAAAACTGCTTCTCTTAAATATTTTTCTAATTAAATTTTCTATCGTATAGTAATGACGCATTTAGAATTACGAGTATTGAACCTAGATTGTGTACTATTGCACCAACTAATGGATTTAAAACTCCAAGAACTGATAAAATTACTGCTACAAAGTTAATTAAAAGTGATATTATGATGTTGAATTTTATCGTCTTAACTGTTGCATTGGCGAGCTTTTTTAGATAAACTATTTTTGAAACATCATGTCCCACTAGTACAATATTAGCACTTTCGATTGAAATGTCGCTTCCTGTTTTTCCCATTGCAACCGAAACATCTGCAAGTTTAAGAGCGGGAGCGTCGTTGATTCCGTCTCCAATCATACAAACGACATTATTTTCTTTTAGATTTTTTATATTTTCAAACTTTTCTTCGGGAGAAAGTTCAGCCTTTACTTCTGTTATTCCAACTTTGTCTGAAAAGTATTTTGCAGTTAAAAGATTGTCTCCAGTTAGAAGTAGTGGCTCAATTTCAAAGCTTTTTAAATTTTCTACCATTTCTTTAGCATTTTCTCTTAGAGTGTCTGATAGAGTTACGATTGATAAAACTTCTTTTTCATCTCCAAAAAGAATTATATTTTTAGCTTCATTTGAGTATTTTTCAATTTTTTCTTTTATATTGTCTTTGACATCTATATTATTTTCTCTAAAGTATTTTTCATTTCCGCAGAAATATTTATTTCCTAAAATCTCTCCTTCGACTCCTCTTGCAATTTTCATTTTAAAATTTTCAACATTTTCTTTTTTTATATTTTTTTCATCTAGATATTCTGTTACTGATTTTGCAATAGGATGCTCACTTTTTGATTCTAAACTTGAGATTAAGGACATTATTTTTTCGTCTGAAAAATCAGAAAAATTTTCTATATCATTTACATTTAACTTTCCATAAGTTAAAGTTCCAGTTTTGTCAAAAGCTATTTTATTAACTTTTGCTAGTTTTTCAAGGGCATTAAATGTTTTTATTATAACACCATGTTTACTTGCTTGACCGATTGAAGCCATAACAGCAGTTGGAGTTGATAAGAATAGGGCACAAGGACAAAATACAACTAAAACCGTAACTGCTCTATTTATTGAAGTGTATAAATCAAAATTAGATAACATCATTATTGCAAAAGTTGCAATTGCAATTAAAAGTGCAGTCGGAACGAGTTTAACTGCAAGTCTGTCAATTACTGTTTGCATAGGAGTTTGTTCTTTTTCTGCTCTTTCAACCAAATCGATAAATTTTTGTAAGGAAGAATTTTCAACATCTTTTGCTATGATGTCAATGCTTCCAAAACAGTTCATAGAACCACAGAAAACTTCGTCTCCAACAGTTTTATCTACAGGTAAACTTTCTCCTGTTAGAATTGATTGGTCAATAGAAGAAAAACCCTCTTTTATAATTCCATCAACTGAAATTATTTCCCCAGGCATAACTCTGATTATATCTCCATTTTCAATTTCTTCAATTGGAACTTCTTTAACAGTATAAGAATCATTAGTTTTAATGAGTTTCTTTGCTTTTTTTGGAGTGGAAGAAATTAAATCATTAAGACCTTTTTTCGCCCTATCAACGGTATAGTCTTCTAAAAGTTCTCCGATTGCCATAAGAATTGCGATTTCAGCTGCTGCAAAATATTCTCCAACAAATACGGATGCGATTACTGCAATTGTGATTAAAAGTGAATTTTTTATTTTAAATTTTACTATATTTTTAATAGCCCCAACTAAAAAAGGGAAAGCAGATATAACAATACTTATCCATACCGGTTTAAATGCAGTTTCTATCTTTAAAAGATTTAAGACAACATTTAGGATAAAAAATACTATTGAAATGATAGTAAAGTGTAAACCACTGAATAATTTTGAAATTTTATTTATCATAAGTCCTCCTTGATTTTTTCTGTTTATAATGCTACAATTAATTTAATAACGAACACTTTGTTTGATTTAATTGTATCACTATAGATATTATATATCAATAAGCAATTAATCAAAATAGTAATACTTTGAACATTTTTTGAAAAATGTATGGAGGATTTTATGAATAGACAGCAAATTAAAACCAGAAAAGCAATTTTTATGGCTTTTACAGAGCTTTTATCCAAGAAAAATTATAATAAAATAACAGTTCAAGAAATTATTGATTTGGCAGATATAGGCAGAAGTACTTTTTATTCTCATTTTGAAACTAAAGATGACTTGTTAAAAGAAATTTGTCGTGAGTTGTTTGAACATATATTTTCTAATGATTTAAGTAGAGAATGTTCAAAAATTTTTGAAAATTCAAACAAAAATCCTAAAATTTTAATTACACATATACTTTATCATTTAAAGGAAAATAAGGAAGAGTTTATAAAGGTTTTAAGTTGTGAAAGTAATGAATTGTTTTTAGAATATTTTAAAACTTATCTATTTAAGGTAATAGATGAATATATTTTTATCGATAATATTGAAGATAAGAAGTTTAAGAAATTCTTGAAAAATCATATTTGTTGTTCATTTGTGGAAACAGTAAAATGGTGGATAAAAGACCAAATGAAAGAGAGTCCAGAAGAAATTGCTGATTATTTTTTTAGAGTAGTAGATCCTATAATTTAGTATATAATGATTTGAGAAATTAGCTAAAATATGATAAAATGAATGGAGCTTTGCGTATTGTGATAAATCAATATTTGTTTTATCATAATTATATATTTAATATCAGGAGGAAGTTATGAAGTGTGTAATGTTTGATATGGACGGAACTTTAATTGATTCTATTGGGGGTTGGTTCGGAAGTTGTAAATATTTTCTTAAAGAGATGAATTTAGAAGAAACTGATGAACTAAAAGAGTTGTTTAAAGGAAAAAAACTTTATGCAAGAGGAATAGCAATTAAAAATTATTTCAATCTTGATTTAACTCCGGATGAAATTTATGCCAGAAATTTAAAATATGTAAAAGAAGGATATGATGAAATTTACGGAGCAAAAGAAAATGTAATGAATGCCTTAGATTACTTAAAAGAAAAAGGCTATAAGATTTCTTTGAATACGGCTACAAATATAGGACTTTGTAAAAATTGTTTAGAAAGAACAGGACTTATGAAGTATTTTAACTATATCCAAACCTGCGATGATTGTGGATATTTAAAAGATGATGAAAGATATTATGATTGGGCAGTAAAAAAACACAATGCAGATGTTGACGACATAATATTTTTTGATGATACCGAAGCTCCATTAAAAACGGCAAAGAAAAGGGGAATAAAAACAGTTTTGGTTTATGAACCTTTGACTAATGGAGAATTTTTTGAAAGAACAACAGACTTTGACTATAAAATGGATACAATTTCCGTTGAAAATTTGAAAAAAATTGGACTTTAAATAAAATTATGATGAAAAAAGAGCTATGTTGAAAAATTTAACATAGCTCTTTAAAGTTTCTAAATTATTTTAAATAATTATCAAACCATTCTAATATTTCTTTTAATCTTCTTATTCTATGCATTGGTTTACCACTTCTTGATAGTTCATGATTTTCACCTTTAAACATTACAAGTCTCGCAGGTACATCATGATATTTTAGTGCAGAGAACATTTGAATTCCTTCTGGTATCCAACATCTATAATCTTCATCTGAATGAATGAAAAGAGTTGGTGTTTGTGCCTTATTTGCATATTTAAGTGGGGAATGATACCATAATTTTTCATAATTATTCCAAGGAGTTGCAGAGATTTGGTCATCTATGAAATAATATCCAATATCTGTAAGTAAAAATTCAGAAGTCATATTTGAAATTGAACGTTGTGAACAAGCTGCTTTAAATCTATTTGTATGTCCGATAGCCCAATTTGTCATAAAACCACCATAGCTTCCACCCATGATTGCAAGTCTTTCTTCATCAAGTGCAGGGTAATTTTTAATTACAGCATCAGTAAATTTCATTAGGTCATCAAAGTCAATTTCCCCATATTTTCCACGAATATCAGCAAATTCTTTACCTCTACCATCTGAACCTCTAGGATTTGTAAAAAATACAAAGTAGCCATTATTTGCTAAAAATTGCATTTCGTGATGGAATACTTTTCCAAAAACTGTTTTAGGTCCACCGTGAACATGAAGTACACCTGGATATTTTTTCTCTGGATCATAGTCAACAGGTTTCATAACATATCCAATAAATCCTATTCCGTCATTAGTAAAAGTAATTTCTTCAATTTCTGAAAGAGAATACTCAGTAGTATCATTGTGGAAAGAAATTCTATTTTCTTCTTCTGTTGAAATTTCATAAATATCTTGTAAATTAGAGTCTTTTAATGCAATGGCATAAATTTTACCGTCTTTAGAAACATCTATACAATCTATAGAACCAGATTTTTCGTTTAGTCTTTCGAGATTTCCATTTTTGTCAATTCTATAAATATATGAACTATTTACCTCAGTATTTATGAAGTACATAAATCCGTCTTTTACTAAAGTACTTTTTCCACCAGTTAATCTCATATCAGTACCAACAGAATTATGCATACACATATCAAAATTATCATTTACAATCTTTTCAAATGACTTATTGTTAATATTTATAATATAAATATTTGAATTTTCATTTAAACCATATTCTTGCATATCTGAAGCTTTAACTACAATATTTTCATTATCTATAAAGTTAGCATATTCGAAAGAATAGTCTTTTGCTAAAATGTCTACTGCTTTAGAACTAATATCTAAAATTTTAACTTCATTTACAAGAGGCATTTTTCCTGTATAAGATGTTGCTATAAATACAGCTTTAGTTTTATTTTCATTTATTTCTAAACCATAAATATCAGTGATATCATCACTTAAAGGAATGAATTCAGAAGTCTTTTTATTAAAAAGATAAAGCCTACTTCTGTCTTCATTTGTAAAGCCAATATTATTTCCCCAGAAAGGAATTTCAGTTGCAACAAGATAATCCTTAGAATCGTCATAAGTTTTTTCTTTATTCTCTTTATTCTTTTCTTCTTTTTCAATTTTTTCTAATTCTTTTGTTCTATTAAAGTTAGCCAAAACTAAAAATTCATCGTCATTTATTTGTTTTATTCTATTTACCAAAGCAGGAATAGTAAAGTCTAAAACAGCTTCGCCACCTAAAGGGCATATTCTATAAAATTTAGTTATATCTGAGTCTTCTTTTTTGTCTTCTCTATCGCTTGCAAAAAGAATAGAACCGTCTAAAAGTTCAATAAAAGAACTTTCCTTAGCACCATTAGTAAAAACAAAGGACTTTTTAGTTTCCAAATCCATTTTATATATTCTATGTTCATAAGAATTCTTTTCTAAATTCATATTAGAAACGGAATAAAATAGATTTTTTTCGTCTTTACTTAAATGTAAATTTCCTAAAAATTTAAAGTTTTTAAATTCATCAATTTTTATACTTTTCATATTGCCTCCTTAAGCTAAATTCACAATGATTAACATTAATTAAAAAATTTTAATGTATAAGCCTTGTAGTTTGATTATACTACAAAAAGAAAAAAATTACAAAAAAATAATTTTTGATAAATTCTAATTATATGATAAAATAAATATATTAAATGAAATTAAAAATGGAGATTATTATGGAAATTAGAAGATTGATAGATACAAATGCTAGAGAGTTTTATAATTGTCTAAAAATTATTGATAGCGAAACAAATTTTATGATGTTTGAACCTGATGAAAGAGTTTGGAACGAGGAAAAACTTGTAAAAAATTTAAAAGATGAAAATAATTTATTTTTAGGAGCAATAGAGGATGATAAAATAGTAGGTTTTTTATCAGCGGAAAGAGGAGCTTTTAGGAGAATTAGACATACTGCTTATATTGTAATTGGAATACAAAAAGATTACCAAAATAGAAAAATTGGAACAAAACTTTTTCAAATGCTTGATGATTGGGTGGTTAAAAACAAAATTATAAGATTAGAACTTACTGTTGAATGTGAAAATGTGTCAGCAATAAAATTATATGAAAAAATGGGATTTTCTATTGAAGGCACTAAGAAAAAGACAATGTATGTAAATGGAAAATATGTAGATGAGTATATGATGTCAAAAATATTTTAATGGAGATATTATGAAAATAGGATTGGTTTCTTACGAATTTAACAATGGAGAAATTGAATATAATATAAAAAAAATAGAAAAGGCGATTATCTCTGCTAATGGAAAAGCTGATTTACTTTGTTTTGGAGAAACTTTTTTGCAAGGATTTGACTCGCTTTCTTGGAATTATGAAATAGATAAAAATATTGCAATTACAAAAGAGTCTATAACTATGCAAAAATTAAAAAAACTTAGTGAAAAATATAAAATTGATCTTGGTATTGGCTATATTGAAAGAGAAAAAGAAAATATTTATTCCTCTTTTGTAGTGATTGAAAAAGGAAAAATAATTCAAAATTATAGAAGAATTACTAAAAATTGGAAAGAATATTCAATTACTGATGAACACTATTGTGAGGGAGAGACTTCAGAAACTTTTATCTATAAGAATACAGAATTTAAAATTGCACTATGTGGAGATATGTGGATTTGTTCTGAAAAGTTTAAAACAAATGGAATTTTGCTTTGGCCTGTTTATTGTAATTTCTCAAAAGATGAATGGGAAAATACTGAACAATATGATTATGCTAAGCAATCTAAATTAGCATCGGATAATGTGCTTTTGGTAAATTCAATAACAAAAGACGAGCCAATAAGCGTTGGTGGGGCATATTATTTTAAAAATGGAAAAATTGAAAAGAGTTTAGAGTTGGATAAAGAAGATATTTTAATCGTTGAGATATAAAAAAGATTCTGAAATTTAGAAAAAGAGCTGACTAGAGGTTTTAATCTCAAAATCTGCTCTTTTTTTGTTCTAAATAGATATTAATAAATCAACATTTATATACTTTCTTTAAAATCTGTAAACAATTCAATAAATTTTTTAGGTTTAAAAGAGTGAATTACATGATTAGTAGAAACTTTTTTATATGTAATTTGTGGATCTAATGAAATTACATTTTTTATCCACAATATAAAAAATATAAGCACTTAATTTATATTATAAATCTTATATAAATAAATCTACTTCATAATTAGATAGATAAGTTTATTTATCCTTTGGATTATTAATTTTGTTAAGTTCAGAAATATAATCTAGTCCAAAAATTTCTATTTCGTTCAAAACTTTCTGAAATTTAGCACCTAATGTACTTAAAGAGTATTCAACATGAGGAGGTACTTCAGCAAAAACTTTTCTTTTGATTAATTTATCTTGTTCTAATTGACGCAATTGCCTTGTTAAAACAGTTCGAGTAACTTCAGGAATTAATCTTTCAAGTTCATTAAATCTTTTAGTACCTGTACTTAAATGATATAAAACTACAATTGCCCATTTTCCTTGTAAAACCTTCTGAGTAGTAACATAAGGGCATTTATCATAAATAGTTGACATAAAAACCTCCTTAAGATGTGTAATAGTATCGTATCAGATACTATGTATTATAAATGTTCGTACTTTTAAAGTCAAGACTTAAAAAGTATAATAATAGTAAGAGGAAAATCAATCCTCAAAAAGAAAGGAGATTGGCTATGAAAAGTGAAATTATGAAAGTATACAATGCTTATACAGAAGCATTATTGAAGGGAGATTTTAAATCGGTTTTTGAAACAATGTCTGATAATATTGTATGGCATATGGGAGGAGAAGGTCCACTTTCAGGAATTGTTAAAGGAAAAGAGGCGTTGGGAGAGCGTTTAGGAGAATTTACCAAAAGAAGCAATGGTACATTTAGAGTAATTACAAATTGGGCTGCAAGTAATGATTGCTTTGTTGTTGCAAGTGTTGTTTCTTTAGCTGAAAAAGAAGATGAAAAACTAAATGACCCTGGTATTGATTTATTTAGAATAGAGAATGGAAAAATACAAGAAGTATGGACTTTTGCAGAACAACAAGAGGAAGAAGATAAATTTTGGAAATAAGGGAATTTATTTTTATAACAAAATGTAAGAAATATGTAAAATAAAATAATGAATGTCAAATTTTTAAAAAGAGAAGATTTTATATCAAAATATATAAGTCTTCTCTTTTGTTGTTTCGCAATAAGATCCCCAGCCTTCCACGATGCTTTGCATCGAGTGGGTACCGAGAACCTTGTTGTTTCACAATAAAAATTTATACTGAATTTTAGAAAAAGAACTGATTATAGATTTTAAATCTTAGCTATCAGCTCTTTTTATTCTAAATAGATTAATAAATTTATATACTTTCTTTAAATTCAGTTAATAATTCAATAAATTTTTTAGGTTTAAAAGCGTGAATTACATGATTAGCAGAAACTTTTTTATATATAATTTGTGGAGCTAAAGAAATTGCATGTTTAGCATCGTCTTCATCAAAAGCTCCTACAAGTCCAAAATTTTCATATCTTTTCCA
Organism: Parvimonas sp. D2; assembly: GCF_035282635.1. NCBI lineage: Bacteria > Bacillati > Bacillota > Tissierellia > Tissierellales > Peptoniphilaceae > Parvimonas > Parvimonas sp. D2. The sequence continues at coordinate 35,641 of NZ_JAYKBO010000002.1, forward strand.
GTCAGCGTGAATAAGCATTATTGGACATTTTGTTTTTTTAAAGGCTTCTTCGTGGTTAATCCCATCATAAAATCTTCCATCAACAAAAGCTCTAGCAAAATCGGGATCAAACATAGACAATGATTTAATAAGTAGTCGTAAACTATCAGGGAATCCTACTGAAATGGGTTTATCAGGGTATTTGTTTTGAAATTTTTTTATCTTTTTTGATAAACAATTAGCAAACCAATTTGGAATTTTTTTAATTCTCTTATCAGAATCAGGTATTTCCATATCTCTAAAATAATCTGCTAAGTCTCTGTCTTCAATATTTCCAATTTTGTCAACAAGATGTTTTAATCCATTGTAAACAAATTTATCTTGTTCTTTAAATCTTGGCATCTCCGTAGAAAAGATTGGGGCATCCTCGAGAACAATTCCAGAAACATATTCAGGAATATTAACTGCACACCATAGGGCAAGAATACCCCCAGATGAATTTCCACTTATAATTACTTTTTCTTTTATTACATTTTTGATAAACATTTTTAAGTCTTCACCTACAATTTCCCAAGAATAATAACCAGGTGTCCAAGTAGATTTTCCATGTCCTCTTATATCTATTGAATAAACTTGAAAAATTTTAGATAAAGGTATTAGTACTTTTTTATAACTCTCCCACATTCCTATTTGAGCAGGAATTAGCAACAAACTTGGTCCGTTTTTTGGACCAATTACATAGTTAAGTTTAACAGTACCTGTGTCATAAGTTTTTTCTGAAAAACCAGCATTAATTAGCTTTTTATTTTCAAGTTTTCCAGATAAGTATTCATAAGGATTCTTATAAAACATTTTATCCTCCTATCTTAAACAATCTGTATTAAGAAATCCATTAAGCATTAAACCTAGATATTTACTAATACTATTTTTAAATTCATCATAATTGTCGAATAAATCCATTGGATTATCTTGATATAGATTGAGATATTTTATAACAATCGCATCAATATATAAAGATAAAGCATCCACAACTAATTCATGATCAATATCTTTTCTTAAGTTAAATATTTTAATAGAATTAGAAATTTGTTTTTTTAATTTTTCATTTGATTTTTTGTGATATTCACTAAAAATATCCTTAATTTCTTTGTCAACTTCTTTGCTTGTTTCCTTAGAAGCCATATTTAAAAATTTAGTTTCATTAGGATATTTTTTTATTAAATTACATTTTTTATCCATTATACTAAAAATGTTATCGAAAAAATCATAATATGTCTTACATTCTAAATTCTGTGTCAATAAATCTACTGCATAATTAAGTAGATATAGATAAAAATTCTTTTTATTATCAAAATAGTAAAATAATAAACCCTTAGAAATACCAGCTTCCTTAACTATTAAATCAGTTTTTGCCTCCACAAATGAAAACTCTGAGAAAATTTTTATCCCTTTATTTATTATCATTTGTTTTTTATCTTCTGAAATTTTTTCAAAATTTTTAGTAACCATAAACGCCTCCTTTGTTGACTCAATAGTCAATTTCGTTCAATAAAATTATATCATCCTTTGACTAATTAGTCAATGCTAATTAAACTAAATTAAAAATTTTAAAAATGTGTATAATTAAATCCCTTCAAAAGGTTTATTAAAAAAATTATAAAAATATCTTGACTTCAAATGTAATTATATAATATAATTTAAACGATATTGCAAATCAATCTATATTAAAAATTTGGAGGTTTATATGAAGAAAAAATTTACGGCAATTGTTTTAAGCCTTTCAATGTGCTTAATTCCAATTAGTCAAATGCAAGTTTTAAATGCAAAAACGACAACACAAGAACAAAAAGATGATATTTCTTTAAAATTTATCAAAGGTAGATTTGGAAGTAGTGATAAATATGAAATTACGCCTAAAGATAAATTAAAGGAAATAACAAAAATTTTTGTAGAAAATAATGAATACGAAAAAAAAGATTATAAAGCTGCAGTACTTGGAAAAGCATTTTATTTAGATTTATCAAATAACTATTTATATCTTGGTCAAGATCCAAATGATAATGAAGTAATAAAAATTGAATTCAAAGATAAAAGTAGTATTTCATTTAAGAAAGTTGGAAGTAATTTTGTTAAAGTGGAAGAAAAAAATAACGTAATTCCTTCTACACCAAATGATAATCCGGAAAAGAAAGAAAATAATGAATTTTCATTAAAAGCAATTAATGAATCTTTTTTTGAAAATAAATATTCTATTGAACCAAAAGATAAAATTAGCAAGATTAGACAAATATTTTTAAATAATAAAGAATATAGAAAAACAAGTAGTAAGGCTGCGGTTTTTGGAGAAAATTATTTTATAGACGAAGCAAATAAAGTTTTATATCTTGGACAAAAAGTACCAGATGGATATGTAGTTAAATTTATTTTAAATGATGGTTCATCTATTTCATTCGAAAGGAAAGGAGATACTTTTGTTAAAAAAGATAATAATTATTCTAAAAAATACTATTTAAGAATTGTAGGTTCATTTGAAGCAGCAATTATAGGTCAACAAAAATACGATGCTCTTTCATCTGCTACAGGTGGAGGAGTAAATTCAAATAAAAATAGTAATGTAAGATTACAAATTGCTTATACAGACAAAGAAACACCATCAGATTCAGACTTTAAGGATGCGAAAGAAGTAACACATAATTTACAATTAGAAGCAAAAATGGTTTCAGATGATTCTGGTATGCAAGCAAAATATTCTGAAATGGACAATAGTATCAAATTATCTGGAATTCCTTCTAAAAAAGGAAATTATAAGGTTTTTGTACAATCAAAAGATGGAAAGCTAAAATCAAATGAATTAGATTTTGAAGTATTTGATTCTAATGAAGTTACACTTGAAGAAAGATTGGTAGATAAAGAATTTAAAACTTTAAAAAACCCTGCTACAAAAAAAGAATGGGATATGAAACCTTGGGTAATCAAAAAGTTTGGAAAAGATAAAGAAGAAGTAACTGTTCCAAAAAATTTAAAACTTTGGTTTGGCTCAAGAGAGAGTGGAAAATATTCTGAACTAGGCTATCCAATTGAAGAAAATAAAGCTACCACTCAAACTTTAATTGTTACGGGTGAACTTTATCTTATAAATATGAAAATTTTAAGTTCTGTAAATATCGTAGTAAAAGACGGTGGTAAACTTAATCTTTCAGATTCATCATTATATGGAAAAATAACAGTTGAAAATGGTGGAACTCTTGAAGTAAATTATGATGACTATCATAAGAGTTTTGCAAGTGGATCTTCTATAAATGGTCAAATAATTTTAAAAGATGGTGCAACATTACAAAACTCTGTTATTTATTCAAATGCCAATTATTTAACTGATGGAAAAAATGCAAAACATATACAAACTCCAGTTGTGAGTGTTCAAGGTAATGCAACTATAAAAGGTAATGTATTTATACGTGGAGATGAAGCTCCTACAGGTGAACAATATAAAGGACAAGGAGCAATGGAGATTGCAAAAGGTAAAACATTAACTATTGAAAAAGATGCAAAACTTGGACTTTTTGCAGGCGGTCGCTATGCTCTTACAAGTAATGGAGGAGATGCTTTAAAATTAGAGGGAACAGTAGCAGGAAAAGGAACTTTAATTGCTGTTGGAGGAAATGGTAGATTTTCAGGAAAAGGTGGAAATGGAGTTTCAGGTAATGGAACAATTATTGTTGATAATGCATATTTGCATGGTGGAAATAGTTATATGAGTAAGAATGAAGGTGGAAAAGCTGTACTTGACTCAATAACTATTGACAAAAAAACAAAAGGATATGCAATAGATGGTAAAAAATCTACAAATTCGATTGAAGACTCTAAACTTCAAAATGAAACACCAAATTGGAATGGACATACTGCTCCGAATAAAGACTTATTAGATAAATTAAGTACAGAAAATGCTCCATCAATAGTTGGAGAAAGAGAAAAAAAAGAACTTGAAAGAATTTTAGAAAACACAAAAAAAGAACTTGAAAAAATCAAACAAGAGCTTGAAAAATCAAAACAAGATTCAGAAAAAACTAGAAAAGAACTTGAAAAAGCTAAGCAAGAGTTAGAAAATGCAAAACAATCTGGAAGTAAAAAAGAAAATAAAATTGATGAGCTTAGCAAAAAGATAAAAGAGCTTGAAAAAATTGAACAGGAATTTGAAAAAGCTAAGCAAGAATCAGAAAAAACTAAAAAAGAACTTGAAAAAGCTAAGCAAGAGTTAGAAAGTGCAAAACAATCCGGAAGTAAAAAACAAAATGAAATTGATGAGCTTAACAAAAAGATAAAAGAACTCGAAAAAATTGAACAGGAATTTAAAAAAGCTAAGGAAGATTCAGAAAAAACAAAAAACGAGTTTGAAAAAACTAAAAAAGAGCTTGAAAAAACAAAAAAAGAATTTGAAAAAGCCAAACAAGATTCAGAAAAAACTAAAAAAGAACTTGAAAAAATCAAGCAAGAATTAGAAAAAGCTAAGCAAGAGTTAGAAAGTGCAAAACAATCTGGAAGTAAAAAACAAAATGAAATTGATCAGCTTAGCAAAAAGATAAAAGAGCTTGAAAAAATTGAACAGGAATTTGAAAAAACTAGCCAAGATTTAGAAAAAACTAAAAAAGAGCTTGAAGAAACCAAGCAAAAATTAGAAAAGGCAAAGCAATCCGGAAGTAAAAAACAAAATGAAATTGATGAGCTTAACAAAAAAATAAAAGAACTTGAAGAAAAAGTTAATTCTTTAAAAGCTAAGCTCGAAAAAGGAAAGAATAATAATTCATCAGATAAACAAAATAACAACAATCCTAAGGTAATTGAATTTTTATATGGTAAAAATCAAACTGTAACGAAAAATGATGGCCATAAATTATACTTTAGATTAGATGAAGATGTTAAAAATTTTGAAAATGTATATTTAGATGGCAAGCTTGTTGACCCATCAATGTACACTGTAAAATCAGGTAGTACAATCGTAGAGTTTACTAAAGAATTTAAAAATTCTTTAACAGAAGGAAATCATAATCTTGAGTTTAAATTTAAAAATGGTTATGCCAAAACACAAATTCATGTTTTAAACAAGAAGGAAGACGATAAAAAAGATAAGAGTGAAGTTAAACAAACAAAACAAAAAAGTACAAAAAGTAACAAAGGTCTTCCAAAAACTAATATTTCAAATTCAAGTATATTGTTAGCAGTAACAAGTTTAGTAGGTTTTCTTTATTCAAAAAAGAAAAAATAGATAACAAAATGTAATTAGCTTATAATGTAAATCCCCAAATCAGAACAAAAGATTTGGGGTTTTTCTTTGTCAAAATTAAATTTACAACGCATTTATTTATAATTGAAAATATAGTATAATAACCATTATAGATATATAAATAAATAATCTTGTGTTATAATAAAAGTAAAATAAATTAAAAAAATTTGGAGGTAATATGCTTCATTTAGAAAAAATAAATAGGAAAAATATATGGGAGATACTTAAATTAAAAGTGTCTAAATCGCAAAAAAATTTTGTAGCATCTAATGACGTAAGTATTATTGAAGCATATTTAACTATTACATCAAATGGAGTTGTTTTTCCGTTTGGAATCTATGACGGCGATAGACCTGTTGGTTTTCTGATGATTGGATATGATGTGGATGAAACTTGGGAAAATGTTCCGAATATAGCAAAGGAAAACTATAATCTGTGGCGTTTGATGATTGATGAGACTTATCAACAAAAAGGCTTTGGGAAAGAAGCTATGATACTTGCTTTAGAATTTATTAAATCATTTCCTTGTGGTAAAGCAGAGTATTGTTGGCTGTCTTATGAACCTGAAAATAAAATTGCTAAAGAGTTGTATCATTCATTTGGTTTTGTAGAAAATGGAGATATGGATGGAGATGAAGTTATTGCAATACTAAAACTTTAAGATAGATGAAATTTAAATTTATAGGAGAAATAGATATGACAAAGGAAGAAAGAGCAAAAAAATGGTTTAAGAATATTCAAAATGCAGAAGATATAAGTATAGAAAAAAGAATAGAGATATGCAATGTTGCTGCAAAATGGACAGCTCTTATATTTATAGCATTAGTTATAGTAGAGTTTGTTTTGTTATCAATGGTAAATAATGGATCAATTTTAAATTATTTTGCAGATTCTTTGAACGGAATGAAGAAGGATTTACACGGGAGAGGTCAATATAAAACTTTAGCTATTGCAGGAGTTGCTTTTTGTCTACCTCTTATAATTTTACCACTAGCTATAGCTATTACTTTTAGAAATAAATATATTAAGTCTAAAGCAGAAAATTATTTGTATAGAAAATAAAAATTATAGTAAAATTGAGGTTTTATATGGTTATTAGATTTGAAAGAGGATTAAGAAAAGAAAATGCCACACTATTATGTGAATGGTCAAATGAAAGAGGAGAGGATTTTCAAGAACAATGGATGGGACTAAAAATTTCATATCCTTTGACTTATGATAAAATTAAAGAAATGGAAAATGTGTTTTCCATATTCAATGAAGATGAATTTTTAGGAATGATTCAGCAAATAAGAATTGAAAAAGATAATATACATATTGGTAGAATTATAATAAATCCTAAAAAGCAAGGAATGGGTTTTGGAAAAGAGGCAATAAGAAGTTTTATAGATTTGATTTTTAAAGATGAAAATATAAAAAGTATTTCTTTAAATGTTTTCGATTCTAATAAAAATGCAAAAAATCTTTATACTAAACTTGGATTTGAAATTGATGAAGTTATTGAAATGCCAAAACTTAAGTATATAATGAAAAAATACAGATAAATTTTATCGTGAAACTTTTTTAACAGCAATTCAAAAGATTTGCTGTTTTTCTTTATCAAAATTAAATTTTCAACGCATTTATTTATAATCGGAAATATGGTATAATATTAGTAACTTTATGCATTTGTATAAAGACAATATTATTTTAAAAAAATATGGGTTATAGAGAATTAATAAATGAAAATTTATTAAAGTTAGTTTATGAAATAGAGGTTTAAAATGCAAGATAAAAAAGTATTTTTATATTATTTTTTGGCTATAGGAATGGTTTTGTTTCCTATCTTAAATTTATTAAGTTTTGTACCAATGGTAATTTTATACAAAAAATCAAATATAAGAATGTATATCTTATCCGCTGGAATGTATTCAATATTGTCTATTGTGATTTTAGGAAATTTCACTGCACTCATTCCTGTAATTATTTCTTTTATATTTATCAAAGGAATGGATAAGGGTGTAGATGGTTATAAAATTATGTTTGGAAGTGCCATTGCTATGGCAATGCTTCTAGTAAGTGATTTTATGCTTTTAGAATTAAACTCAAATGCTTATGAGGCATTTTTAAAGACAATGGCAGAATTATTAGATAATTTTAAGGATTACAAAGAAATTTTAAGAATAGGAAGTGTAGAAGCTTTTGTTGAAACTATGAAGACAATTTACCCTGCAATTTCATTTGGGATTTCTTTTGTTTTTTGCTCTTTAGGGTATTCATTTTTATCTAAAAAGATTTATAAATTAAATAGAGATTCGGATGATATGATTATGATATATTCTTCTAAATTTCCATTATTTGGTATATGTGTTTCATTAGCAATCTTTTTTGCTAGTATTTTTGGAATTGAAAAATACTATAAAGTTTTTTTGATTACGTATAATTTAATGCTAATGTTTATAGAAATTATGATAGTTCAAGGATTTATAAAATTTAATGTGTTTTTAAAATCGAAATATAGTACTATTTTAGCAAATTCTATTAGTATTATTTCAATATTTTTTGCTATTGTGTATTTAGGTTATTTCATATATGGAATTTATAGTTCAATTAAGAGAGGTATGAAATGGGAAAGAAAATAGTTAAATTATCAGATTTTTATATTTTATTTTTATTTATGGTTTTAATCTCAGCTTTTGTTCTTTATTTTCAATTTATATTTGGGATTGTATCTTTTATATTAACTTTTATTTCATTTATTTTAGTTTTATACTATGTAAAGAATAAAAATCTAGAATATGATGAAGATATGAAGAAGCATAGAGATTCCTTGGATAATATTGCAAGTGAAGTAGTTTACAAAATGCCTTTTCCTATTGCTGTTCTTAATAATAAAGGTAGAGTTAAATGGTATAGTCCAGAGTTTTCAGTGCTTTTTTCAGGAAAAGATGTTATTGGAATAGATATTAATTCTAAAATTTCAAGTTTTAATATTTCCGAAGTTTTAAAAACTGTATCAGGAAAGGTTAATTGGAAAACAGAAAAATTTGATTACTTAGTTTACTATAATGTTGTAAAAGACGAGGACAATGGAGAGGTTAATGTAATAATTTATCTAATAGATAATTTAGAATTTTCAAAATTGCAAAAGCAATATGAAGATGATACTTTAAATTCTATTTTAATCTATATAGATAATTACGAAGATGTTCGTAATAACACAAATGAAGATTTTAAGACATTGTTGACTGCTGAAATGGATAAACTTATTATAAGTTATTTTTCAAATCTAGGAGCAATTGTAAGAAAATATGATTCTGGAAAATATTTAGTTATCTCAAGTAATTCTATTTTAGAAAAAATTAGAAATGATAGATTCAGTATAATAGAAACATTAAGAGAACTAGAAATTACAGGTAATATAAAACCCACTTTAAGTATTGGTATTGGTCTTGGTGGAAATAATCCTTTTGAAAGATATAAGGAAGCTCAAACCGCTCTTGACATGGCTTTAGGACGTGGTGGAGCTCAAGTTGTCTTTAAAAATGGAGAAGATTTAGAATTTTATGGTGGAAAAAATAATAAAGGTGTTGAAAGAAATAAAGTAAAGGCAAGAGTTATTTCACAAGCACTTGAAAATATAATTAGAGAATCTTCAGAAGTTTTTGTAATGGGACATAAGAATCCTGATATGGACTGTTTTGGGGCTGCTCTTGGTGTTATGGGAATTTGTAAAGAGTTGAAAAAAGATTGTTATATGGTTTTAGAGGATGTTCCTGTTACAATTAGAAATATTTATGATAGGATTAGTAATACTGAACCTAGCTATGTAGAAATGATGATTTCTCCAGAAAAAGCATATGATATATGTAAGGATACAAGTTTAGTTATACTGGTTGACAATTCAAGGACTGTTTCAACAGAAGCTCCATACCTATTAGATGTAACTTCAAAAATTGTAGTTATTGATCATCATAGAATTGGAAAAGATTTTGTTGAAAATCCTATGTTAACATATCTTGAACCTTATGCATCATCAGCTTGTGAACTTGTAACTGAAATAATTTACTATATGTTTGAAAAAATTGATTTGGATAAAGTAATTGCAGAATCACTGCTTGCAGGAATAGTAGTCGATACTAAAAATTTCTATTACCAAACTGGAGTAAGAACTTTTGAAATGGCATCCTATTTGAAGAGATTTGGTGCGGATAGTATCGCTGTAAAACATCTGTTCAAGGATAATTTTAATACTATAAAATTAAAATCAAATGTTTTATCTAATGCAATATCATACAGAAACTATATCTGTATTGGTGTATTTCCAGAAGAAATTGAAGAGTCAATGCTAATTGCGGCAGAGGCAGCAGATGATTTGCTTGGAGTTTTAGATATTGAATGTAGTTTCGTTTTAACTATTGTTTCTGGACAAATTCATATAAGTGGAAGAAGTTTAGGAAAGATTTCAGTTCAATTAATTTTAGAAAAACTTGGTGGAGGTGGACATTATACTTCTGCTGGTGCTAGACTTGATTGTTCAATGGACGAAGCAATTGAAAAATTAAAGAAAGCGATAGATGAGTATTTATTGGAGGAAGATATAGATGAAAGTAATTTTGATTAAAGATGTAAAGAGTTTTGGAAAAGCTGGTGAGCTTGTTAATGCTAAGACAGGATATGCTAGGAACTTTTTGATTCCTAATGGCTTAGCTAAAGAAGCTACAAAAGAAAATCTTGAAATCTGGGAAAAAGAACAAGCTGAATTAAAGAGAATAGAAGCTGAAAATATAAAAAATGCAAAAGAATTAAAAGATGTTTTAGAAAAATTGGAAGTAGTTATAAAGACTAAAACAGGAAGTGGAGATAAGCTTTTCGGTTCAATAACTTCTCAAGATATTAGTGATGCTTTGAAAAAACAACATAAAATTGAAATTGACAAAAGAAAAATAGAATTAAAGGAAAATATTAAATCACTTTGCACTTTGACAGTTCCTATTAGAGTTTATCCTGAAATAGTTGCAACTGTTAAGGTTTCTATTGAAAAGGAGTAATTTATGCATAATATTTACGACTTAGAAGCTGAAAAATGCGTCTTGTCGATAATGATTACAGAGCCAAATAAAAGAGAATTAGTTTTTGAAAAATTAAAGAGGAAAGATTTTTATTTAGGTTGGCATAGAGATATATTTAGTGCAATCTTGGAATTATCAAGAGAAAATACAAATGTAGATCCAATTACAGTAATCAATAAAATGGAAGCAATGGGTTTTGATACAGAATCAAATAATGGAATTGTTGGAGTTGTTGAAATTGTAAATGCTGTTGCTTTTCCTTCAAATATAGAAAATTATTGTAAGATTGTAAAGGATAAATCAGATACTAGAAATCTACTTTTTATTCTTGATAGTATAAAAGATAGAGCATATAAAAATGAAGATTATGACAAAGTTTTAGAGTCAATTGAAGGTCAAATTTTTGAATTGTCACAAAATGAAAGTAGAACAGGACTTACTCATATAAAAGATACTCTAAAAGAGGTTATTGAACTACTTGATGAAAGAAGTAAAATAAAAGGTTCTTTGACTGGCGTTCCTACAGGATTCGCAGACTTGGACAGGATATTACTTGGAATGCAAAAAAAAGACTTAATTTTACTTGCAGCAAGACCATCTGTAGGGAAGACAGCATTGGCAGGAAATATAGCTTTAAATGCTGCCCTAAAGGATTATAAAGTAGCAATTTTTTCTTTGGAAATGAGTAAAACACAATTAGCTCAAAGAATGTTAAGTTCTCTTTCTCTTGTAAATTCAAAACAATTTATGAGTGGAGATATAACTGAATGGGAAGATGTCTTTGAAGCGAGCTCTATTATAGCTGGGAAATCTATTTATATGGATGACACTGCAGGAATTTCTATAACTGAACTAAGAAGTAAATGTAGAAGACTTAAAGCTGATAGCGGTCTTGACTTTATTATGATAGACTATTTACAACTTATGACTTCTGAGGGAAGAAATGAAAATAGACAACAAGAAATTTCTACTATTTCAAGAAATTTAAAAGCATTAGCAAAGGAATTGGACGTTCCTATTTTAGCATTGAGTCAGTTATCTCGTGATAGTGAAAAAAGTGGTAGAAAGCCAAAACTTAGTGACTTAAGAGAATCAGGGGCAATCGAACAAGATGCTGACGTTGTAATTTTACTTAACAGAGAAGATTATCAAGATAAAGAAAAAGAAGAAGAAGTACAAAATGAAATTGAATTGATTATTGCAAAGCATAGAAATGGTGAAATTGGAAGTATTAAGCTTAACTTTATTAAAGAGTACTCAAGATTTTTAGATCTTCAAACTGATAGAGATAAGGAGCTTTTCAATGAATAATTTTTTAATTGAAGATGAGGACATTAAGATTAAAAAATTTGAAAAGAACAATATTCAAGGTTTCAAAAATTTCTCTCCTTATGAGGATATATTGCTAACTGATTATAATCTCTGTTTTTTGACTGAATCAGAAATTAAAAAATGGGAAAAGAAAATAAAATCGAAAAAAAATAATTATTATGCTGTTTTTTTACAAGATACTATGATAGGATATATTTCTATAAGTAAAATTAGTTTTTTAAACAGTAATTATGAGCTTTCTTTGTCTTTTGATGAAAGATATTGCTCTAAAGGATATGGATTTAAATCTCTTAGACTGTTTTTAGAATACTATTTTGAAAATTTTGACAAATATTCTATTTGGCTAAATGTAAATGCCTTTAATCAAAGAGCAATACATTTATATGAAAAAATTGGCTTTGAAAAAATAAGTGAATTTCTTGGAGATTTTGAAGTTCAAAAAATGCAAAAATTAAAGAGATATGAAGAAACTAAGGAATATTTTGAAGAAAAAAATAATATAATTTATTCCAAAATTTTTACGATGAAGTTAGATAGATTAAAATTTTTAGAAAGGTGGGATAGGAGTGGAAATAAGTTTTAAAAAGTCAATAATTCAACCCGGAGTAACTCCTATTGATAATATGTTTTTGGATAACTACTTGCCAATAGTTGATGAAATTTCCTTAAAGGTTTATTTGTTTTTATATAAAAGACTTTTTGGATCATATAAAAGCGAATTGTCTATAAAATGTATAGCAGAGGAACTTAGATTTTCCGAAGTTCAAGTTATGAATTCTTTAAAATATTGGAAAAATAATCAACTTCTAGATTATACTTTGGATAAAAAAGGAAATGTAGAAAAGATTGAATTTGTAAATAATTTTGCTCTTTATGCAGGTGGAGTCTATGACGACAATGTAGAAAAAGAAAAAGAAAAACCAATGATTGATAATAAAGAATATTTCAATAAAATTGAAAAACTTACAGGTTTAAGTTTAAAGCCTCACGAAATAACCGAAATTATTTCACATATTGAAGAAACTGGTCATGGTATGGATTTAGTTTATAAGGCTTATGAATATGCTAATAGCATGGGAAAGAGTATGTCTGTAAAATATGTTATTGGAATTCTAAGAGCTTGGAAGAGAGATAATAATATTTCAACTGTAGAAGATTTGAAGTATTTCCTTGAAAATAAAGATAAAAATAAAATTAAGAGATACAGTAAAAACACTAAAAAATATATCGAAAAAGAAGATATTTTAACAGAAGAAGAGAAAAGAGAGAAACTTAAAGAAAATAAGAATTCGGATACGACAGAATTACTCGATAGGTATTAATTATGAATTTAGATGAATTAGTTTTAAAAAGTCTTAGTAAAAGACCTTTATTAAGAGAGAAAATAAAAGAAAAAAGACAAAAAAAAGTCTATTCTTCCATTGACAATATTGAAAATTTAATATCGAAGAGAAATGATTTAGCCACAAAAATTATGAAGTCAACACTAGCTAATATTGATTGTATAGAAGAAAGAAAAGAATTTGATATACTAGAAAAAAATATCAATGAATTACTCTTGAAAAATGGCTTCTCAAAAGATTATCTAAATAAATTCTATTGCTGTGAAAAATGTAAAGATACAGGATATTATAATGGCTCTGTCTGTAGCTGTATAATGAATGACTTAGTTGAGGATAGAGTTTTAGAAAGTGGCTTTTCAAGCAAGAAAAGAGAGCAAAATTTTTCTAATTTTGATTTTTCTCTCTTTGAAGGCAATTTTGAGCATGCAAATAGGCTTGTAAATTCCAGAGAATATATAGAAAAATTAATTTCTTTTTCAAAAGAATACTGTGATAATTTTACAATAAAAGATTATGGAATTTTCTTTTATGGTAAAAGTGGTGCTGGAAAGACTTATTTCGCATCGGCAATGGTAAACTATATGTTGGATAAGGGTAAGAGAGCTTGTTTTGTTACTGCAACTGAATTTTTTGAGCTTATGTCTAATTACAGTTACAGTTTTTATAGAGATAAAAAGGAATTACAAGATAGGATTGATTTTATAAGAAATGTTGATTTTCTAGTGATTGATGACCTTGGAAATGAAATTACTAACAAAAATAATAATAGTTTTTTGAGTTCGCTTTTAGATTATAGATTTGAAAGAGGTTTGAATACAGTAATAACCTCAAATCTTTTAGAATATGACTTAGCAGAATACTACGATTCAAGAGTGGCAAGTAGAATTAGGGGAAATTTTAAATTTTTTGTTTTTCCGCCTTTTGACTTAAGAGATAAAATTGGTAAGAATATAAAATTATAGGAGGTAGTTATGAGATTTAACTGGGAACAAAAGAATACAGTAAATGTTATAACTGGAGTTTTAATATTTGCTATTTCAATACTTTGTTATTTTATATTTTCTAATATGAAATCCATAATTTCATATACTTCTAATATAAAATATATTTTAATGCCATTTATAATAGGTGGAGCAATAGCTTATGTTCTAAACTTTTTTGTAAAGTTTTTTGAAAAATATATTTTGAAAATTGAAATTTTTAAGAAATTAAAAGCTAAATATGTTAGAATGTTCGCAATGATTATAACTTATTTTGTATTTTTTGCTTTTATAATTCTACTTTTAAAATATATTATCCCACAATTTTATTCAAATATAACGCTTTTTGTTGAAAGAACTCCAGCTTTTATAGATATGGGTGTGGAAAAGGCAAAATATATGTTACAAAATATTGAGATAAGTTCAGAAATTAGGACTTTTATCAATGGTAAATTGACAGAGTTCGCAGCTTTTTCAACAACATTTTTGACAAATATGATTTCTTGGGTTGCAACTTTTGCAACTAGAGTTATATCCTTGTTTTTAAATATAATTTTAGCTATAATAATATCAGGCTATCTATTATATGATAAAGAAAACTTTTCAAGAATTTTGAAAAAATTTATGATAGCAGTTTTTCCTGAAAGAACAAACAGAGCAACTTTTAAGATTGTTAAAAGATTTGATTATACTTTAAGATCCTATCTTTTAGCAAAGGGTATTGGAGCAATAATAGTTGGTATATCTTTTTACATAATTTTATTATTTATGAAGATTGATTATGCTTTATTATTTGCGTTTATACTTGGTTTTACAAACTTAATTCCATGGTTTGGTTGTTATCTTGGAGCTGTACCAATAGTTATCGTATTACTTTTTACATCGACTTTCAATACAGTTTTATGGTTTATGGTAATTGTAGTAATTGTGTCGATGATAGATGCGAATGTAATATCACCAAGAGTATCAGGAAAGAGTTTAGGAATAAGCTCGTTTTGGGTTATATTTGCATTGGTACTTGGGGGAAGTTTATTTGGAGTTTTAGGATTTTTACTTTCCGTACCAGTTTTTGTTGTAATTTATACAACATTAAAGGAATATATAGAAGCTAGGTTGATTAAAAAAGGATACCCTATAAAAAATCCTGCGGAAGAGTTTGAAAAGAAAGAGGTTTAATTATGTTAGATATAAAGAGAATTAGAACTAATAAAGAAGAAATTATCGAAAGCTTGAATTCTCGTTTTGGAAATTACAATATTGATAAGGTTCTTGAACTTGATGAAAAGAGAAGAGAAATAATTTTTGAAGTTGAAAATAAAAAAGCAAGACAAAATGAAGTTTCAAAACAAGTTCCAAAATTAAAAAAAGAGGGAGTAGATGTTTCAGAACTTTTTAAAGAAATGAAAGCACTTTCTGATGAAATTAAAGAGCTTGACATTAAAGTAAAAGATTTGGATGAAGAAATTAGAAAAGCACTTTTAAGTATTCCTAATACACCAAATAAAGATATCCCGATTGGAAAAAGTGATGAAGATAATGTAGAAATCAGAAGATTTTTAGAACCTAAAAAATTTGATTTTGAAGTTAAAGCACATTGGGATTTAGGTGTGGATTTAGATATTTTGGATTTTGAAAGAGCAGTTAAAATATCTGGATCAAGATTTTCAGTATTTAAAGGTTTGGGTGCAAAACTTGAAAGAGCATTAATAAATTTTATGCTTGATTTACACAGTGAACAAGGTTATGAAGAAGTTGGAGTTCCTGTTTTGATTAACAGAAATTCAATGTATGGAACAGGACAATTACCAAAGTTTGAAGATGATATGTTCCATGTTCCTTCAAAGGATATGTTCTTAGCACCAACTGCTGAAGTTCCTGTGACAAATCTTTTATCAAATGAAATTTTAGAGTTTGAAAAACTTCCAACTTACTATACAGCTTTTACTTATTGTTTTAGACAAGAAGCGGGCTCAGCAGGTAGAGATACAAGAGGTTTAATTAGAAATCACCAATTTGATAAAGTTGAAATGGTTAAATTTGTAAATCCTGAAAATAGTTATGATGAATTGGAAAAACTTACAAATGATGCCGAAGAAATTCTAAAACTCTTAGAAATTCCATACAGAGTGGTTTGTTTATGCACTGGAGATATTGGTTTTACAAGTGCAAAGACTTATGATATAGAAGTTTGGATGCCAAGTTATGGAAGATATGTAGAAATATCTTCTTGCTCAAATTTTGAAGATTTTCAAGCTAGACGTGCTAATATTAGATATAGAGATACAGATGGAAAAGTTAAATTTGTTCATACTTTGAATGGCTCAGGATTAGCTGTGGGAAGAACTTTTGCAGCTGTTTTGGAAAATTATCAAAGAGAAGACGGAAGTGTAGAAATTCCACATGTTTTAAGAAAATATATGGGTTTGGATGAGATAAGAAAATAGGTGAGTATTATGAAATTTAAAAAAACACTACTAAGTTTAATATTAATTTTTTCGATTTGCTTTGTAGGGACAGCTAAGTCCTATGCAATATTTGGAATTGAAAATAAAACTACTGCATCCTTAATTGGAGATGCAAAATCAGGAGCTTTATTTGTTGCGGAAAATGTTGATGAAGCCTTACCAGTAGCGAGTATTTCTAAACTTATGACTTTTTATTTAGTTAAAGAAAAAATCGCTGAAGGAAAACTTAAATTAGAAGATAAAGTTAAAATATCTACAACTGCAAGTGCTGAAGAAGGATCTAGTTTGAATTTAAAAGCAGGGGAAGAAATCACTATTAAAGATTTACTTGATGGATTAATGATTGTTTCAGGAAATGACTCAGCAGTTGCATTATCTGAAGCTGTTGGAGAAACTGAAAGTAAATTTGTAACAATGATGAATGAAAAGGCAAAGGAACTTGGTCTTGAAAATTCTACTTTTACAAATGCTTCAGGTCTTACAAAAAACGGACAAGACAATAAAATGTCAACAAGAGATATTTTTACTTTAGCAAAAACTATAATTGAAAAATATCCTGAAGTTTTAGAATATGCAAAGACTACTGTTTTAGAACAACCAGCAAGAAATTTCAAAAAAGAAAGTACTATTCCTCTAGTTGGACAAGTTGAAGGTGTAGATGGTTTAAAAACAGGACATACTGATGAAGCTGGATATTGTTTAGTTTCTACTATGAAAATCACAAAGGGTGAATCTGAATTTAGAATAATTTCTGTATTAATGGGAGCAAAAACAAAAGCTGATAGAGCTCAATATATGAAAGATATGCTAAATTTTGCAAAACAAAATATAGAAACTAGAAAACTTGTGGACGCTGAAAAATTTGTAAAAAAAGTTGAAGTAAAATCAGCAAATCAAGGTTATATCGAGTTAGTAGCTAAAGAAGATCTTGAAAGAGTATCAATGAAAGGCATAAACTACGAAACTGAAGTAAATGTAGGAGATGTTAAACTTCCATTGAAAAAAGGTGATAAGGTTGGAGAAATAAAAATTAAAAATTCTAAAGAAGTAGTTGCAACAGTTGATTTAGTTGCTAAAGAAGACTATTCAAAAGCAGGTATGGTTAAAAGAGTTGGAAGATTATTCAAAACAGTTTTTGAAGTAGTAGAAACAATTTTACCATAAAAATTTTAAGACAAATCCGACTTTAAAGTCGGATTTTTTTTGTGCAAAATCTTGCAATAATGTCTAAATTAAATTTTTGTTATTATTCTTAATTATTAATTAATTTTGAACTTTTTATTATCTCGATAAAGTTATCTATTGTATGTTTACTGTATTAAATGATATAATAATAAAGTGGTGATTTTGTACCATATTATTATTGGAGGATTTATGAAAACAGTTTTAGTAAATATGTGTATGATTTATGATAGAGATAATGATAAAATTTTAATTTTAGATAAAGTAAAAAAACATGGTTGGGAAGGTCTTACTTTTGTTGGTGGACATGTTGAAAAAGGTGAAGTTCTATATGATTCATGTGTAAGAGAAGTTTTTGAAGAGACGGGATTAAATGTAAAAAATCTTAAATTAAAGGGAACTGTCAGTTGGATTGACGAAATTAATGATGTAAGAGAATTAGGTTTTTTATACTATACAGAAGATTTTTCAGGAGAATTAATCGAAAACAATGTTGAAGGAAAACTCTTTTGGATGGGAATAGAAGAGTTTAAAAATGCTGATGGAAAGAGCTATTGTATAGATAAAATTTTTGATTTATATTTAAATGATGATTATACGGAATTGATGGTAAAATGGGGTCAAAATGACGAAATTGTATCTGAAATATTTTTTTAGAGAAAGTAAATATTATAAAGTTAGGAGGTAGTTATGAATTTTATTAAAGGCATTATTTTTACAATTATTTCTGCATTTGTTTTTGGTTTTACACCAATACTTGCAAAACTTACTTATGACGGAGGGAACAATGCAATTACCCTTACCTTCTTAAGAGCTTTGCTTGGATTGCCATTTTTATATGCAGGGATGCGAAAAAATCAAACTCCTATGAAGATTACTAAAAGAGAATTTCTTCATTTTATTGTGCTTTCATTTTTAGGTATAGGAATTACCACAACAGCACTTTATGGTTCCTATAATTATATTTCTGTAGGAATGGCAACGACTATACATTTTATCTATCCTTGCGTTGTTTATTTTATTTGTATTTTATTTTTTAAAGAAAAAGTTACTTTAAAGAAGATGTCAGCACTTGTTTTTTCAATGATAGGTATTGTATTGTTGGTTGATGAAGTTACTGGAGGAAGTGCAATAGGAATATTTTTAGCTGCTTTATCAGGTGTAACATATAGTTTATTCTTGGTATATTTGGATAAAAGTGGTTTTAAACATATGGATCCTTTTAAATGCACCTTATATATCAGTTTATTTAATATCGTAGGTCTTTTTGCCCTTGGAAAGTTTAGTGGACAACTTACTTTTGCACTTACACCAATGGCTTGGGGACTTACAATCTTAATTTCATTTTTAACTTCAATTTTTGGGAATGCTTTTTTGCAACTAGGGGTTAAATATTGTGGAGCTACAACTGCTTCCATTTTATGTACATTTGAACCGATAACAAGTGTAATTTTGGGTATAATCTTTCTTAACGAATCTATGACTATTTTTAAAGTTATAGGTTGTGGATTGATAGTTTTAGCTGTGTTGCTATTATCTATAAACAATGATTTGAGAAGGAGAAAAAAATAATGAGCGCATTTTTAGCACCAATACATTTTTGGATGTATGATAAGATTTTAATTGCACAAAAATTAACTTTTGCAGTTGAAGAAAAATTTTTGAATAAAGAAGAGAGAGACGAAGTAGAAAGTCTATTTCCTGCTTTGATTTCTGAAGACTTAGAAGAAGTAATCGATCAAAGTAATATTCATGGTTGGTTACATACAGCGGTTTCAAATGTTGAAATAAGATTTGCTTATGTTGTAAAAAAACTTTTAGATAAGGGAGTTTCTCTTGAAGAAATTAAAAAAGTTGCTTTTGAATATGGAACAAGTTTTCCAGAATATGAAATTTCAACCTTACAAGATGCTTATGAATTGCTAATGGATACTTTACTTGACGGACTTCCTTGTGATGTTTCAATTTCTGTAATTAGAGAAGAAGAAAACGAATTGGAATTCGTACTATATAATGATATTCACAAACAATATTTTAATGAATTTGATATGGAAGTTTCTGTATATCACGAACTTAGAGAGGCTTTTGTAAATGGTCTTTTTGAAAAATATTCACTAAAATATAAAAATATTACCGATAGCAATAAGCTAATTACAAGATAAAATGAAGATTAGAATTGATAGATTCCTTTGTCATATGGGAATTGGCTCAAGAAGTGAAGTTAAAAAGTTTTTAAAAACTTGTAGAGTTAAGCTGAATGGAAAGATTGAAAAAAATCTAAATACACAGGTTGACATTGAAAAAGATGAAATTTTGTTTGATGATGAAAGAGTAATCTATAAGGAATTTACTTATTTGATGTTGAATAAACCAAAGGACTTTATCAGTGCAACCTTTGATACAAAACTTCCTACAGTTTTAGATTTATTAGAATTTCCGTACTCTAATATGGAATTATTTCCCGTTGGACGACTTGACATAGATACGACAGGATTTTTGATTTTAACAAATGACGGCAAATTTTCCTACAATGTAACAAATCCAAAGAAAAAAGTAAATAAAAAATATTTTGTTACTTTAAGAGATGATATTACAAGTGAACAGATTGAAAGTCTTGAAAATGGAATTTACTTTGAAAAAGAAGATTTTACAACAGAAAATGCAAAGGTTGAAAAAATTTCAGAAAAAGAAATTTACCTTACTATTTCCGAAGGAAAATTTCATCAAGTAAAAAGAATGTTGGAATATGTGGGAAATGAAGTTGTTGAACTCAAAAGAGTGTGCATTGGAAATTTGAATTTAGACGATAGTCTTAAACTTGGAGAGTATCGAGAAATTACAAATAGCGAATTAGAAGAAATATTTAGATAAAGTTTTGATTGTTGTCAAAACTTTTTTTATTGTTATTTTTGTGATAAAATAATTATAAGATATTTATTTTAGGAGTTTTTATGAAAAGTATAGAGAATGTTAGTAATAATCATAGACAAGAGGATTTAAAATTACTGTTTTATGGAATTTTAGTAGGGATTGTTGCGGGTGGATTTTCCAGCTTCTATCGTTATGTTATTCATGGAATAGAAATAATTATAGGAGGAATCATAAATATAAGTAGAAGTCATTTTTATATTTATCCGATTATCTTTATAACACTTATATTTATTTCTTTTTTAGTTACAAAGATTAAGAGTATGTCAAGATTTTGTGGGGGTTCAGGAATACCACAAGTTGAAGCGGAAATAAAGGGATATATTAATCCTAATCCAGTAAGAGTTTTATTGGCAAAAATTTTTGGAGGAGCTTTAACTGCTTTGGCAGGTTTTTCAGTTGGTCGTGAAGGTCCATCAATTCAAATAGGGGCAATGAGTGGAAAATTAGTTTCAAGAAAATTAAAGAAAAACAAAACAGTTGAAAAGTTTTTAATAACTTGTGGAGCAAGTGCAGGACTTGCTGCTGCATTTAATGCACCTGTTGCAGGAATTTTATTTGCAGTTGAAGAAGTACATCGACATATTAGTAAAAAACTTTTAGTAGTTTGTATGGCAGCAACAATAACTTCGGATTTAGTTTCAAAAATACTATATGGAACAGAAACTGTCTTTAATTTTAATTTGTCTGAAAAATTGCCATTAGTAAATTACTGGACTTTGATTTTATTTGCAGTGGTATTATCACTTTTAGGAGTTCTCTATATATTTTTGATGGAATTTTTTATGAAAGTTCAAGACGGACTTAAGTTAAGGAAAGAATTTAAATTAATTCCATATTTTCTATTACCTATAGTAATTTTAATATTTACACCTAATTTATTAGGTGGTGGCGGTTTCTTGATGAAAGAGTTACAAACTGTTGATTTTCCAATTTATATGTTGATTTTACTTTTTATAGTAAAATTATTATTCTCAATAATTTGCTTTAGTTCAGGAGTTCCAGGTGGAATTTTCTTTCCGATATTAGTTTTAGGAGCTACAATCGGAACAATTTTTGGGAAAATCATAGATCCAATTTATATAAATAGTTTTATTATTCTTGGAATGGCAGGATATTTGACTGCAATAGTTAGAGCACCACTTACTTCAATAATTTTAATCTTTGAAATGACTGGTAATCTTTCCTATTTATTGCCTCTTTCAATAGTTTGTCTTATAACTTATTCCATACCTAATTATTTAAAATCATTACCTATTTATGAATATCTTTTAGAAAGATTAATGGAAAGAGAACATATTGCAAGTTCAAAAGATGGAGAAAAAATGACTATGAGTATAGTTGTTGAAATCGGAAGTGAGATAGAAAACAAGAAAATAAAAGAAGTAGAATTTCCAAAGGGAATGTTAATTGTAAATATTGACAGAGGAGTTGAAGAAATAATACCAAATGGGGAAACTACAATAATAAATGGGGATGTTATAAATGTACTCGTAAGTGAAAATAAATTATTTGATACATTTAACGCATTACAAAAAATTTGCCAAAATAATTAAAAAATAAAGAATACTTTTAGAATTGTTAGGGGGTCTTATGATTAAATTATTAACTTTAGAAGAAATTGAAAAATATAAAAGAGAAATTTCCGATATATACAAAGAAGTTTTTAAAACTGATGATTTTTCTGCTAATTTTTTAATTACTAGAATTGACGGTAGTTTAAAAAATAATATAAAAATTGTTGGAGCCTTTGAGGATGATAAGTTAATCGGATTTGTATATGGCTTTGACTTTTTAAAAGAAAATTGGTGGGCAATGCAAGTAGATTCACAGTTACCAAGTGGAATAGATTGGTATAAAGGCACTTTTGAACTTAATGAATTAGCTGTTATTGAAAAATATCAAGGTAGGGGATATGGAAAAAAATTGATGAAATGTCTAATTGAAAATTTTGAAGGAGATAAAATTTTATTATCCACTAAGAAATTTAATAATGATAAAATAATTAATTTTTACCATAAACTAGGATTTAGAGATTTAGTAAATCCATTTGAATATCCTAATGGAGATTATGAAACGTCAATTATATTATGTTTAAATAAATAGTTTTTTAAAATGATTAGATTAAAGTCTAATCATTTTTTTGCGCAATAAAGCAAAACAATAATAGATATTTATTATCAAATATTTGACAACGATTGCCTATAGTGATAAAATAAAATTAATAAGAAAATAATCATCAAAAATATTTTTTGGTTTTTTCTTATTGAAAATATATTTTAGGAGGTTTTTTATGATTACAGATGGATTTCAATTTGTTGCACTGTTATTTTTTGTTTCAGGTATAGTGATTTACTTGGAAAAGAAGTTTAAAAATGGAGTATTTTTTAAATATATTCCTGCATTGGTTATAATCTATTTTGGGGCTATGATTTTATCAACATTAGGTGTATGGGATATGAACGTAGAAAGTGTATCTAAAGCTAGAAGTGTTTTAAAAGATGCAATATTACCTTCAATGATATTTTTAATGTTGTTGAGAGCTGACCTTAGAGATATAGCAAAATTAGGCCCTAGAATGATAATTTCATTCTTTACTGCAACATTTACTATAATGATTGGTTTTGTTGTGGCATTTCTTATATTCAAGGGAAACCTAGCATCAAATGCACCTTTAACTTTTGGCGCACTAGCTGGAAGTTGGGTTGGTGGAACACAAAATATGGTTGCAGTACAACAGGCAGTAGGACTTGAAGGCTCAGGAATGGGTTATACACTATTGATTGACTCAATAGATTATTCAATATGGATAATGTTCCTATTATTCTTAGTTCCATTTGCAGATAAATTTAACAAGTGGACAAAGGCTGATACTTCAAAAATTGATAATATTAATGAACATTTAACTGCAAAATTTTCATCAATAAGTAAAGAGATAACTTTCCAAGATATATTTTTCTTATTGAGTGTTGCACTTGGAGTTACCGCAGTTACTGGAATAATAGGAAATGAAATGGTAAAAATTCCTGCTCTTGCTTTTATGGGAGCAACAGGTTGGACAATAATCATAACAACAATCTTAGGAGTTATTTTTGCGATGACACCACTTGCAAGAATTCCAGGTTCTCCTGAAGTTTCAAATGTCCTATTATATATGCTAATAGGATTAATTGCATCAAATGCAAATTTCTTAGAACTTACTCAAGCTCCAGCATATATTTTAGCAGGTTTTGTAATCCTTATAATTCATGGAATTTTGATGGCTATAATTGGAAAAGTATTCAAACTTGATTTATTCACTTGTGGTATAGCTTCTCTTTCAAATATAGGTGGAGTAGCTTCTTCACCGGTACTTGCAGCGGCATATTCACAATCATTGGTTCCAATAGCTGTATTAATGGCATTAATTGGGGTTATAACGGGAACTTTCTTTGGTATAGGAGTTGCAAAATTCTTGACGATGTTAGCTTAAAAATTGTTTTAATGGAATGGTCTATTTTATAGACCATTCTTTTTTGTGAAAATACAGATAATAAAAACTTGTAAAAAAAGTTCTTTTGGTATATACTATTTTGTGAATGTTTGAGAAGGAGTTTTATATGAAAAAAGCAATACAAATGTCCGAATCGATTGAAGTTGCAATATTTTTAGCATTAAGCGGTGGACTTATGGATGCATATTCATACCTTTTAAGAGGACAAGTTTTTGCAAATGCACAAACTGGAAATATGCTGTTATTAGGTGTTCATGCTTCTCAAGGAAATTGGGCAATGTGCTTAAAATATGCTTTTCCAATATCATTTTTTACTCTTGGAATTTTTTTAGCTGATTTATTTAGAAAAAAAGGAAATTTTAAATTACATTGGAGGCAAAATGCCGTTATTTTTGAGATATTTTTACTTATTTGTGTGGCTTTTATTCCCGAAAATATGAACGAAACAGCAAATGCAATGACATCTTTCGCTTGTGGAATACAAGTTCAAAGTTTTAAAAAAGTACGTGGAATAGATTTTTCTACAACAATGTGTATTGGAAATTTAAGAGGTGGAACTCACAATTTAGCTGAGTATTTTTATACAAAAAATAAAAAGTTTTTAGAATATAGCTTAATGTATTTTGGAGTTATATTATGTTTTATTATTGGGGCGATTATAGGTAGTAAATTTAGTAATATCTTAGGATTTAAAACTATTTTACTAAGTGCTTTTTCGCTTATTATTTGTGTATTTATTATGTTTATAGATAGAGAAAAATAAGGAGGATATTTTGTTTAATATAGTTTTATTAGAACCGGAAATTCCTTTTAATACTGGAGCTATTGGAAGAACTTGTGTCGCAACCGACACTAAATTACATTTGATAAAGCCTTTAGGTTTTTCGCTTGATGACAAAATGGTAAAGAGATCAGGACTTGACTATTGGGATAAGTTAAAACTTTTTGTCTATGAAAATATTGAAGATTTTTATGAAAAAAATCCGAATGCGAATATCTATTTTGCAACCACAAAGGCAAAAATAACCTATGATAAGGTAGAATATTCTCCAAATGATTATATTATGTTTGGGAAAGAGAGTAAAGGAATACCTGAAGAAATTTTAGTTAAAAACGAAGGACATTGTGTAAGGATACCGATGTGGGGAGAAATTCGTTCCCTAAATTTATCAAATTCGGTTGGAATAGTTTTATATGAAGCGCTAAGGCAACAAGATTTCTCAGAACTTGAAAAGTTTGGGAATCTACATAGATTAAATTGGAGTGAATAATGGACGAAGAATTATATGAATTATTAAAACAAAAAAGAAAAGTAGAAGCTGTAAAGTACGTTAGAAATAAATATGATATGGACTTTAAAAGTGCAAAAGAAACAGTTGATAAGTTGATAGAAAAAGTTGAATATTTTGATGAGAAAAATCTTGAATTATCAGAAGAAGATTTATTGTATAAAAATAGAAGTTTAGAGGAATCTGAAATATCTGATGATGACTTATATGCTTTGGTAAAGGAAAATAGAAAAGTAGATGCTATAAAATACGTAAGAGAAAAATATAATTTTGATTTAAAAATATCAAAAAATATAGTTGATAGTTTAGATATAAATGATCCAAAGACATTTACAGAAAAAAATATCATTTCTGCATCAAAGTCAATAAATTCTAATTATGGAAATGATTATACTAGTGAAGGCTATTCCTATGAAATGAGAAATGGAGAACAACATTACTATGTATATAAAGATGGAGAAAAAAGAGAAGTCAATAGGACTGCAATTCCTAGAGATATACTAAAAGGCTTTGAACAAAACTTTGAAAAATCCTCAGAAGAATATGAAGATAGAAAAACAAAAAGAAAAAATATTATTTTGGGGATTCTGTTAATTATAGTAATAGCAGGAATACTTATTTACTTTAATTAAAATTTGACATTCTAAAAAGAATAAGCTTTGATTATTAAGATAAGTTAAAACTTTTTGTCTGAAGAAATCAAAGTTTTTTACGAAAAAATCCAAATTCAAATATTTATTTTGCAAATACAAAAAGTAAAAATAACCTACGATAATGTAGAATATTTTTCGAAATTTAAAAAGTTTGAAAATTTACTTAGATTATATCGGAGTGAGTAATGGACAAAGTATTATATGATTTATTAAAACAAAAAAGAAAAGAAGAAGCTGTAAAGTATGTTAAAAATAAATATAATATGGATTTTAAAGATGCAAAAGAAACAGTTGACAAGATGACAAAAACCTTGGAATATTTTGAAGGAAAAAACCATGGATTATCAAAAGAAGACTTTCACGATATGTTTAAAAATTCAATTATTTCTAGGATATATGATAATGATTTATATGCACTGATAAGAGAAAATAGAAAAATAGAAGCTATAAAATATGTAAAAGACAAATATAATTTTGATTTAGAAAAAGCAAAAGCTATGGTTGATACTTTAGAGCCGGAGATGTTTACAGAAAAAAGTATTATTTCCACATCAAATTCTAATTCATCTAATTTTGAAAGTGGTTATAGTATTGGAAACTATTCCTATAAAATGATTGATGGAGAACAACTTTACTATACTTATAAAGACGGAGCAAAAAAAGAAGTAAATAGGGTTTCAATTCCAAAAGATATACTTAAAGATTTTGAAGAATCTGCAGATGAATACGAAGATAAAAGAATAAAAAGAAAAAATATTCTTTTAGGAATATTTTTAGTGATTATAATAACTGGAATACTTATTTACTTTAATTAAAATTTGACACTTTAATTTGTTTGTGTTAAAATTTAAATGATGTAGAGATATATCAAAATTAAATTAAAAATCCAGGAGGAAGGAATGTTAATTAGATAACTATTATGAAACAGAAATTTAATAGCTTTTTAGAACTCCTTTTTGAGTTGCAAGTGAATGTTGAAATGGCAATAAGTAGGTTGCCATTTTTTTGTGCTGTTGATTTTACAATGATTGTATTATTATGTATTGACTTTCATATTAATAAATTGTATAATTTAGCTTGATATTAGTGTAAAGAACATAATGCTATGTCATTAGCAATTATATATAAACACTAAAAATGAGGCTATGATTAGGTCTCAATTTTTTTATAATTGGAGTGGAAATTTTGAGGGGATATTTTTTAGCATCAATTTTAACAATTAAAAATTATAAGAGAATGTATTTTTTTGCTTTTTTGATGATTTTTGTAAATGTTTTTTTACAATTATCAGTTATTTATGCATTTCAAAATAATATGTATAGTGATTTTAAAATTATTATATATGTTGTTTTTTCATCATATATTTCTATCACATGTTCAATATATCGTACACCCATATTTTCTGATAAAATTATTAATGGAGATTACATAGTATATGCAATTAGACCTTTGAGATATATATCACAATTCATTTTTGAAGAATTATCTTTTTCGGTAAGTTTTGGAGTAATTTATAGCTTTATTCCAATTGTTTGTGCTTTGTTTTTTTTGAATTCAGGAATACATTTGAATTATATTATATTTTTGTTAAGTTATATATTAAGTTTAATTTTAGCGACAGAATTTACAATTTTTATATATAGTTTAACTGTTTTTACACAAAAAAATAGTGCAATAAAAGCCTTATTTCATTCGGTATGTGCATTGCTTTCAGGTAGTATGATTCCAATTGTTTTTTTGCCTGATGCATATATAAGAATTATACAATATTTACCTTTCGCATCAATAGTAAATACGCCAATTCAATTATTATTTGGTTCACAAAACGGAAATAATTTGATGCTTTGTCAAATTATATGGATTTTGTTATTCTATGTAGTTAATTTAATTATAGGTGAAAAAATATTAAAATTTCAAAGACATATAGGGGGTTAAGATGTTACAGGCATTAAAAGATTATTTTATTTTAATAAAAATTAGTATAAAATGCCAATTAAAGTACAAGCTGGATTTTTTTGTTCAGTTAATAATTTGGTCTATATATGCCTTTATTCCTATAATTGCTGTTGATATACTAATAAAAAAATTTGGAAATTTAGGAAATTGGACTCAATATAATATTTTTATAGGGTATGCGATTATTATGTTATCTTATGATTTTGCAAGAATGATTGCAAGAGGATTTGATAATTTTCACAATTATATTGAAAATGGTTCTTTAGACATAATTCTTGTTAAACCTTTAGGTGTTTTTTTACAGATTATGGGTAACGAATTTTTCTTGAGAAGACTTTCTGGAATTATTTCTTACATATTTTTACTTGTTTTATCTATCTCAAAATTAAATATTGAAATGAATAAATTATATGTTAGTGTTTTTATACTATTTATAGTAATATCCGTTGTTTTACTTTTCATTTCTTTACTTATTTTTTCTTCAATTTTTACACTTATTTTTAAAAAAAGGAATTTAATATCAGAAATACTTGTAGATAAGACAGCTTTTATTTCTTATATACCTACAAATATGTTGAATAAGATGGTACAAACTTTTTTGATTTATTTTATACCAATATATTTTTGTTATTATATACCAATGAATAAAATTTTTGCTTGTGATTTTTATGGAAGTATTATTCTTTCGATTTTTATTTCATTGTTGATTTCGATAAGTTATTTGTATATCATAAAAAAAATATTTATAAAAATTTTAAGAAGATTTTATGTTAGTAAAGGAAATTAGGAGTTAGCATTATGATTGAAATAAACAATTTAAAGTATTCATATGATAAATCTTTTTTTAGAAAAAAATTATCAAATTATAATATTGAAATAGAAAATTTATCCATTAAAAAAGGTTCAAAAATTACAATTTGTGGATTAAATGGTTCGGGAAAATCAACATTTATTAAATTGTTATCAGGAGTTTTGAGTGCAAATGAGGGAAAGATAAATGTTATGGGATTTAATCCTATTAAAGATAGAAAGGAATATGTAAAAAATATTTCAGTGATTTGGGGACAAAGAAGTGGATTGTGGCAGGATTTAACCCCTTTGGAAAATTTTGAAGTTTTTTCTAAGTTATACAGAGTAAATAAATTCGAGGCAAAAAAGATTATAGATAAGAGTATAGCTGAATTAAATTGTGAGAGTTTTGTTAATAGACAAGTTAGAAAACTTAGTTTGGGACAAAGAATTAAAATTGAAATAATTGCATCATTAATTCATAGTCCAAAAATTTTATTTTATGATGAAGCTTTTTTAGGTTTAGACTTTAAATCTAAAGCCAAAATTATAGAATATTTGAATAGATATATAGAAGAAAATGACGTTACTTTATTCTTGATTAGTCATGATATTGAAGATTTGGTTCAAATGTGTGATGAGATGCTTTTTTAGAAAAGGGAAGAGTTATCTTAAGAGATAAAATAAAAAATATTATTAATAAGGATTTAGAAAGAACCAATGTTAAAATAAACTTTTATGGGATGTTTAAATTTGATAATATAAAAGAATATATAGGAAATGAGATAATTATTATAAAACAGGCTGAGAATTTTATAGAATTATCAGTGATTGCATCTTTTAGTCGATCAAATTTAATTAGACTTTTGGCTAATGACAATAACTTGTTGAATATAGAATTTAGTCAGAATAGTTTAGAAAATGTCTTGTTACAAATAGTAAAGTAGAGGATTTAATAGATAAAAATAAAAAATAATTTGACACTTTAATTTGTTTGTGTTAAAATTTAAGTGATGTAGAGATATATCAAAAATTAATAAAAAATTCAGGAGGAAGGAATGTTAATTAGATAACTATTATGAGACAGAAATTTAATAGCTTTTTAGAGCTTAGTTTTTTGTTGCCATTTTAGTTATGCATTCCTTTTTGTGTTCTTTGTAGTACTCCTTTTTGAGTTGCAAAATGAATGTTGAAATGGCAATAAGTAGATTGCCATTTTTTTGTGGCTTAATTTAGGAGGATATATGCTTAGTATAAAAAATTTAACGATATATTTAGTGAAAGATTTAAGAACAGTAATTGAAAATTTTAGTTTTTCTTTAGAAAATGGAATGAAAGTTTGTATAATCGGAGAAGAGGGAAATGGAAAGTCCAGTATTTTAAAGGCGATAGTTGATGATGAGGGCTTAAAAGAATATGCAGAAATAAGTGGATATATAAATAAGTCTAATGAAGTTATTGGATATTTACCACAGATTTTGGAAACCAATATTTTAGATTTTTCAACAAAGTATTATCTTGAAAATAAGATTAAAGAAGAATTTTTTGACTACAATTTATTTTATAAATTGTTAAAGGAGTTAAATTTTGATGAAAATTTAATAAATGAAAAGCAAAAGATAAGTGAATTATCAGGTGGAGAAAGAATTAAATTTATTTTGCTTTGCGAACTTATGAAAGAACCGACTTGTCTTTTATTGGATGAGCCTAGTAATGATTTGGATATAAATTCTATTGAATGGCTTAAGAATTTTATAAAAAATATTGATATTCCAATAATTTTTATTTCTCACGATGAGGATTTGATTGAAAATTGTGCAAATGTAATTATTCATATTGAGCAACTTATGAGAAAACAAAAGCCAAAGATTTCAATTGAAAAGTTGGATTATGAAAATTATGTTGAAAACAGAGATAATGCTATTGAAAGACAGGAGAGAATTGCAAAAAAACAAAGAGAAGAATTTGATAAGAAACAAAGAAAATATCAGAAAATATATGAAAGAGTGCAACATGAAATCAGAAGTACAAAAAATGATTTTTGGGGGACAGAGCTGAAAATAAAAATGCATACTGTAAAATCTATCGGTAGAAAACTTGAAAAAGAAAAGGAGAATTTACTTGATTTTCCCGATTATGAAGAATCTATTTTTGTAAAATTTGATGAAAATGTAAATTATTCAACAAAAAAGGAAATTTTAGATTTGAATTTGGAAAAACTTGTCATCGGTTCTAAAATTTTGAGTGAAAATTTGGAATTAAAGGTATTTGGTACTGATAAAATCTGTATAATCGGAGAAAATGGAATAGGAAAGACAACTCTTTTAAAGATAATTTTGAAAAATGTAAAGAAAAATGTAAAGATTGCCTATATGCCTCAGAATTATGATGATAAAATGAATGTTGATATGAGTATTATAGATTATTTGAGTAAGACTTATGAAAAGGAAGAAACTACAAAGATTAGAACATTTTTGGGTTCAATGAAGTTTACTCCTGATGAGATGTTTCACAATTTAAAATCACTTTCAGGAGGACAAAAGGCGAAAATTTACTTTTTAAAAATGATTTTAGAAAATCCTGAAGTTTTGATTTTAGATGAACCTACGAGAAATTTATCTCCTTTTTCCTCAGTTGAAATCAGAAAATTATTAAAATCATATAAAGGTTCAATAATTTCAGTTTCTCACGATAAAAAATATATTAATGAGGTTTGTGATAAAGTTTATAGACTTAATAAAAATGGATTGGAACTAGTAATTTAAAAGAGAAAATACATTTTAGCAAAATTTTGACTACTTTTTGTATTTATGGTAAAATAAAGTTTGATAAAATCAGATTTTAACATAAAAGCGGAGGATATATGGATAAAATTTTTGATATTTTGGAGGGTATTTTTTCAGTTGAAACCTTTGGAAATTTAAAGCTATATGATTTAATGGCAATTATTTTTAAATATATTTTTGTAATTATTATCTATTATTTTATTTATAATATAATTAAAATGATATATTTTGATATTAGCACAACAAGTGAAATGAGTGAGGTTTCTAATACCTATCTAAAACTTATAAACAGAAAGGAAAGTCTTCCTTTTAAAGTTCATGAACATTATTATATAAATAATGAGACAACTTTAGGTCGTGGTGATTCTAATGATATTGTAATAAATGATAAATTTATTTCTAAGAAACATATGAGAATTATTAAAGAAGACGGAATTTATTATATTGAAGATTTAGGCTCTGCAAATGGGACTTTACTTAATGGAGAACCAATTACAGAGGCTATTGAACTTAAAGATAAGGATTTGATTGACGTTGGTCGAATTGAGTTCTTATTTGTAAATGAGGAAGTTGATGATGATTAGTAAAAAATTAAAGTCAAGATTTAGAACTTTAAATGTAAATTCCTATGTCAGCACAAAGAGCATTCAGGGACTATTGTTGTTCTTTCAGATTTTAGGGCTATTTCTAATTATGGCTAGGGATTTTGCGAATTTTGACAAAACTAAGTTGTTTTTTATGATTGCCTTGATTGGTTTTGTATATATTTCTGGAAAATTGGTACAAAAGTTTACTAGAGGCGATTATTATATAATGCTTATTGCAAATATGCTTTTTTCTATTGGAATTTTAGAAATTTACAGGCTGAATAATAAATTGGCATATAGACAAATTATTTGGTTTTGTATAGGCATTGTAGCCTTTTGGGTTATATATTTAATTTTAAAATATATAAGAATCTGGAGCAAAATGTACTATTTTTATGCTGGAATTTCGTATCTTTTATTTATTGCAACATTCCTATTGGGCAGTAGAATTAATGGGGCAAAAAACTGGATAAGATTGGGGAAAAATTTTGCTTTCCAACCATCTGAGCTTATAAAGATTGCTTTTGTTTTCCTTATTGCAGCTTATTATAAAAATAGAGAAAAGTTTGAAAAAGATATTTTTAAAAAATACAGTTTACATTTCTTTTTCTACACATTTTTAGGATTTCTATTTTTACAAAAAGACTTAGGGACTGTACTTGTGTTTTCAGGGGTGTTTATCTTTGCACAATATATGTACGAGCCACATAGAAAATATATTTTAATTAATCTTTTAGTTCTTTCTTTTGGAGCTATTTTAGGATATATTTTGTTTAAGCATGTTAAAGTAAGAGTAAAAATCTGGCTAGATCCTTTTAAATATGCCGATGGAATGGGATATCAAATAATTCAAGGTTTCTATGCAATTGCAAGTGGTGGATTTTTTGGAAAAGGTCTTGGACTTGGAAGACCTGATTATATTCCATTTGCAGAAAGTGACTATATATTTGCAAGTATTTGTGAAGAAATGGGAATTTTAATGGGAATGGGAGTAGTTATGTTGTTCTTAATCTTAACATATAGAGGGTTAAAAACTTCTATGGAACAACATAATAAATTCTACAAATATGTAGCTTTTTGTCTTTCATTAATTTTCGCTTTTCAGTCATTGATAATGTTCGGAGGAATTTTAAAGCTTATTCCTCTTACAGGAATAACAATTCCTTTTGTCAGCTATGGAGGTTCTTCAATTCTTTCAAGTTTCATCGCTTTGGGAATTTTACAGTATGCCTCTGAAGAGAATATATAGGAGAATATTATGATTGAAATAAAAAGATATAAAAGAGTTTTAACATTTATAAGTTTATTATTTATTTTAATTCTTGGATATATGACTTATTTTCAAGTTGCAAAAGCAGATAAACTTAAAAATGATGAAGATAATAAGAGAAATTGGGTTGATGATAATAAATTAAAAAGAGGAAATATTCTCGATTCTAATGGAAATATTTTAGCAGAAACTAAAACTGATGATAAAGGAGATAAATATAGATACTTTCCTTATGGGGAAGCTTATGCCCATATTGTTGGATATAATAGTAAGAAGTATGGAAAGACGGGAATCGAAAAGAAATTTAATACAACTCTTTTAAATAAACAAGATAAAACTCCTATCGGAGAATTAAAGAAAATCTTGGTTGATCAAAAAGAGGGTAATTCAGTAAAATTGACTACAAATACGGAATTACAACAATATGCCCTTTCTCTTTTGAAGGGTCATAAGGGCTCAATGATTTTGATGAATCCACAAACAGGATCAATAATTACAATGGCTGATATGCCGACTTTTGATCCGAATACAATAGAATCTAATTGGGCAAATATTATTGCTGATGAAGAAAATGCTCCACTTTTAGCAAGAAGTACTTCTGGCCTTTTTACACCAGGTTCTGTTTATAAACTAATAACAGGAACGGCATTACTTGAAAAGCTTAGTGGAAAAGATTTAAATTACAATGATAAGGGGTCAACAACTATCGACCATTACAAAATAAATAACTATGCAAAGGAAGCTAATGGAAATATAGATTTGAGAAAAGCTTTGGTAAAATCCTCAAACACATATTTTGCAGATCAAGTACAAAAAATTGGTGTTGATTCAATGATTGATGTAAGTAAAAGATTTATGTTTGGTCAAGAAATTCCTTTTGAATTAAAAACTGCAATTTCTCCAATACCATACAATGAAAAATCAACAGCTTTAGAGCTTGCTACTGGTGCTTTTGGTCAAGGGAAAGACTTAGTTTCTCCATTACATGTTGCTATGTATACAAGTGCAATTGCCAATGGTGGAAATATGATGAAGCCTCATATTGTAAGTGAAATTTTAGATCCAAGCGGAAAAATAATTGAAAAAATATCACCAGAAGTTTTATCAAAAGTTGCTGATAAACAAGTAATGGATACAATGAAAGATTATTTGAAATCTTCAGGAGATAAAAATTTCGTTGGATTTGTTAAAGGAAAGAAAGTTGCTGGTAAGACAGGAACTGCAGAAAAAACAAAGGATAAAATTCACTCTTGGGTAACAGTTTTTTATCCGGTAGATAATCCTACAATTGTTTGTACTGCATTTTTTGAAGAAGAAAACAAAATTGCTGCTGAAATGATTCCTCTTGTAAAAAAACTTGTAAATAAAGCTATAGAACTTGGATATTAGGAGTAAGAATGAATTATAAGGTGCTATTTAGAATTGAAAGGTTAAAACTTATAGACAAACTAAAGGCAAAAATAGTAAATTACAGAAGATATTGTGAAGAAATGGGAGATACTTGCGAGATTGAAATAGTTTGTGCCGGAAATGTGGTTACACATTTTTTAGAGGAAGATGAGTTTTTTAAGGATGAGAGTTTACAAGTTAAACTATGTAAAAATGCTTTAAATGGATTAAAACCAAATTATGAACAGAAAAATATTCAAATAGTTTCAGCAGGAATTGGAGAGGTAATCAAAAGAAAATCTGAAGGCTGGATTGAATATACAATAGAATAAAAATTTTTTGAAAAAGAATGTGCAAACATTCTTTTTTTTATAAAAATATTGATAAAAAGTGAAAAAAGTGGTAAAATTAATGTGTGAAATTTTAATTTTTTTATTTGGAGGATATGATGGAAAAATATAATTGGTCTTTGGAAAAGATTTACAAGAATTCAGATGAAGCAAGAGCAGAGATAAAACTTTGTGACGAATATGTTGAAAAAATATTAAAAGAAGAAAAAACTATTAAAAACTTAAAAAATATAATGGAATTATCTGAAAAGGCTAATAGACTTTTAGAAAAATTATATACTTATTCATATATGAAAAGAGATGAAGATAGTAGAGTTCCTGAATCTCAAAAATTAGCTTTAGAAGTAAATTCACTAGGAACAAGAGTAGGTTCAGCTATGGCATTTTTTGATCCTTTCTTAATGAGTTTATCTGATGAAGAATTAGAAAACTTTTACAAAGAGGGAGATAACGGAAAGTATAGAGTGTTTTTTGATAATATTTTAAGATTTAAACCTCATACATTAAGTGCAGATGAAGAAAAGCTTCTTGCAAATACTAGTGAAATGATGGGAACAGGTCAAAGCTCTTTTTATATGTTAAGTTTTGCTGATATGGATTATGGTAATATTGATAGCAAAGATGGAGAAAAATTAACTCCTGGAAATTATAATACTTTCCTTTTAGATGAAAACGAAGAAGTAAGAAAAGAAGCATTTGATAAAATGTATGGAACTATTTCAAGTTTCAAAAATACTTATGCAACAACACTATATAGTGCAATTAAGAATTTAACAATACTTGCTAAGGTTAAACACTATCCTTCAGCTAGATATATGGAATTATTCCAAGATTGTGTTCCTGAAAAAGTTTATGATTCTTTGATAGAAAGTATTGAAGAATATTTGCCATCTCTTCATAAATATTATGGATTAAGAAAGAAAGCATTAAAGAAAGATAAACAATATATGTGGGATGTTTCTATCAATTTGGAAAAAGAATTTGACCAAAAATATCCTTATGAAAAAGCAAGAGAACTAATAACTGAAGGTCTTAAACCATTGGGAGAAGACTATATTGAAGTTCTAAATAGAGGTTTTGATGATCGTTGGGTTGACGTTTATCCAAGAGAAGGAAAAGCTGGTGGAGCATATTCATGGGGAAGCTTTGATACAGATCCATATATCCTAATGAATTATACAGATACTTTAGATAGTATGTTTACATTAGCTCATGAATTTGGACATTCAATGCATAGTTATTATTCAAAATCAGACAATGACTATCTATATGCTCAATATAAGATTTTCGTTGCAGAAGTTGCATCAACTTTTAATGAATTAACTTTATTAGACTATATGTTGAAAAATGTTAAAGATAAACACGAAAAAATTTATATTTTAAACTATTATATAAATATGTTTATAGGAACAGTATTTAGACAAACTATGTTTGGTGAGTTTGAAAAGAATACACATTTAGAAGTTGAAGCAGGAAATGCCTTAACTGCTGATGATTTCACAAGAATAATGGGTGAATTAAATGATAAATATTATGGAGAAAATGTTGAAAAGAGTGAATTAGCTAATTACTTATGGGCGAGAATTCCTCATTTCTACACTAATTTCTATGTATATAAATATGCAACAAGTTTCTGTGCTGCAAGTTTCTTATCAAGCAGAGTAGTTAAGGGAGATAAAGAAGCATTAAAGAGTTATAGAAATTTCTTAAAAGACGGATGTAGACATCAACCAATAGAACAATTAATAGCCGCAGGAATAGATATGGAAGATAAAAATTCTATCAATAAAGCTCTAGATGTTTTCAAAGGTTTAGTTGACGAACTAGAAAAAGAATTAGAAGCTTAGAAAGATTTAAGGAGGGTTTTTTTCGTGTCTAAGAAAAATAATAAAAAGAATAAAATTGAAAAAAATTCTTCAAATTTTTCAGAGGGGGGATTTGACAAGTCTATTTTATCAGACTATTCTCAATGGAGAGAAGAATATTCCGAAAAAGAAATTTCTGAAGAAGATGTTCTCGAATCCACTACAGAACCAGAGGATAATATAGTTCAAGAAACGGACAAAGTCGATGATTTAGACTTTAAATCAAATCTTATTAATTCAGAAGTGGAAGACCATACTTTTTCAACTGATGAAGAAAAAGCAGAAATTACATCAAAGGCTGAAAAAGAAAAAGAGAACAAGGAAGAAAAGTACGAAGAAAAAGATAAAGAAGAAAATAATAAAGAAAAAGATAAAGACGACGAAGATGCGATTTTAACAGAAACACAAAGGCTTCAACTAATTTATGGGAATGTCGTTCCTCTACATGAAAGACGTCGTAGAGGAAGTAAATCCTCTAAACATAAAAATAAAGAGACTCATAAGGAAAAAAATGTAGAAGTTTTAAAAGATACTGATGGTGAAGAAAAAGAAATTTCTCAAGAGGAAGAAATTTCTCAAAAACCAATCCAAAGTGTTGAACAAAATGAAGTAGAAAAACCTATTGAAACTTCTGAGCCAGAAGATAAACCTAAAGAAAAAGAGTATTATCAGGCAGTAGATAATAAAGAGAAAAAAGAGACAATTAAGTATGATATGCCAAAAGTGCCAAAGATTTTAAAGATGATTTTTGCTTTTACTATAATTTTGGCAATTTCAACTGTTGGTTTCTTTGGACTTAAGGCATATCATTCACTTGGAGTTAAACTTCCTGGTATTTTATCAGGAGTTGAATCTAAAAAAATAGGATTTTACACATCAAACTTTGTTTTTAATGATAAAGTCATAGATAAGAATCAGGCAGAAAATTTGATTTCTATGTTTGAAGAAGATGAAACGAAGTTAGCTACAATTACAAAATGGCTTAAAGAAGATGCTGAAAATCTAAAGAAAGATGAAAATTACAAGAGTAATAGACCTGTTAGACTTCAAAAAAGTGGAAAAGTTTTAGGACTTTTTGATGATTATAAAATTTGTTTAGATCCGATAAAGTTGAAAGTCGAAAAAAATGAAGAGGTTCAAACTTCTATTTTGTTAAATGGTAAAGAAGAGGCTATTTCAGATAAGGAATATGAACTATTTCCTGGCAAATATACAGTTTTCTATTATGATAATAATGTGAAATTAAAAGAAGAATTTTCTCTTTTCTATGATGAAAAGTCTAGCGTTAAAACTGTGTCCTATGGAGCTGGAACGGAATATCAATTAGCGAATGAAGTTGAAAAACTAGATACTAATTCAAAAGAAAGTTCATTTAAAATTTTAACAAGAGATGAAAATAGTATTTTATTTGTAAATGATAAAAATACAGAGTTAACTGTAAAAGAATTTAATAAATTATCAGGAACTAATATAAAAGAGGGAGATGTTTTAAAAGTAGTAACAAAAATGCCTTGGGGTTATACTATATCAGAGGGAGTAACTTATTCTGGTGAAGGTAAAATAAATGTAAGCACATCTCTTACAGATAAAAGACTTTTAAATGTTGCAATTTCAAGGACTATTGAATTGTTGAGAGAAGATGTTCAATCAAGAGGTAAGAAAGATGCAAGTTTATTGACTATAATGACAGATCCATCATTAGGGGTTGAAAAGAGAAGAGTAGAGTCGTTGATAAATAGTGGAAGAGAATATGTCGGAGGCTATCCATCAATGGAATTTGACCTCAATTCGTTTGAAATTAGAGAACATGGCGACACTTATGAAATGTATATAGGTGGACATTTATTAGTTCAAGAGACAACTTATCCTCAAAATAATAAACCACCACAACTGTCATCAATTACTCCTGTAGAATCTACAGTAGGGTTCCATTTTATCTATGATAAAGAAAAGAAAAATTGGTATAGTAACATTTGGGGTTTCACAACAAGGACAATTACAAGAAATAATATAAAAAGTGTTGACTTATCAAAAGATATGATTGCAAGATAGAAAAACTGTTGAATTAATACAATCTCTGAAAGTTTACAAAAAGCTCATCTAAGTTAATTAGATGAGCTTTAAGTTTTTTTGTGTTTTATTTTTTATAAATTCTGTAATTTTTATTTAATTAATTCTCAATTGGAATTTAACTCTTTTTTATCAGATGCTTTATATTCAAGATGGTTTTTTGTGTCTTTTATTGTTTTGTCATTTATTATTTCTAAATCTAAATCCAAATTATCAGCTGTAATAAATTTTTTTCCATCTTTTTTAGTTATTTTTGCATTTTCATATATCATGTAACCAGCACCAGAGTTTGTTTTCTCATACATAACTAAATGATATTTTTTTGAATCAGAAGAATTTTCATTATCCTTAGTTTCTTCAATGGTAAATGCCTTTTCTTTTGAGATAAAAGATTTATCGCTTAGCTGTTCTATTTTTACTCCTTTTGCTGAACAAGAGCAAAAAATTAAAGTAACTAAAGCAAAGATAAAACATTTTTTAAAAAATTTTATCATATTATTGAATACCTTCAATATTATATTTAGCACTTTTGTACTATAAACTAATTATATCATAAAAAATAATAAATAAAAGACTAATAATTTTTGTGAAAATATGATATAATTATATGATAATAGTATTAGTTTAATAATGAAAAAAGAATTATTAAGCTTTTTTAGTAGTACACATAATTAAATTAGTAAAATTTGATTTTAAAATTAAGTTAGGAGCACTATATGAATATTAATATAGATATTATTTATCAAAATATTGAGTTTCTGATAAAAATGATTCTTGCAAC
This sequence comes from Parvimonas sp. D2, assembly GCF_035282635.1. Classification (NCBI taxonomy): domain Bacteria; kingdom Bacillati; phylum Bacillota; class Tissierellia; order Tissierellales; family Peptoniphilaceae; genus Parvimonas; species Parvimonas sp. D2. The sequence goes on from NZ_JAYKBO010000002.1 coordinate 75,457, forward strand.
CTCAATGGGAGCAATAATTGGTTTTGAAAGAAAGAGTAGAAATAAAGAAGCAGGTATTAGAACTCATGCAATAGTTTGTTTGGCATCTGCACTTATGATAATAGTTTCTAAATATGGTTTTTTTGATGTAGATGAATACGATGCAGCCCGTGTTGCTGCTCAAGTTGTTTCTGGAATTGGTTTTTTGGGAGCAGGACTTATTTTTATAAAAAACAATGCCGTAAATGGACTTACTACTGCTGCGGGAATCTGGGCGACTGCTGGAATTGGTTTAGCTATGGGAGCAGGACTTTATGGGGTAGCAATTGGGGGAACATTTTTAATTGTGATTATTCAAACTTTGATGCATAAAGATACTTTTTTGAATAAAGATCATTTGACTATTACTTTTGAAATAAGTTTGGAAGACAGTTTTAATACAATCAGAGAAATTCGTAGTTGTTTAGAAAGATTTAGACTTGAAATTCAAAATGTAGAAGTTGTTAAGAAGAGTAGATCTGTAATAGTTAGATTTTATACTGTAGTTCCTCTTGATTTTGAAAGAGAACATTTGGAAGATTTAATTTTTGATGATGATAGAGTTAAAAAGATAGAAATGTAGTTGACTTTTTCGGCTATTTTTTATATAATTATTTCAATATTTAATACTGAGCGTTGATTGTGCTTACAACACAGGAGCTCAAAAGTAATTGTGCTTAAACAATATGAGGCCTATGCGAAGAAAGGTGGTACCACGATAAGTCGTCCTTTCACAGTTTTAGGTCTTTTTTTATAGGAGGATTTTATGGAATACAAGAATATTTTTGAAGAGCTTGTAGATAGAGGATATTTTGAACAAGCTACTTATGAAGATGAATTAAAGGAGTTATTGTCTAAGGAAAGAGTAAAGTTTTATATAGGTTTTGATGCAACGGCAGATAGTTTGACAATTGGTCATTTTATTCAAATTATGGTTATGAAGAGAATGCAAAACTATGGTCATATTCCAATTGCGCTTTTAGGTGGTGGGACTACAATGATAGGCGATCCTTCTGGAAGAAGCGATATGAGAATGGTAATGACTGAAGAACAAATTAATCATAATGCAAAAAGATTTTTTGAACAACTTTCAAGATTTATTGATTTTTCAGATGGAAATGCTATTATAGAAAATAATAAAGATTGGCTTTTGGATTTGAATTTTATAAAATTTATGAAAGAAGTAGGAGTTCATTTTAGTGTAAATAAAATGCTAACTTGTGATGCTTATAAAAACAGAATGGAAAAAGGTCTTACATTCTTTGAATTTTCATATATGTTAATGCAAAGTTATGATTTCTTATACCTATACAGAAAACATGGTTGTAAATTGCAATTAGGTGGTAGCGACCAATGGAGTAATATACTTGGTGGATATGACCTTGTTAGAAAACTTGAACAAGATAAGGTTTATGCAATGACTTTTAAACTTTTAACAACTGCTGACGGTGTTAAAATGGGTAAATCTCAAAAAGGTGCTGTTTGGTTGGATGAAGAAAAAACTTCTCCTTATGAACTTTTCCAATATATGAGGAATGTTGATGATAGAGATGTTGAAAAGTTTTTACTTATGCTAACTTTCCTACCAACTGAAAAATGTAGAGAATTAGGAAAATACAAAGATGAAAGAATAAATGAAGCAAAAGAAATTTTAGCCTTTGAAGTAACTAAGATTATTCATGGTGAAGAAAAGGCTAAAAAAGCATTGGAAACTTCAAGAGCATTATTCAGTGGAGAACTTTTAGATGAAAATATGCCTTCAACAGAAATTAAAAAATCGGATTTTGAAAATGAAGAAATAGGAATTTTAGACTTGATTAGAACTTGTGGACTTTCAAAGTCTAATGGAGAAGCTAGAAGACTTATAGAACAAGGTGGAATTTCTTTAAATGGAGAAAAAATAACAGATACAAACACAAAAGTTTCTCTAAACTTAGAAGAAATTGTTATAAAAAAAGGTAAAAAAGTATATCACAGAGTAATTGCTTTATAGGGGATTTTGATGAAAAAAGAAGATGTTTATGTAGTAGGAATTGCTGGAGGCTCTGCTTCTGGCAAAACTACAATTATTGAAAAGTTGAAAAAACAATTTAAAGATGAAATTGTTATGATTAGCCATGATTTTTATTATTGGCCAAATGACGATAAGACTTTAGAAGAAAGAGCAAAGTTAAATTATGATCATCCTAAGTCTTTTGAAACTTCCAAACTTATTGAAGATATTAAGGTTTTAAAATCAGGTAAGGCAGTAGATTTGCCAATTTATGATTTTACAATTCATACTAGAAGCAAAGAAACTATGAGAGTATATCCAAAACCTGTAATAATCGTTGAGGGAATTTTAATTTTAGAAGATGTAAGACTTAGAGAATTAATGGATTTAAAGGTTTATGTCGATACTGATGCTGATGAAAGACTTATTAGAAGAATTTTAAGAGATACAAAAGAGAGAGGTAGAAGTCTTGAAAGTATTTTGACCCAATATCAAAATACGGTTAAGCCAATGCATGAGGAGTTTATTGAACCAAGCAAAAAGCATGCAGATATAATCATTCCTCGTGGTGGAGAAAACACTCCTGCCATAAAGATGTTGGTTCAACATTTAAAGACTTTTTTGGATAAAAATGAAAAAAAATAGTAAGACAAATGTATGTAGAATTTTAGATAGCAAAAAAATAAAATATGAATTTGTAGTTAGAGAAGAAGACAAAGAATTTGAAGAAATTGGAATAGACAGAAATATTTGTTTTAAAACACTTGTACTAGAGGGAAGTGATAAAAATCACTATGTCTGTGTAATTCCGATTGATGCTCATTTGGATTTGAAAAAGGCGAGTAAATTTTTTAAATTAAAAAGTATTAGGATGATTTTACAAAAGGATTTAGAACCTTTAACAGGATATGTTCATGGAGGTTGCAGTCCTGTAGGAATGAAAACTAAATTTAAAACAGTTTTTGATGAAACTGCAAAGAATATGGAAAAATTTCTTGTAAGTGCAGGTAAGGTTAGAAATTCAATTATAGTAAATCCTGTTGAATTTGCAAACTTTTGTGATGCGGATTTTACTGATTTGGTGGCAGAACAATGATAAATTGTATTATACTAGCAGGCGGAAATTCCAGAAGGATGACTTTTCCTAAAGAATATATAGAGCTTGAGGAAAAGTATTTAGTACACAATTCGATAGAAGTTTTAAAAAATATATTTGAAGATATAGTTGTCGTTTCAAATAATAAAGAGCATTACAAAGATTTAAAAGTTAGAGTTGTTAGGGATATTTTTTACAAGAAAGGTCCAATGGCTGGACTTCATAGTGGACTTTGTTATTCTAATAGTCAATTTTCTTTTTTGACAGCCTGTGATATGCCTAATATGGATGAAAAATTTATTAGATTTTTGATTTCAAAACTTGATGTAAATTTTGAAGGCATTGTTTGTCTTTCTAGTGAAGGAAAAATATTACCTATGAATGGAATCTATAAAAATTCTTTGAAAGAAAATTTAAGAGAAGAATTAATTAAAGATAATCTAAAATTTGTAAAATTTATTGAAGATAGTAATTTTAAATTTTTAGAATATGAAGAATGGAAAAATTTTGACGATAAAAATATATTTGAAAACTTAAATACTATAAAAGAATTGGAAGAATTTAAAAAGAAATTATTGACAATAAATAAAGATTAATGACGGTTTATACCGTCTTTTTTTGAATTTAATTAAAATATATTATCAAAATTAATACATTTTTATACGTTTTTTTAAATTGACAAAATACTGAAAAAGTTGTAAAATAGTAATTGTGAGCAATCACATTTAATTTTAAGGAATAATAATTTGATAATTGTAACTTGAAAATTTAATATGAGGAGGTGTGTAAGACTAATGCCAAAGGAATTTATATTACTTCCTGTTTTTTTGATTGTTGGTACTATTATTGGCTATGTTTTTAGAAAATTTACTTCAGAAAAACTTATAAACGGTGCCGAAAATCACGCAAAAAAAATTGTTGAAGATGCTATAAAAGAAGCTGAAACTAAGAAAAAAGAAAAATTAGTTGAAGCAAAAGAAGAAGCTCATAGAATAAGACAAGAAAGCGATAAGGAAAACAGAGAGAGAAGAAACGAAATTCAAAAATTGGAACGTCGTTTGATTACTAAAGAAGAAAATTTAGACAAGAAAAACGAAAATTTAGATAAGAAAAATGAACGTTTAAATAAAGAATTAAAGGCTTTAGAAGTTAAAGAAACTGAAATTGAAAAATTAGTTGAAAAGCAAAAAGAAGAACTTGAAAGAGTTGCCAATATATCATCTGAAGAAGCTAAAGAAATTATACTTGAAGAAGTTAGACAAGAAAGTATAAAAGATGCTGCAAATATCATTAGAGAAATTGAACAAAATGCTAGGGATAATGCAGAAAAAAATGCAAGATATATTATTGGAACAGCTATTCAAAGATATGCAGCTGATCAAGTTGCAGAATCTACAGTTAGCGTTGTAACTTTACCTAATGACGAAATGAAGGGTAGAATTATAGGTAGAGAAGGTAGAAATATTAGAACATTTGAAAGCTTGACAGGAGTAGATTTGATTATTGACGATACACCTGAAGCGGTTGTTTTATCTTCATTCGACCCAGTTAGAAGAGAAATTGCAAGACTTGCTCTTGAAAAATTGATTAATGACGGAAGAATTCACCCAACAAGAATTGAAGAAATGATTGAAAAATCAAGACAGGAAGTTGAAAATAGTATTAGAATTGCAGGAGAAGATGCTTGCGATCAAACTAATATTCATGGACTACATCCTGAATTGATAAAACTTTTAGGAAGATTAAAGTACAGAACTTCTTATGGACAAAATGTTTTGAAACATTCAATAGAAGTTGCACATTTAGCAGGAATGTTAGCTGCTGATATTGGAGCTGATGTTAAAATTGCTAAAAGAGGTGGTCTATTACATGATATAGGTAAGGCGATAGATCACGAAATGGAAGGAAATCACGTTGAATTAGGTGTTCAAATGGCTAAAAAATATAAGGAAAAACGTGAAGTTCTCCATTGTATTGAGGCACATCATAATGATGTTGAACCATCAACTGTTGAGGCACTTTTGGTACAAGCTGCGGATGCTATTTCAGCTGCAAAACCAGGTGCAAGACGTGAGTCTGTTGAAAATTATATTAAGCGTTTGGAAAATCTTGAAGCAATTGCAAATTCATTTGATGGAATTGAAAAATCTTTTGCAATTCAAGCAGGACGTGAAATAAGAGTATTGGTTAAACCAGAAGTTATTGACGAAGATAAGATGTTATTAACTTCAAAAGAAATTATTAAGAAAATACAAGAAGAACTTGAGTATCCTGGAACAATTAAAGTAAATTTAATTAGGGAAACAAGAGTTGTCGACTACGCTAAATAGTTTTTAAATTTGAAAACAAGAATGTTTATAGAAATATAGACATTCTTTTTTTATGCAAATTGAAAGTTTTTACATTTATGTATCTTAGATACATTCACTTTTGTTTTCAACAAAAGTGTGAGATCTCTCCACTCCACTTCGTTTTGGTCGAGATGACGTATAAGGGAGAGTGCTCATTTTAGAGCTAGACGTGAATGGTAAATAAACTTCAGAAGATAATAAAAAATTATTTAAAATAAAATATTTCACGTCATAGTTCTTTGCAGAGAAGATATCCCGACACGTCATTTCGACCGAAACGAAGCAAAGCGGAGTGAAGTGGAGAAATCTCATAACTTTGTTTACTTGTAAATAGAAGTAGGTCTGACGGGAGTTAATTGTATATATAGTAAAATAATTTACGTCATTTTCTATGCAAAGAAAGTCTCCTAACACGTCATCTTGAGCGTAGTGAAATGAAGTCGAAAGATCTCATATATTTGCTTGTTTACAAGCAAATATATGATGTATCAAAGATACATTTAGTTATAAAATTATTGATATTGTTTTGCAATTATGATATATTTATATTAATCAATCATTTTGTTTACAAATAATAGGAGTAAATTATGAAAAGAGAAAAGTTATCAGTTTTAGGGATTGGTCCGTTATATGTGGGTATTATACTGATTGTAACAAGTATTTTAATATTTTTACAAAATAAGGGTTATTTTAAAAATGGAGAAATTTCTTTTTTAAAAATACCTTTTATAATTATAGGTATTTTATGTATAGTTATAGGTATTGGACTGTGGGTTTCTGCAGTTATTAATTCAAGAATTTCTAAGAATATAAAGGAACTAAAATTGGTAACTACGGGAGTTTTTTCGGTTGTAAGAAATCCGATTTATTCAGCTTTTATGTTTCTTTGTTGGGGAATTTGTTTTGTTTTCAATAATTTATATTTTTTAATTACAATTCCAATTTATTGGGCTCTTTTGTCAATTTTAGTAAAAAATACGGAAGAAATATGGCTTAAAGATATTTTTGGAGAGGAATATCTGGCATATTGTAAGAAGACAAATAGATGTATCCCTTGGTTTTCTAGAAAATCTTGATTAACTTATTATTTAAATTTAGGGGGTAGTATGAGTAATTATTTTGATGAAGTTGCTAAAGTTTGGAATACTGAAGAGAGAAAAAATAGAACTTTTACCATATACGAAAAAATGTTCAAGTATTTAGGAAAAAATCTGAAAGAGAAAAAGGCTCTTGAAATCGGATCGGGAGATGGACTTCTTGCAACTTTATTATCTAAAGATTTAAAACATATTGATTGTATGGATACTTCTTTAAAGATGAGAGATGAGTCTTTAAAGAGAATAAATGAAATGGAAATAGAAAATATCAGTATAAATGATGATAGTTTTTTAGAAAATTCGAATGAAAAATATGATATAATTTACAGTTTAACTGCTTTTCATCATATTGTAGATGTAGATGCAGAGCTTAAGTTGTTAAGAAAACATTTGAAAGAAAATGGGAAAATAATTATAATGGATTTAGATACAGTTTCTCCTGACTTTCATAAGGATTTTCAAAACTTTGATGGACATGATGGATTTTCAAGAGAAGAAATGGAAAATTATTTTAAAAGAGCCTCATTTATTCCGAAAAAATATGAGATTTTATGGAATGGAAGAAGTAAGGAGATTGATTTTAGAATTTTCTTAATGGAAGGGATTTGTGAAAAACAAAATTAATAAGAACCTCCTTTCCATGATGCTTCGTATCAGTTGGGTTACTGTGAACCTTGTTGTTTCACAATAAAAAAGCCGAGTTGAAATTACAACTCGGCTTCTATGTTTAAGAAAAATTTCTATATTAGTTTTTTTCTTTAATATCATTCAAGATATTCTTAATATCTGTTAAGATTTCTTCTTGAGTCGGACCAGCAGGTGCTTCCTCAACTACTTCTTCTTTCTTTCTGCTTAATTTATTCATAGCTTTTACCATCATAAATATACAGAAAGCAATAATTAGAAAATCAATAACATTTTGAATAAATGCACCATATTTAAAAGCAACTTCAGCGATTTCTTTTGATGGATCTGCTGCTTTTAATACAATTTTTAGGTCTGAAAAATTAATTCCGCCTGTTAACATTGAAATTAAAGGCATTAGAACGTCATTAACTAATGATGTAACGATTTTTCCAAAAGCTCCACCAATAATCACACCGACTGCTAAGTCCATTACATTACCTTTTAAGGCAAACTCTTTAAATTCTTTTAACATAAACATCCTCCTAATAAATAAAATATGATAAAATGTGTTATAATAAAATATAAATACATTATTATTATAATTATCAAGTCTAGTATTACCCAATTATATAAAACTTAATCACTTAGGAGATAAATATGTTACAAAAAATTATAGTTAGTAACCGCGCTAGTGTAAAATTTTTTGAACTTTTAGAAAATGAAAATATTAAATATATAAAAAGTTTGAATAATGAAAAATTTAATAAAAATTATAATGACCATCCAGACCTTAGTATTGTAAAGATTGATGAAGATATTTATATAGAAAATTCTGTTTATGATTATTATAGTGAGTATTTGAGTGGATTTAATTTAAAAAAAGTGGAAGTTTCTAATTTTAAAAATGGAGAGAGGGTTTTAAATATTGCAAAAAATAAGAAATATTTTTTTCATAATGAAAAATTTACCACAAAAGAAATTTTTGAAAAACTTAAACTAAATAGAGAATATTTAAAGATAAATCAGGGATATGCAAATTGTAGTATGATTTGTTTTGAAAATCATATAATAACAAGTGATGAGGGAGTATATAAAACATTAAAAGCTGAGAATATCGATGTGGAACTTGTTACAAATGAAGGAATTATTTTAAAAGGATATAAAAACGGATTTATTGGAGGAACTTGTGGTTTTGTTTCCGATGATATTTTATTATTTTATGGTGATGTGACAAAATATCCAGATTATGATATAATTAAACGCGTAGCTGATGAAGAAAATGTGAAAATACTCTATCCTAAAGATGAAACTTTTGTCGATTTAGGTGGAATTATTTCACTCTGGAGGTAATTATGGGATTTATTAAACCGAGCAATGTTGTTGGTGCTATGGAACTTTTACCAAATGAGCAAATTTTGTTCGACAATGTTAAGAATATAATTGAAGATACTTTTAAAAAACGTGGATTTTTACCAATAGATACACCAGTTTTTGAAAAGAATGAAATTCTTTTGGCTAAAGGTGGAGGAGAAACTACAAAACAAATTTTTAAAATTGATTCTGAAAGCAAGGACATTTCTTTAAGATTTGATCTTACTGTGCCTTTAGCAAGATATGTTGCTCAATATTTTAGCGACTTGAATTTTCCTTTTAGAAGATATCATATAGGTAAAGTTTATCGTGGAGAGAGAAATCAAAAGGGAAGATATAAAGAATTTTATCAATGTGATATTGATGTTATTGGAAATGGGAAACTGGATATTAAAAATGATGCAGAGCTTCCTTATATAATCTATGAAATTTTTTCAAGAATCATTAATGAAAAATTTGCAATAAATTTTAGTAATTTAAAAATTATTAATGGACTTTTTGAAAATCTGGGTATAGATAATAAAGCTGATATGCTTCGAATAATCGACAAGATTGAAAAAATTGGTTTTGATAAAGTTGTAGAAGAACTTAAAAATACAGGACTTGATGATAATAGTTTAGAAAAAATTATAGAATTTATAAAAATTTCAGGAAGTAATGAGGAAATTATCGAAAAACTAAATTCACTTGGAATTTCTAATGAACTTTTTGAAAAGGGTGTTGAAGAACTTAAAGAAGTTTATGAATGTATGAAACTTTTTGGAATTCCTGAGGATTTTATAAGGATTAATCTTACAATTACAAGAGGGCTTGATTATTATACTGGAACTGTTTATGAAACATTTTTAGAAAATTATAGACAACTTGGAAGTGTTTGTTCTGGTGGAAGATATGACGATTTGGCAAGCAATTATACAAGTCAGATTTTACCGGGAGTTGGTATTTCTATCGGACTTACAAGATTGTTTTATCAACTACTTGATAAAAACTTATTTAAAGAAATTAAAACTAACAGTATAGATGCTTTGATTATTCCAATGGAAAATTGTTATGATTATGCTATAAAACTATTGAATAAATTTGAAAATAGTGGTAAAATAATACAAATATATTTTGAGGACGCAAAGATGAAGAAAAAAATATCTTATGCGGACAAATTAAATATTCCTTATATAATCATAGTTGGAGAAGATGAAAAGGTTAATAATACTTATACTGTTAAAGATTTAAAGACAGGAGAACAAAATACTGTTGATTTCGAAGGATTATTAAATTTAATATAGACGTTGAAGTAACGAGTAGGACTTAAGCGCTTTAAGAGAGAATGAAACGTGGCTGGAATTTCATTTAAGAATGCTATTTACCGAAAACTATTACTGAGTCTTTTATTTAATTAAGAAGTAATTAGGGTGGAACCACGAGTCATCGTCCCTACAGTTTTGTAGGGATGAGGCTCTTTTTTTATAGGAGGATAATATGGAAATGATTAAAGTTACATTCCCTGACGGGTCTGTTCATGAATTTGAAAAAGGTGTAAAGATTTTAGATGTTGCAATTAGCATTTCTGAAGGCTTTGCAAGAAATGTTATTGGTGCAGTTGTTAATGATGATATTATAAAAGGTTTAAGTGAAACTTTAAAAGAAGATTGTACAGTTAAATTTGTAAAATTTGAAGACAAAGAGGGAAAAGAAATTTTTTGGCATACATCAAGTCACGTAATGGCTCTTGCTATTCAAAGACTATTTCCTGATACAAAATTTGGAATAGGTCCTGCAATAGAAAATGGATTTTACTATGACTTGGATTCTGAACATAAATTCACACCGGAAGATTTAGAAAAAATTGAAGCAGAAATGAAGAAAATCGTTAAGGAAGGTTATTCTGTTGATAGAAAAGAAGTTGATAGAGACTTTGCCTTGAAATATTTTGCTGAAAAAGGACAAGATTATAAAATTGACTTAATTGAAGGCTTCGATAAAGATGCAGAACTTTCTTTCTATGAATTAGGAGAATTTACTGACCTTTGTAGAGGGCCACATCTTGTTGATGTTAAAAAGATAAAAGCAGTTAAACTTTTAAGTATAGCTGGTGCATACTGGAGAGGTAGCGAAAAAAATAAAATGCTACAAAGAATTTACGGTATCACTTTTGAAAAGAAAAAAGATTTGGATGAATATCTTGAATTTTTAGAAGATGCAAAACAAAGAGACCATAGAAAAATCGGCAAAGAATTGGGAATTTTTATGATTAGCCAAAATGTAGGTGCTGGTCTTCCATTCTGGTTACCTAAAGGTGCAACAATTAGACGTGTAGTTGAAAGATATATAGTTGATAAAGAAATTGAATGTGGATATGAACATGTTTATACTCCAATTCTTGCTAATGTTGACCTATATAAAACTTCAGGTCACTGGGATCACTATCAAGACAGCATGTTTCCACCAATGGACTTAGGAAATGGAGAATTATTAGTTTTAAGACCTATGAACTGTCCACATCATATGGAAATTTACAATAATGATGTTCATAGTTACAAGGAATTCCCTATAAGAATTGCTGAACTTGGAATGATGCATCGTTATGAAATGAGTGGTACACTTTCAGGATTACAAAGAGTTAGGGAAATGACTTTAAATGATGCTCATATCTTTGTTCGTCCTGATCAAATTAAGGAAGAATTTACAAGAGTTGTAAATTTAATGAAATCAGTTTATGAAGATTTCGATATAAAGAATTTCAGATTCAGATTGAGTTATAGGGATCCTGAAAATAAAGAAAAATACTTTGATGATGATGAAATGTGGAATAATGCTGAAGCAATGCTTAAGAGTGCAATGGATGACTTAGGATATGAATACTTTGAAGCAAAAGGAGAAGCTGCTTTTTACGGTCCTAAACTTGATGTTCAAGTTAAGACTGCAATTGGTTTAGAAGAAACTCTTTCTACAATTCAACTTGACTTCTTATTGCCGGAAAGATTTGACTTAACTTATGTTGGAGAAGATGGAAAGAATACTCATAGACCTGTTGTAATTCACAGAGGAATTGTTTCTACAATGGAAAGATTCATAGCTTATTTGATTGAAGAATATAAAGGAGCGTTTCCAACTTGGTTAGCCCCTGAACAAGTTAAGATTTTACCTATTTCTGATAAATTTAATGACTATGCAAATGAATTACAAAAAGAATTTGCTAAAAAAGATATAAGAGCAGTCGTAGATGACAGAGCAGAAAAAATCGGATTAAAAATCAGAGACGCACAACTTGCTAAAATCCCATATAGTTTAATCGTTGGAGAAAATGAAGTAAACGAAAGAACAGTTTCCGTTAGAAAACGTGGAGAAGGAGATAAGGGATCAATGAAATTCGAAGCATTCCTTGATAAAATTTTGGAAGAAGTAAATTCTAAAGTTGTAAAATAGTAAAAAATTGTAAACAAAAAAGCTATTGAAGTAAAACTTCAATAGCTTTTTTTGTGAAACAACAAGATTTTTACTAACCCATCCAATAAGATACATCTTGGTAGGTCTTATTCTTATTGAGATAACCCTATGTAAACAATTAGAACAAGTGGGTTAACTGTGTTAACATCATTATTAATGCTATGAAATTATTTATAAAATGACCAAATATACAAGGCAACAAAGATTTTGTCTTTTCGTATATTAAGCACCCTATAAAACTTGGAACTATATACAATGGAACTAAATACAATCCGTCATGAATCATCGCAAATATAAAAGCGGAGATTAATGCTGGTATGTATATTCTTAAAATTTTTCCTTGATCATGAAAAATTTCGTGAAAAAATGTAAATATACCATATTTAAATACAATTTCTTCTCCAATTGGGGCTGAAAATAATAGATTTATTATTAATAATATCTTATTATATTGTAAAGCTCTGAAAATACCTTGGCTATTTTCACTTTTAAAACTTAGTCCAAATAGTCTATAGACTTGTGAGATGATAATATTCCACAAAATCATAAATATGCCTAGTCCAACTCCGAGTAGCAGTAATTTTACTAAAGTAGCTTCAGATTTTTTTGCTGAAATACTATCAGTTCTTTTTCTACTTAATAAAATACCTATTATAAATGTTATAAGTGTTGTAATAGAAATTACTACACTTATAAAGACATCCTTAAATATTTCTTCATCTTCCAATATAAATTTATTGTTTTGAAAGAATTTTATTGCGATTGGTGAATTCATCATACTTCTAGGATAATCTCCATCTACTAAAAAGAAAAAAATTATCGCAGCAATAATAAACGGAGTTATAAAATAGTTTATAACTAAAATTAAAGATTTTAAATTAAACCTTTTTGTTGTGCTATTCGAACTTGATAAATTTACATTTTCTATAGAATTATCCATCGCTTCCACCTATTATTCGTTATCCACACCTTTTTCTTTTGAGTATTCAACTAGATTATCATAATTTTCCTTTGAAATTATAATCTTACCAGTTTTTCTTGAAATACAATTTCTATCTATTAATTCATTCAAATATCTATACATTGTTCTTTCATTAATTCTCAAATAGTCCGAAATTACTTTTTTTGTTAGAGTAATTCTCACAGGAAATTCTACATCGACACATTTTGATAAGAAAAATTCAATTAAGTTTTTCTTTCTTCCGTAATTCTTAGTTAAATCGAATGTAGCAATGGAATGTTTTGCAAAATCTAATAAGAAATGGTTGTAAATTTTTAGAAGTTCAATACTCTCAGCTTCTTGTTCAAATCTTTCAACAGGAATTCTGATAAGTCTTGTATCTTTAAAAAATGCAACACTCTTATAGAAATCGTGTTTATTATCCATAAATTCAAGTAAACCAAATATAGAAGTGTTTGTTATATGATTAAAAACAATTAATTCACCAACTGGAGTGAAATGAACAACATTCGCACTTCCTCTAACTAACAAATATAAATAATCCAATTTGTCGTTTTCTTTTATTATTACAGTCTTTTTCTTAACTTTAAGAACAGTAAATTCTGAATATAATCTTCTGTCAGTTTTTAAATCAAAAGTCTTATCTATTAAAACTTTTCTTAACAATGTAACTAATTTACTCTCCATTAATGTCCCTCCTTAATATTATTGTACAATAATATTATAATATAAAAATGACAAAAAATAAATATAAAAATGCAAAGATTGTGAAAAAAATTTTAGTAAAAAATATTATATTTTGAATGTTTTCAGCAATATCATATCAATAAAAACGATTGAGAATTGATTGATAATTATGATAGTATAATAGTTAAGAGAGATGATTTTTAATTAAATAATTTTTGTTAAAACACTCTCGAAATATAATTAAAAATCAATACTATTATTTTATGTTTTTAGACTGATAATAGTGAATTTTTTTAGAATGAGTCTATTATGAGTAAAAAAACTGCTACTTTAAGTATTTATAGATTTTATTGCAGAGTTGATACTTGTAGTTGTATTGTGGTTAACAAAAATTGATATTACTACTTATGTTAAAATCGTTTCCCCATTTGGTCAAGTTTTGGTTGCAATGTTAAAAATGATTGTAATACCTGTAATATTCTTGTCCTTAATTGACGGGGCGGCTTCAGTTCCAACTAAAGAGTTTGGGAAAGTAAAAACTTTACTTGATATAATTGATGTTGCTATTTATAATCTTACAAAATATGAATCTTTCAGCAGATCAAATATCTATCATGGTTGAACTTGCTCTAGGAATTAATCCTATACTTGATATGTTTGAAACAATGAATAACGTTACAGGAGATATAGTTTGTACATACAGTGTTGCAAAACTTTCAGGCTTGGTCGATGAATAAAATGAATAATAAAATTTATAATTAATCTACGAGGTCACTGAAAAATCATTGGCTTTTTTATGTATTTAAAATTACTATAAATAGAATTGTTATTAACTGTTTCGAAAGGGTATATATTTTGCAAATACATATTGTTTTCAATAATATAGGAGGTGCGATTTGAAAGAAAAAGTTGGAAAAGTATATTCAATAGCCGAAGATAATAAAGCACTAGAAGGATGTACAATATCAAAAGAGGTACATGCAGGAGAAAATTACATAGCATATTTTTCTATGGCAGAAGATACAGATATAAGTGCAGAATTATTCCCTTATTACAAGCTGTTGATTGTAGCAGAGGGAGAGCTTGAAGTATATGGATTTTCTGAAAATATTAAAATAGTAAAAGTAGGAGAATGTATTGTAACACCGATTGAGGTTCCAGTTGGTATGAGAACTAAATCAGGAGCAATATTCACTGAAATTGCAATAAAAAAGGAGGACTTTATGAATAAGTTAGTAAAAGCTGGAGAAGTTTTTAAATTAGGAGAATTACTACAATACCAAGAAGGGAAAATTGTAAATATGGACGTAGTCCACAATGATAAAATGAAATTTGTATTAATGGCATTTGATGCAGGAACAGGTCTTTCAGAACATTCAGCACCGGGAGAAGCAATAGTATTTGCATTAGACGGTGAAGGAATAATCGGATACGAAGGAACAGATAATGTTATAAAAGCAGGAGAATGCTTCCATTTTGCAAAAGCTGGCAGACATTATGTAAAAGCCGAAAAAAATTTCAAAATGGCTTTACTTTTGACTTTGGAATAAACAGAGAAAATGTTAAAATAAATTAAAACGACCGTATGGTCGTTTTTTGTTTAAAATACAGTGGTTTTTTATATTTAAAAAAGTCGTAATCTAGAGCCGATAAAAGTTTTTTGTTTTTTTCAAAAAATCTCAAAATATTTTCTTAAAAAAGACAAATTACAGTATCATTTTGAGGATTATTCATATATAATATGGGTAAATAGTAAATGACTTTTTGACATAAAATTGGAGGTATTTATGATTTCTAAAATAAAAACATTGGAAGAAGCTAGAGAATTATCAATGAATATAATTAAGGCTAAGGATTTAACTTATGAGCAAAAGACTTCACAACTTGCAAAGCTTGCAGAGAATTTGAATGATTTTCCTGAAAGTTCAGTTAATGAGAGAATTTTTGAAATTTCTGAAAATGGAGGTTTCTGCGATTTGTGGGAAGGTCATGCACCTTATGCACCGAGATACATTTGCCCTAATTACCAAAAACTTTTGGATGAGGGCTGTAAGTTTTTACGTCTTGAGAAGGCTGAAACTTTACTTGATGCTATTAATAGTTTATTGATTTTTTATCATCATGTTCCTTCTATAACTAGATATCCAGTTTATATTGGGAAAATTGATAAGCTTTTAGATCCATTTATTACAGATAGAGAAGAGGCTAAAAAATTAATTAAATGGTTCTTAGTTTCTTTAGATAGAACAATTAATGACAGTTTTTGCCATGCAAATATTGGTCCTGAAAAGACTGTTGCAGGTGAAATTATTTTAGAATTACTTCCAACTTTAAATAATGTTACTCCAAATATGACAATTCTTTATGATGAAGATATTACACCTGACGATTTTGGAGAAAAGGCAGTTTATGCATCTCTTTTAACTGCAAATCCTGCTTTTGCTAATGATAAATACTATAGAAAAGATTTTAATGGAGATTATGCAATAGCAAGTTGCTATAATGGTCTTCCAATTTCAGGTGGAGCATTTACTCTTAGCAGATTAAGACTTGGTTCTCTTGCTAGAAGTTCAAGTTCAAAAGAAGATTTCTTTGACAGAGTTTTACCTGAAGCAATAGATTTAATGTGTAATTTCATGGAAGGGAAAATCAGATTTTTAGTTGAAGAAACTCCTTTCTTTGAGGAAAATTTCTTAGTTAAAGAAGGTTTTGTTGAATTAGATAGATTTGTTGGACTTTTTGGAGTTGTAGGACTTCATGAATGTGTTCAAAAACTTTTAGAGTTTGAAAGTAAAGATTTAGTTTATGGAAAAGACGATTACGCCAATGATTTAGGGATAGAAGTAATGGATTTTGTAGAAAATAGAGTAAATTCATTCGAAAGTAAGTATTCTACTTTCTGGAATCATAGATTTATGCTTCATTCACAAGTTGGAGCACAAGATGATATGGAAGATAGTGCGGGTGTTAGAATTAGAATAGGTAAGGAAATTCCTATGTATGACCATATTAAACATTCAGCTTTATTCCATAAGTATTTTCCATCAGGAATTGGTGATCACTTTCCATTTGATGAAACAGCTGAAAAAAATCCTGCTGCTGTTTTAGATATTTTTAAGGCTGCATTTAGATTAAATATGAGATATATTTCCTGCTATGGAGAAAATGGAGATTTGATTCGTGTTACTGGATATTTGGTTAAGAAATCCGATATGCAAAAATTCATTGACGGAGAAAGAGTTAGCTATGATACAGTTCAATATGCAAGAGAAGCCTTTGAAAAGTATCATTTATTAGAACGTAAGGTTAGAGATGTCAAATAAAGGAATTATAAATAAAATAATAGATATGTCGGTAGTAGACGGACCTGGAAACAGGACGTCTATTTTCCTACAGGGTTGTAATTTCAACTGCTTTTATTGTCATAATCCTGAAACTATTAAACATTGTATAAATTGTATGGAATGTATTCCTTCTTGTCCAACAAAGAGTTTGACGAATGTAAATGGAAAAATAGTTTGGAATGATAAGACCTGTATAAATTGTGATGAATGTATAAGGGTTTGTAAACATCTTTCAAGTCCGAAGATATACAATTGGACAGTTGAAGAAACAGTCGAAAGAATAAAAAAGAATATGCCTTTTATTAGAGGAATTACAGTTAGTGGAGGAGAATGTACTCTGCAACATACTTTTTTAACTTCTCTTTTTAAAGAGGTTAGAAAACTTGGTCTTACTTGCTTTGTTGATACAAATGGTGGAATACCTTTAAAGAGACTTCCTGATTTTGTTGAAGTTTCAGATGCTTTTATGCTTGATATAAAGGCTTTTGATAATGAGGAACATCTTTTTATAACTAAAAGTAAGGTTGATGTGGTTTTAGAAAATGCTGATTATCTTGCAAGTATTAATAAACTATTTGAGATAAGGACTGTAACAATTGCCGGAATGGACAATAGAACTACAGTTGATAAAATTACAAAGATGCTTTCCAAATACATAAAAATGGGACATAAAATTAGATATAAAATTATAAAATACAGAAAATATGGAGTTAGAGAAGAATACAGTATGTTTTCTGCTCCAACAGATGAAGAAATGGAAGAATTAAAAGAAATAGCTCTTCAAAATGGATTTGAAGATGTTATTATAGTATAATCAGTAATATAAAAAAGAACTATGTGTTAAGCATAGTTCTTTTTGTATAGAAAATATTAATGTATAGGTGATTTAGAATAAGATATATCTATTATACTTTAAAGTCATTATATGATAAAATAATGTTGTATATTTATTTATAAACGGAGGATATTTATGAAAAATAAAAGCATATTGGCTTTAGCATTGCTCTGTGGATTTTCTTTTTCACAAGTAAGTTATGCTGATAGTGAAACCGTGATTTACAACAAAGATGGAATTGCCGTAAATTTAATCGCTGATGGCGAAGGAATTTTTAAGATTTCTGTTGAAAACAAAACTTCAAAAGACATTGTTGGAGTTAGAGTAAAGACAGAAGATATAAAAGGCCTTAAAATTATTAGTGGAAAAGAACTTGAAATTGGAGATATAAAAGCTGGAGAAAAGAAAGTTTTAGAAAATGAAAAGTTACAATTTGAAGTTGTAGAAGCTATCAAGGATGGAGTTAATAAAGGTAAACTTGCTAAAACTGGAATCTCTGGAGTTTATAAAATCAATGTAACAATAGCAGTTGCAGGAATTATTGGAGTTGTTTGCGTATTAGTTTCTAAAAAGAGAAATGCAAAAAAACTTTTATCATTTGCAGTTGGTACAGGCATTTTGATGTCTTCAGTTTTTGCTTATAATTCTAATGCAGATGGAATTTATAAAAATTCTGCTGATTTATCCGGAAAAATTGAGATAAAAGGAAAAACTTATGATTATGTTGGCGTTTTAATGTGGAATGATGCGTCTTCAAAAGTAGATGAAAATAAACCAAATGAAAACAAACCTGACGAAAACAAGCCAGATGATAATAAACCTGATGAAGAAGAAGATAAAGTTGTTGAATTTGAAGATAAAAATTTAAAACAATTCATTCTTGATAAGTTACATGCTTATAAAGGTGAAGATAGTTTTGAAGCTGAAATGAATGAATACAACTTTAAACTAAACGATAAGTCATATAGAAAAGATAAAAATTCAAATGAAATCTATAAGAATGATTTGGAAAAAATTGAATCTATTGGAATTAGAGGAATGAATGCTGCTGAAGATGACCTTATAGAAGTTAGTAGTATCAAAGGTCTTGAATATTGTAAAAATTTAAAGACTCTTACAATTTCATCCGGAGAAATTCCTGATGATAATGAAGAAATTAGATATTCTGAGGGAGCTATTAAGGATTTAACACCTCTTGCAGGACTTAAAAATCTTAAATTATTAAGACTTTCTCATAATGAAATATCTGATGTTTCTCCTTTAAAGGATTTAACTCAATTGAAACATTTATTTATTTCACATAATAATATTTCTGATATTAGTTCGTTGAAAGATTTAACTAATTTAGAAGATTTTGACTTTGCAGTTAATAAAGTTCCTAATATGAGTATTGTTAAGAACTTTACAAAATTAAAGCTATTAGATGTATATTCAAATAAGATTTCAGATGTTAGTCATGTTAAAAATCTTGAAAAATTAACTTATTTAAGAGCTGACAACAATAATATTGAAGATATTAGTGCTTTAAAAGATTTAAAATTATTAGAAAATTTAGATTTAGGAAATAACAAGATTAAAGATATTTCTGTTATAAATGGATTAACTAATTTAACTAAATTGAGTTTGAAAGGCAATGATTTAGATAGTATTAATTTAGATAAACTTGCAAAACTAGAAGATTTGAATCTTGAAAATAACAAAATTTCGGATATTTCTTTCTTAGAAAAAGTAAATAAATTGACAAGCTTGAATTTGAATAAAAATAATGTAGAAAATATTGAAGCCGTAAGTAATTTAAAAGATTTAGTTTATTTATATTTAAAAAATAATAAAATTTCGAATATTGATGCTTTAAAATCTTTAAATAAACTTTCAAATTTAACTTTATCTAATAATAATGTTTCTGACATTTCTGCACTTAAAGATTTGAATGAACTTTCAAGTGTTAAAATTGATGGAAATAAAATAAAAGATTTTTCACCTATAAACGATAAGAGCAGTATATTTGAGAAAGTTATTCACAATCAAAATATTGATTTAGAAAAAGTTGAAGTTAGCGAAAAAACTTTTGAAGTTGAAAATCCTTTTGTTGGACTTGAGAAGATTGCTAAAGGTGGAAATATTAAGATTAGCAGTGAAACTGAAGGAGTTACAGTAACTTTAGAAAATGATAAATTAAAGTTCAGCTTAACTGATGAAGCTATGGAAAGCATTAAGGAAAGTTTGAATTTAAAAGTTAAGTTTGAATTTGAAAACGAAATGGATTATGCAAATAATCCTACTATATTAAATTTGAATGTAAAATTAGTAAAACCAGCTAAAAAATATGTTGAAATTGAAGATGCAAAACTTTTAAAGGTAATAAATAAAAATTTAGATAAAAATAGAGTTGATAATCAAAAAGTTACGATTGAAGAAATGGAAAGTTTAACAGAATTATCAATCTTTTTAAAGGAAGATGGAAGAGCTGATTTTAGTGAAAATGCAAAATATTCAATACTTGGAAAACCAACAAGTTTAAAAGGAACCAAGGATTTTAAATTTGCTGTTACAAGAGGTATGAAGAGCATTAAAGGCTTGGAATATGCAAAAAATTTAAAGAAGTTAAAATTAAATGAAAATGAAATCTCAGATATTTCTCCACTTAAAAATTTAACTAAATTGGAATATTTGGAAATTCAAAGAAATAGAATTGTTGATATAAATCCGTTAAAAAATTTAACTAATTTAACATTTTTGAAATTATATAACAATTTAATTGAAGATATAACACCACTTTCAAATCTAACTAATTTAACAGGATTGGATTTACATTATAATGTAACTGTTGAAGGAAATGAGAGTCATAAAATAATATCTAAGGGAATTACTGATATTTCTGCTTTAAAAAATTTGAAAAACTTAACATTCTTAGATTTATCAGCTAATAGAATAGAAGATGTTTCAATTCTTAAGGATTTTGATAAAATAGAACACTTAGATTTTTCAGGAAATAGAGTTAAAAACTATGAAGGACTTGGAAATTATATTGCTGAAAGATTGGAAAAAGCTTTAAATGAAGGTATTGGAAGTATTCAATTTTCAGGACAAGGGATTAACTTTGGATCAACTGTTGAAGTTAAGGGAAAAGAAGTTTCTTTTGTAACTCCTTTTAAAGGAATTAAGGAAGTTGGAAATTCATTAGCTAAAGCATTTGGGGAAGATGAAGTGATAAATCTTTTTGACGAAATAAGTTCAGGAGTAGAAGGAATTGAAGCTAGTTATGATTTAGCTACAAACAAGATAAATCTAACTTTTTCAGATGAAGTTATTGCTAGATATAAAGGAAAAGAATTAGATCTAAATTTAAAAATGTCATATGATGAATATACGTGGACATTAAAAAATATAAAATTAAAATTTGCAGAATAAAATAAAAATGGAAAAGGAGATTTAAAAATCTCCTTTTCGTATTTTATCTATTATTAAAACTACTTTTATGATATAATAATTATAGATTTATACCTTGTTATAAAGCTATAATTATTTCATCATAATTACATTAATTTAATTATCAAAAAGAAATTATGATTTAATTAAATGTAATTTATAATTTGAAATTAGGAGGGAAAATTTGTTAGAGATTATTTTAAATTCTTTAGAAGAATGTGATAACTTTTCTAAAAGATTTTCGAAAACTTTAAAAAAAGGCGACGTGATTTCTTTAATTGGAGATCTTGGAGCTGGAAAAACAACTTTTACTAAATTTTTAGGGAAAAATTTGGGAATTGATGAAGATATCACATCTCCAACTTTTAATTTAGTTAATTTATATTCTGGGAAGTTTGAGTTTAATCATATGGACTTATATAGAATCGACTCTCCGGAAGAACTTTATCAAATAGATTATGAAAACTACTTTTATCCTGATGGTATAACAATAATAGAATGGGCTGAAAACGCCGATTATTTATTACCTAAAAATTTAATTGAACTTGAGATTTTAAAAATTTCCGAAAATTCAAGAAAGATTGTAATTAAAGGAAAAAATAAAAGAGAAATGGAAATTATAGAGGAATTAGAATGAAAATTTTAGCGATAGATACTTCAACAACTCATAGTTCATGTGCTGTTATGGAGGATAATAACATTGTTGGGGACTTTAGTATTAATCAAAGTATGAGCCATAATGAGATTTTGCTTGTTATGGTTGATGAAATGCTTAAAAAATTAAATATTGATATAGAAGAGATAGATTTGTTTGTTGCAGTTACTGGTCCGGGGTCTTTTACAGGAATAAGAATAGGGGTTACGGTAGTAAAGGCTTTAGCAATGGCTTTGAATAAGCCGATAGTTGCTGTAAATACTTTAGAAGCTCTTTCTTTTGGAGTGTATTCAGATAAAAAGAAAATTCCTTTAATTGATGCTAGAGGAGAAAGAGTTTATTACGGAGTTTATGAAGGGATAAATAATACAAATATAGTTGCTCCTGCACTTTTAACTATTGATGAGCTTTTGGAAGAGATTTCAGATAAAGGAGAATTTATTTTTGTAGGAGATTGCGTTAATTTATATAAAGATCGAATTTTAAAAAATAAGAATTTTGAAATTACTCCTGCTTGCTTAAACAGTTGTATTTCAAGAAATGCCTGTGTTATTGGTAAACATAAATTTGAAAGTGGAGAGATTTCAGATTGTTTTAATTTAAGTCCTGAATATGTAAGACTTTCACAAGCTCAAAGAGATATGGAAAACAAAGGTAAGTAAATGATTTTATATAGATATGCTGAAAATAAAGATGTGTTTGATATTCTATCTTTAGATAATGAAAATTTTTCCAACAATTTTGATGAAGCATTTTATTTAGAATATATACAAAATCAAAGAGTCATTGTAGCAGAAAAAGAAAAAAATGTAATTGGATATATTCTATTTAATCAAATTTTAGATGAAGCTGAAATATATAAAATAGTTGTTTCTAAAGATTTTAGAAAAAAACAGATAGCTTTTAAAATTATGGAATTTTTTCAAGATGAATTAAAGAAAAATGATGTTAAAAAGATATTTTTAGAAGTTAGAAAAAATAATATTCTGGCTATTAATTTATATAAAAAATGTGGATTTATAGAGATTAGGGAGATTGTTGACTACTATAGCAATCCGAAAGAAAATGGAATTATGATGTTAAAAGAGGTAGTTTGATGGATGATATAAAAATTATGGCGATAGAGAGCAGTTGTGATGAAACAAGTGTTGCTGTCGTCAAAAATGGAAGAGAAGTTATTTCTAATGTAATTTCTTCTCAAATAGATATGCATAAAAAGTTTGGGGGAGTAGTACCTGAGGTTGCAAGTAGAATGCATTTAGAAGTAATCAATAATATAGTAAGAGAGACTTTGGAAGAAGCGAAAATTACTTTAGATGATATAGATGCAATAGCTGTAACTAAAGGTCCTGGTCTTGTTGGAGCTTTGCTTGTTGGAATATCAGAAGCAAAGGCATTATCTTATGCTTGTAAAAAACCACTGGTTGGAGTAAACCATATGAAAGGACATATCTGTGCGGCTTTAATAACTCATAAAGAGCTAGAGCCTCCATTTATTTGCCTTTTAGTTTCCGGAGGACATACTTATTTAGTACATGTAAAAGACTATAATAATATGGAAGTAATTGGAAAGACAATTGATGATGCCTGTGGAGAAGCTTATGATAAAGTTGCTAGATGTTTAGGAATGAATTATCCAGGTGGACCTGAAGTCGAAAGACTAGCAAAACTTGGAAATGATGAAGCGATAGATTTTCCAAGAGTAATGCTTGATAAAAACAGCTATAACTTTAGTTTTAGTGGACTTAAAACCGCTGTACTCAATTATTTAAACAATAAAAAACAAAAGAATGAAGAAATATCTAAAGAAGATGTATGTGCAAGTTTTCAAAGAGCAGTTTTTGATGTGTTGATTTATAAGACTGAAAAACTAATGAAAGAGAAAAACTTAGATACCCTTATCGTATCAGGGGGTGTATCTGCAAATAATACTCTAAGGGAAGAAATAAATAAAATGTGCGAAAACAATGGTTTTAAATCATATTTCCCTGATAAAATACTTTGTACAGATAATGCGGCTATGATTGCATCATCAGGTTATTATGAGTATATATCAGGTGTAAGAAGTGATTTAACATTAAATGTTGAGCCGAATTTAGAATTGTAAAATTATAAAAAAATTTTTTAAAAAAGTGTTGACAATGAAAAAAATAAAGTGTATAATATTCGAGTAACTGTTTGAGAGATACCGTTCAAAGAATGATTTAATCACATTAAAAATTTCAAAAAGGTATTGACAAATCACAAGTTATGATATATAATTATTAGGCAGTCAATTTTAGAGTAAGATTGATTGATGAGGCCCCATGGTCAAGCGGTTAAGACATCGCCCTTTCACGGCGGTAACCCGGGTTCGAATCCCGGTGGGGTCACCATTTTATTTTAGTAGGTTTATTGGTAATATTTGGGCGCATAGCTCAGTTGGGAGAGCATCTGCCTTACAAGCAGGGGGTCATAGGTTCGAGCCCTATTGTGCCCACCAAATATGGCCTGGTAGTTCAGTTGGTTAGAATGCTAGCCTGTCACGCTAGAGGTCGTGGGTTCGAGTCCCATCCAGGTCGCCAATAAATATGCTGGTGTAGCTCAATTGGTAGAGCAACTGACTTGTAATCAGTAGGTTAGGGGTTCAAGTCCTCCCACCAGCTCCAATCTACTTTTAGTAGATTATATGGAGGAGTTCCCGAGTGGCCAAAGGGGACGGACTGTAAATCCGTTAGCTGCGCTTTCAGTGGTTCGAATCCACTCTCCTCCACCAATTGAATTTTTGTTAAGACCATAAAGTTTGAGTTTATATGCGGGTGTAGCTCAGTGGTAGAGCCCCAGCCTTCCAAGCTGGTTGCGAGGGTTCGATTCCCTTCACCCGCTCCATTTTGCACCTATAGCTCAGCTGGATAGAGCAACGGACTTCTAATCCGTGTGCCAGAGGTTCGAATCCTCTTAGGTGCGCCAACCTTTGGGGTATAGCCAAGTCGGTAAGGCACTAGACTTTGACTCTAGCATTCCGCAGGTTCGAGTCCTGCTACCCCAGCCAATTTTATGATTCATTAGCTCAGTCGGTAGAGCACCTGACTTTTAATCAGGGTGTCCGGGGTTCGAATCCCCGATGGATCACCATTCATGGAGAGGTATCGAAGTGGTCATAACGAGGCGGTCTTGAAAACCGTTTGGGTTCACGCCCACGTGGGTTCGAATCCCACCCTCTCCGCCACAATGGAGAAATACTCAAGTGGCTGAAGAGGCTCCCCTGCTAAGGGAGTAGATCCTTTACGGGATGCGAGGGTTCAAATCCCTCTTTCTCCGCCAATAATTTGGGCCTTTAGCTCAGTTGGTTAGAGCGCCCGGCTCATAACCGGTAGGTCCCGGGTTCAAGTCCCTGAAGGCCCACCAAATTATCTGAAGATATTTCTATTTTAGAAATATCTCTTATTTTATAGAGCTAAAAAGGATTGGTATCGTAGGGGTATAGTTCAACGGTAGAATGTCGGTCTCCAAAACCGCTGATGAGGGTTCGATTCCTTCTACCCCTGCCATTTACATAATATAAAGAAATCATAATATTAAATATGCCCAGATAGCTCAGTCGGTAGAGCAGAGGACTGAAAATCCTCGTGTCGGTGGTTCGATTCCGCCTCTGGGCACCAGATCTGTGATTCGAGAAATCTGTTACGGATTGCTATTATTTTCCTGCTAATGCAGGATTTTTTTTGCCCATTTTTAAGTAGTTTTATAATTTTAAGCCCAGATAGCGAAAAGTCGGTATAAGGAAGTGGCAAAAACAACGAAGTTGTTTTTAGGCAATGCCTTAGTTTAGTGCGAAGCACGATAAGATGAGTTATGAAAAGCTAAAAAAGTGAAGATACTAAAAAGTAAATAAAATGAAAGTGTTAATAAATAGTTATCAGCTGGAAGAGTCAGAGGACTGAAAATCCTCGTGTCGGTGGTTCGATTCCGCCTCTGGGCACCAGATCTGTAATTCGAGAATTCTGTTACGGATTGCTATTATTTTCCTGCTTAAGCAGGATTTTTTTTACTCATTTTTAGATTTTTTTAAAACAAATATAAAAGCTGTTGATTTATTCAACAGCTTTTATATTTCTCTATCTTGTAGTTTTAGATTTTTTCTAAATTCTGTAGGTAACATTTTTTGATATTTTAAGAAATTACGATTAAATGTTTTGACTGTGTTATATCCAACTTCAAATGCAATATCGGTTATTTGCATATCTGTTTTTAACAATAATTTTGTAGATTTGTTAATTCTTACAAAATTTAAGAAATTCTTAAAATTTTTCTCTACATAGTATATAAATAGTTTATTAAGTTCTATTAAAGATATTGAAAAATCTTTACAAATTCTTTCTAAGTCAATATCATCACTTGAATTTTTTACTACATAGTTTAATATTCTGTAAAATTTTCTTATATTTTCTATTTGGCAAATTTGTGAAACTCTTTGAAAAGTTTGCCTGTATTTATTAGGATTTTGTCCCGTTCTTGCTGTAAATACTTTTGAAAGATGGGAACGGTCTGAAAATCCCGTTATTTCTGCGATTTCTTCTATGTCCAAATCCGTATATAAGAGCATATCCATTGTCTTTCCAACTCTCATCTCATTTATTAAAGTATTAAAAGAAAGACCAGTTGTTTCTTTTACATATCTATTTATTGTCGATTCACTTAAGAAGAATAATTTTGAGATAGAAGAAATGGTTAGTTTTTCGCTTAGGTGAGCATGTATATATCTAAAAATATTGATTTTATCAAAGTTTTCATCAATCCTTTTTGTTTTTTGTGTATCCTCATTTTGCATTCTTCTATATGTAATAATCAAGTCTATTATTTTATTTAAAACATAAGCTGAAGAAATAGGATTTTCGTTCTTATTATATAATGTAGAATCTTCTCCTAATTCAGCTCTTAGTAAGTCAAAAACATTAGAAAAATATTTAAATTGTTCATTTGTACATTGGATTACAGGCTTATCATAGAACGAATTAATTAAACTTAGGTTTTCAGCATCTACATTGTAAAATGATTTTATTATTTTATTTGCACTATCAAAATTGTATTTTAGAATAAAATATTGTATAGTCTTTGAAACTTCAATAACTTCAGTATATTCCCAAGGCAGAATACATACTAAAGTTCTGTCTTTTATTTCATATATATTATTTTGTATTCTCATCTTTGCAGTGCCTTTTTTTATTAGTAAAAATCTAGCAGATTGATGAAAAAGACCTTTTGTTGGAGATGTTATTATTTCTCTGTCTATACTATACATACTTTCTTCATTTATATATGAATTAGCTTTGTTTTGTATTTCAATTCCTTTTTGTTTACTCATAAATACTCCTATTACAAATATGATAAGTTGTTTTTATATGTACACTATAAGTATAAATCATAATCGAATTTATGTAAAGATAAAAATATAAAAAATGTCTTTTTGCAAAATATTGTATTTAATACAAGCATTTTAAAATTATTATAAAATAACAATTAGATAATATCAAGATATATTAATCATTAAAAGACTATTTATTTATAAATTAGAGTAAAAATAAGTCGTTTTTTGTTGTATAAAAATTTTTAAATTTCAATTTGTAAAAAATAAATTTATAAAAAAATTATGTTGACATATACAGAGCTATCATAATCCTTAAATATAGCTAAATTTATGATGATAAAATAAATAGAAAGTAATACAAATTTTATTAAATAAAATGTCCTGAATTTTTTATAAGATATAGTATAATAAATATGTATTGAATACGTTTGTCGTATCAAAAAATTTTTTTAAAGGAGAAATGTTATGAGCAAAAACTTAAGAGGAAGAAATTTCCTAACATTATTAGACTTTACAAGTGATGAAATTCGTTACCTTTTAGATCTTTCAAGAAATTTTAAAGATTTAAAGAGAAGTGGAACTCCTCACCGTTATTTAGAAGGAAAAAATATAGTATTATTATTTGAAAAAACTTCAACAAGAACTCGTTGTTCTTTCGAAGTTGCAGGAATGGACTTAGGTATGGGAGTTACTTACTTAGATCCAGGTTCTTCACAAATGGGTAAAAAAGAATCTATTGAAGATACTGCAAGAGTTTTAGGAAGAATGTATGACGGTATTGAATACAGAGGATTCAGCCAAGAATTAGTTGAAACTTTAGGAGAATATGCTGGTGTTCCAGTATGGAATGGTTTAACTGATAAATTCCATCCAACTCAAATGTTAGCGGACCTTTTAACTATTGAAGAAAAATTTGGATATTTAAAAGGATTAAACTTTGTATATATGGGAGATGCAAGAAACAATATGGGTAATTCACTTATGATAGCTTGTGCTAAGATGGGTGTAAACTTTACAGCTTGTGCTCCAAAAGAATTATGGCCTGAAGAAGAATTAAGAGAAAAAGCTTTAGAAATCGCTAAGGCTACTCATTGTACAGTAAGATTCGAAGAAGATGTTAAAAAAGGAACTACAAATGCTGATATAATCTACACAGACATTTGGGTATCAATGGGTGAACCAGACGAAGTTTGGGCTGAAAGAATTAAATTATTAAAACCATACCAAGTAAACAAAGAAGTTATGGCAAACGCTAAAGAAACTGCTATCTTTATGCACTGCTTACCTTCATTCCATGATCAAAAAACTGTTATCGGAAGACAAATTTTTGAAAAATTTGGTATTCCTGAAATGGAAGTTACTGATGAAGTTATTGAAGGACCACAATCAGTTGTATTTGATGAAGCTGAAAATAGAATGCATACTATAAAAGCAGTTATGTATTCTACTTTATGGTAAGAGGTACAAATGGGAAAGAGAATAGTTGTAGCTTTGGGGGGTAATGCTTTAGGCAATACCCCTTTAGAGCAATTAGAGAAAGTAAAAATAGCTGCCGATATAATTTCTGATTTAGTTAAAGATGGAAATGATGTTATAATCGGACATGGAAACGGACCTCAAGTTGGAATGATTAATTTGGCAATGGATTATTCAGCAAACGGAAAAGAAAAAACTCCTTTAATGCCACTTGTTGAATGTGGAGCTATGAGTCAAGGATATATAGGTTATCATTTACAACAGGCTTTAGGTCAAGCTTTTAAAGAAAAAGGAATTAATAAAACTGCTGTTTCTGTTGTAACTCAAGTTGAAGTTGCAGAAGATGATAAGGCTTTTGAACACCCAACTAAACCAGTTGGAATGTTCTATACAAAAGAAAAGGCGGATGAACTTGCAAAAGAAAAAGGATTCACTTTTGTTGAAGACTCAGGAAGAGGATACAGAAAAGTTGTTCCTTCACCAAAGCC
Source organism: Parvimonas sp. D2 (assembly GCF_035282635.1). Lineage (NCBI taxonomy): Bacteria > Bacillati > Bacillota > Tissierellia > Tissierellales > Peptoniphilaceae > Parvimonas > Parvimonas sp. D2. The sequence continues at coordinate 104,676 of NZ_JAYKBO010000002.1, forward strand.
ATTAAATATTGTTGAAATTGATGCTGTTAAGAAAATGGTTGATGCTGGACTTGTAGTTATAACTGTAGGTGGTGGCGGAATACCTGTTGTTAAGAAAAATGGCAAATTAGTAGGAATTGATGCTGTAATTGATAAGGATAAATCAAGTGCGAAACTTGCAGCAGATTTAGATGCTGATTTTCTTTTAATTTTAACTGCTGTTGATAAAGTTTGTATTAATTTCAATAAACCTGATCAAAAAGAATTGGATGAAATAAATGTTGAACAAGCTAACAAATATATCGCAGAAGGACAATTTGGCAAGGGAAGTATGCTTCCAAAAGTTGAAGCTTGTTTGGAATTTGTAAATGGATCAGAAAATAGATGTGCCATTATTACTTTACTTGAAAAAGCATCAGATGCTGTAAAAGGTCTTACAGGAACTAAAATAGTTAAGTAGGAGGGCATTTTGAACAATATATCACATAGAACAAGTTTTTTAGCAAAAGTTGCACTTTTTATTGTAGCGATTTTATGGGGGACTTCGCTTACTGTAGTTAAAAGTGCAGCAGATGTACTTAAACCGAACTTTCTTTTAGGTGTTAGATTTACCATAGCAGGAATTGTTTTAGCAATTGTTTTTCATAAAAAACTATTTAAAGCTAGAAAAGATGAATTGGTTTCAGGAGCTATTATTGGAATATTTTTATTTATGGCTTATTCCAGTCAAACTTTGGGAGTTACATTTACAACACCAGGACGTAGTGGATTTTTGTCAGCGTCATATTGTGTAATTGTACCTTTCTTATATTGGATAACTAACAAAGTTAGACCTGACAAATTTAATGTATCTGCCGCAATTTTTTGTATAGTTGGAATATTTTTTATTGCTATGGCAGGAGAGAGTGGATCTATTTTTAATTCAAGTTGGACAGCAATTTATGGAGATGCACTTGCACTTTTAAGTGGACTTTTGTTTGCAGGCCATATCGTTATGGTTACAAAATTAGGAGTTGGGAAAGATCCTTTTGTGCTTACAATTATGCAATTTTTAGTTGCGGGGGTTCTATCTTGGATAACTACATTTGTTTTTGAAAATAATGCTGGAATGCAACTTACATTAAGACCAATGCTTGAAGTTTTATATCTTTCTGTAATGTGTACTGCTGTTGCATTATTATTACAAAATTTAGGGCAAAAATATACAGATCCAAGTAGCGCAGCTATAATATTAGGCTGTGAGTCAATTTTTGGTGTCGCTTTTCCAGTTGCACTTGGAATTGAAAGTTTAACTGTTAAATCAGTTATTGGTTTTTGTTTGATTTTTATTGCTATAATAATTTCAGAAACAAAATTATCTTTCATATTCAAAAAGAAAGACAAAGAAATTGAAAACAAAGTTTAGAAGTCTTAGGACTTCTTTTTTGTTGCAAAAAAATTTGAAATTCTTGATTAAATAAGAGTGTTACATATAATCTAGGGTAAATACTAAATATTGACTTTTATGCTTTTGTATGCTAGTATAAAAACAAGTTTTAGGGCATTGAATATGTCCTTTTGTCATATAGGAGGGAATATGATTAATATAGATGTTTTATTGATTTTAAATTGTATAGTATATGTCCATGATTTTGAAAAAGACGATGTACAAGAAAAATTAGTTGGAAAAAATATATTTGAAATATTTGATTTTATTAGAAATATAAAGGATGAATCAGGCAATTATCCTGGAGAAATACATGAAAATGAGTTTTTAAGTATTTTAAATACAGTAGATCATAATAGAGCGATTTATGAAAAAATAAAAATAGTAGATATTGATAATTCAGTTTATGGAAATGCTTCAGGTAGTGATAGGGTAGTAAATGTAACTTTTCAGTTTGGAGACAATTTGATTATAGTTTATAAAGGAACCGCTGGAGATTACGAATGGAAGGATAATGTAGAAGGAACATATAATATAACAGATACAAAACAACAAAGAAGAGCATTAAGATACTTCGATGAAATGGTTAAAAAGTTTAAAGATATAAAAAATATATATGTTTCGGGACATTCAAAAGGCGGAAATAAAGCTCAATATATTGGAGTTTTAAGAGGAGATATGTCTAAACTTAAAAATATTTATTCCTTTGATGGACAAGGATTTAATACAAATTTTATAAACAAGTATAGTAAAGAAATTGAAAATAATAAATATAAAATTTTTAATATATGTAATGAATATGATTATGTAAATATCATAATGCATTCGGTATCTAATAAGATTTTTATAAAATCTATTACAAATGTCGGAAATGAAGATAATAGATATTCTAAAATTGTTCATAGATTGGGAGGGGTTCATTCTCCATATTCAATGTTTAAAAAAGAAAATGGAATTTTAACCTTAAATGATGTTGTTGAGCAAAGCGAACTTATGATAAATTTTGAAAAACTTTTTGAATTCTATAATGCTAATATGGAAGAAGAAGATAATAAGTTTATGTATTATAGGATGTCATTATTGATGATGGATTCTGGTAAGGAAGTTTTCGGGACAGAATGTCCTACTCCTCCAAAGGGATTTTTTAAAAGATTTTCAAAGCTTACTAGGGAGTTTACAAAAAACGAGAGTGAACTAAATTCTTCTCAAATCATAAGGCTTTTTAAACCTATTTTTTCAGATATAGGTTCTATAATAATAAAAGGGAAAATTTCAAACTAAGGATTTAAAAATATATTATTTTAGTTTTTTAAAAACTGCTCATTTAGAGTGGTTTTTATTTTTTTACTTATGCTTTATTTTCGACGTATATTATAAATTATTTTTGTGAAAAAAATTAGAAAAATGTTGACTTTTATATATATAAATGTTAAAATATTTAGGTACATTTAATAATGTATAGTTATGTGCATTTTTAAAAAAAGATATTTAAGGAGGTGAAGAAATGCCAACTATTAACCAGTTAATTAAACAAGGAAGACAAAAAGCTGTAACTAAATCAAAAGCACCAGCATTAAGTTTCAATTTTAATACTCTTAAAAAGAGAAGTACTGCTAGTGAATCACCACAAAAAAGAGGTGTATGTACAGCTGTAAGAACTGTAACTCCTAAGAAACCTAACTCAGCGTTACGTAAGGTTGCCAGAGTTAGATTAACAAATGGAATGGAAGTTGCAGCTTATATTCCAGGTATAGGTCATAACCTTCAAGAACACAGTGTTGTGCTTATTAGAGGGGGAAGAGTAAAGGACCTTCCAGGGGTTAGATACCATATAATCAGAGGTACATTAGATACTGCAGGAGTAGCTAACAGAAAACAAGGAAGATCTAAATATGGAGCTAAAAGACCTAAATAATTAAACTGATGTGGCAGAAATGTTTTATTAATTAGAGTTTAACTTTATAATACATACATTTGTGTGCTTATCAGCAAGAAAATCGCTGAGTACCAGTGATACTACTAATATAGTAAGGAGGGAAGAAAGGTGCCAAGAAAAGGACATGTTCCAAAGAGAGAGGTAATGCCAGATCCGATTTATGGTGATGTGGTTGTTACTAAACTTATAAACAACATTATGCTTGACGGTAAAAAAGGAATTGCTCAAGCTATCGTTTACGGTGCATTTGAAATCGTAAAAGAAAAAACTGGCGAAGAACCAACTGAAGTTTTCAGAAAAGCTTTAGAAAACATAATGCCTGTTTTAGAAATTAAAGCAAGACGTATAGGTGGGGCAACATACCAAGTGCCTATTCAAGTTAGACCTGAAAGAAGACAAACTTTAGGTTTAAGATGGTTAGTAACTTACTCTAGAAATAGAGGAGAAAAAACTATGAAAGAAAGACTTGCTAAAGAAATTTTAGATGCTGTTAACAACACTGGAGCAAGTGTTAAGAAGAGAGAAGACACTCACAAGATGGCTGAAGCTAACAAGGCTTTTGCACATTACGGATTCTAATATAGGAATTTTATTTAAAAGGAAAGGGGAAATGCTATTGTGGCAAGACAATATTCACTTGAAAATACAAGAAATATTGGTATAATGGCGCATATCGATGCTGGTAAAACAACAGTAACAGAAAGAATGCTTTATTATACAGGAAAGATCCACAAAATAGGTGATACTCATGAAGGTGCTGCACAAATGGACTGGATGGAGCAAGAAAAAGAAAGAGGTATCACTATTTGTTCAGCTGCTACAACATGTGTATGGAATGATACAAGAATTAATATCATTGATACTCCAGGACACGTTGACTTTACTGTAGAAGTTGAAAGATCTTTAAGAGTTCTTGACGGCTCAGTTGCACTTTTTGATGCGAAGAGCGGTGTAGAACCACAATCAGAAACTGTTTGGAGACAAGCAGATAAATATGGCGTACCACGTATTTGCTTTATAAATAAAATGGATGCTACTGGAGCTAATTATTATGACTCTATCGAAACTATTAAGGATAAGTTAAAAGCTAATCCAGTTCCTGTTCAAATTCCTATCGGAGCTGAATCAGAATTCGTTGGAGTAATTGACCTAGTTTCAATGCATGCCATTATTTATAAAAACGACTTAGGTACAGATATTGACGAAACTGATATTCCAGATGCTTATAAAGACAAAGCAGAAGAATATCGTCAAAACTTATTGGAATCATTAGCTGAAACAGATGAGTTTATTATGGAAAAATATTTAGAAGGGGAAGCTATTTCACCATCTGAATTAAGAGAAGCAATTAGAAGAGCTACTATAAATCTATCAATAAACCCAGTACTTTGTGGTTCAGCTTATAAGAACAAAGGGGTTCAACCTCTATTAAATGCTATCGTGGCTTATATGCCATCTCCATTAGACATTCCAGCTATTGAAGGTGTGGATGATAATGAAGAACCTGTGCAAAGACATGCTTCAGATGAAGAACCTTTCTCAGCATTAGCATTTAAAATCGTAGCTGACCCATTTGTTGGAAAGCTTGCATATTTCAGAGTATATTCAGGAACTTTAGAATCAGGTTCTTATGTATATAACTCAACAAAAGGCAAAAAAGAAAGAATTGGTAGAATTCTTATGATGCATGCTAACAAGAGAGAAGAAGTTGATAGCGTTTCAGCTGGAGACATCGCTGCAGCAGTAGGTCTTAAAGATACTACAACTGGAGATACTCTTTGTGATATGAATAGCCATGTAATTCTTGAAAAAATGGAATTCCCAGAACCAGTTATTTCTGTTGCTATAGAACCAAAAACAAAAGCATCTCAAGAAAAAATGAGTATAGCTTTACACAAATTAGCAGAAGAAGATCCTACTTTTAGAACTTATACAGACGAAGAAACTGGACAAACAATCATTTCAGGTATGGGTGAATTACACTTAGAAATCATCGTTGACAGACTTTTAAGAGAGTTCAAAGTTGAAGCTAATATAGGTAATCCACAAGTTTCTTACAGAGAATCAATTTCTCAAGGTGCAGAAGCTGAAGGAAAATACATCAGACAATCTGGTGGTAGTGGACAATACGGACACTGTAAAATTAAAATTGAACCTCAAGAAGCAGGTAAGGGCTTTGAGTTTGTAAATAATATCGTAGGGGGAGCTATTCCAAAAGAATATATCGGACCTGTTCAAAAAGGTATTGAAGAAGCTACTCAAGCAGGTGTACTTGCAGGATATCCAGTTTTAGATGTTAAAGTTACTTTATATGATGGTTCATACCATGAAGTTGACTCATCTGAAATGGCATTCAAAATTGCAGGTTCAATGGCATTTAGACAAGCAGTTGCAAAAGCTGCACCAGTTCTATTAGAACCAATGATGAAAGTTGAAATAACAACTCCAGATGAATATTTAGGAGATGTTATGGGAGACGTTTCATCAAGAAGAGGTAGAATTCAAGGAATGAATCCTAAAAATGGAGTTCATGTACTTGATGCATATATACCTTTAGCAGAAATGTTTGGATATGCAACAGACTTAAGAAGTAATACTCAAGGTCGTGCAACATATTCAATGCAATTCGATCATTATGAAAAAGTGCCTCAAGCAATTGCTGAAAAAGTAATTGGCGAGAGAGCAAAAAAATAGATTAGGAGGACATTAGTAAAATGGCTAAGCAAAAATTTGAAAGAACTAAACCACACGTTAATATCGGAACTATTGGTCACGTTGACCATGGTAAAACTACTTTAACTGCAGCTATCACTTTAGTATTAAACAAAAGATTTGGTACTGGTGAATTCGTTGATTATGCAAATATCGACAAGGCTCCAGAAGAAAGGGAAAGAGGAATCACAATTTCAACTTCTCACGTTGAATACGAAACTGCAAAAAGACACTATGCACACGTTGACTGTCCGGGACACGCCGACTATGTTAAGAACATGATTACAGGTGCTGCACAAATGGACGGTGCTATCTTAGTAGTAAGTGCTGCTGATGGTCCAATGCCACAAACAAGAGAACATATCTTACTTGCAAGACAAGTAGGCGTTCCTAAAATTGCTGTATTCTTAAACAAAGAAGACCAAGTTGATGACCCAGAATTAATCGAACTTGTTGAAATGGAAGTTAGAGAATTATTAAATGAATACGAATATGATGGAGATAACACTCCAATCGTAGTTGGTTCAGCATTAAAAGCACTTGAAGAACCAGATGGAGAATGGGGAGATAAAATTGTTAAATTAATGGAAGCAGTTGATGATTATATTCCAGAACCAGTTAGAGATGTTGATAACCCATTCTTAATGCCAGTTGAAGACGTATTCTCAATCACTGGTAGAGGTACTGTTGCTACAGGTAGAGTAGAAAAAGGTAAAGTAAAAGTTCAAGATAACGTTGAATTAGTAGGTTTAACAACTGAAAGAAGAACAGTTGTTGTAACTGGTGTTGAAATGTTCAAGAAGATGTTAGACGAAGCTGCTGCTGGAGATAACATTGGTCTTCTATTAAGAGGTGTTCAAAGAAACGAAATCCAAAGAGGACAAGTTCTTGCAAAACCAGGAACAATTAATCCACATACTAAATTCGAATCAGAAGTTTACGTATTAACTAAAGAAGAAGGTGGAAGACATACTCCATTCTTCTCAGGATATAGACCACAATTCTACTTCAGAACAACTGACGTAACTGGTAATATCCAATTAGAAGACGGCGTTGAAATGGTTATGCCTGGAGATAACGCTAAATTCATAATCGAATTAATCACTCCAATCGCTATTGATGAAGGTTTAAGATTTGCCATCAGAGAAGGCGGAAGAACAGTAGGTTCAGGAGTTGTTACTAAGATTTTAGGATAATAATCTGAATATTTAAAGGGGAACTGTATGGTTCCCTTTTTTGTTGTTCAAAAGAATTTGAAATATGAAATTATTGTGGATATTTATTTTTAAAGAGAATAATTATACAATAAACTTTATTTGTTTTCAGTTTTATATACTTCAAATTATCAAAAAAATTAGAAAATATAAAGATGATTTTTTAAGTTACCTTGCCTTGCAAGTTTTTAGTTTTTGTGTTAATATATCTAAAGAAATCGTTTTTATTTTAGGAGGGATTATGAAAAAAGAAATTAGAATAATATTTGTAATAGGCTTTAGCTTATTTGCAATGTTCTTCGGTGCCGGAAACCTGATATTTCCAACATTTTTAGGATATAATTCAGGTTCATATTGGCCTATAGCATTTATTCTATATATGGCGGCTGATGGGCTTTTGGCAATGATATCACTATATACTGTTTTTTGTTGTGGAGGTATAACAGAATTTGTAAAACCTTTGGGAAAATATTTGGGGACAATAATCTTAGTTTGTATCTCTTTGTGTATAGGACCTTTAGTTGCAATACCAAGAACTGGTGCGATTACTTATAATTTAGGAGTTGCTAATTTTGGATTTAAAAACTTAGTTATAACAACTGCAGTATTTTTTATTGTTACATATTTAATTTGTATTAAATCTGAAAAAATAGTTGATTTTATAGGTAGATACTTAACTCCTACTTTACTTGTATTTTTAATTATTATGATTATAACAGGAATTATTTCTCCAGTTGGAGAAATTCTACCAGGTGAAAATTTACAACAAGTTATGTATGACTCTTTTATAAATGGTTTTCAAACCTTAGATGGACTTGGAGCTGGGCTTTTTAATGCCGTTATAGTAAATGCTTTGATTTTCTATAAGATTAAAAAGGAAAGAGAAAAAAAGGTAATTCTATCTTCATCAATTATAGCTTTTATATGTTTAAGTATTGTTTATGGAGGACTTTGTTTCTTAGGTGCAAGTTCAAAACTTAATGTAGAAGGAGCAAAGAACGGAACAGCTATTTTACTAAACTTTACTAATTTATTATTCGGTAGATCTGGAGTTTTAATGCTTTCTGTTATAGTTATTTTGGCTTGCCTTACAACTTCAGTTGCTCTTACAGGTGGAGTTGCGGAGTATTTTTCAGAGTTAATTCCTAAGATTCCATATAAAATTTGGGTCATAATTGTTTGTTTTGCAAGTTTTGTTTTCTCTTGTCTTGGAGTAGATGCAATAATAAAATTGGCAGTTCCACTTTTATTTACTTTGTATCCTCCAATAATAATTTTAATTTTGACAAGTGTAATTAGAAATAAAATTTCTTGTAATAGAGCTATAAAATATTCTGCTATAGTTGCAATAATTATTGGATTTATGACTGTATTAAATGACACATATGGAATTTTAGAATTTATAAAATTATTACCACTTAGTTCCTTAAGTTTTGGTTATTTGATTCCGTCTGCAATAGTTTTTGCTATTGTTGCATTATTTGAAAAGAATACAGGAGATCATATTGATGTTCCTAAAGTATTAAATGCTAGAATAACTTTATATGATGAAGATGTTGGAATGCTTTATTATATATCTGAAAAGATTGACGAACCTAAGTCAGAAGTTATAAGAAAAGCAATCAAAAACTATTATGACGAATTAAAAGATAAAGAATAAGAATAAGAAAAAGAAAAGGTTGAGGATTTTACTCCTCAACCTATTTTCTTGAAAAAATTTACTTTTTCTTCGCTTGATTTGCAACAGAATTTATTTTTGCATTTATTTCATCTTGATTTCCTAAGTAATATTTATCTATAACTCTAAAATTGTCATCAAATTCGTAAACTAAAGGAATTCCTGTAGGAATATTTACAGAAATAATTTCTTCATCTGTTAAATTATCTAAATATTTAACCAATGCTCTTAATGAGTTTCCATGGGCAGCTATTAAGACTCTTTTACCATCTAACATATCCTTTTTTATAACTTCTTCGTAATAAGGAATAACTCTCTCAATAGTATTTTTTAAACTTTCATTGTAAGGCAATTCACTTTTATTAACATTTCTGTAAGGTTCTTGATTATGAGGACATCTTTTATCATCCTTATCAAGTGCAGGAGGTGGAACATCAAAAGATCTTCTCCAAAGTTTTACTTGTTCTTCTCCATATTTTTCAGCAGTTTCAGCCTTATTTAAACCTTGTAATGCCCCATAATGTCTCTCATTTAATTTCCAAGTTTTTATAACAGGCAACCACTGTCTGTCCATTCTTTCTAAAACAATATTTAAAGTGTTAATTGCTCTTTTTAGATAAGAACAGTAGCATACATCAAAGTCGTATTCATTTTCTTTTAGAGAAAAACCTGCTTCATTAGCTTCGATAATTCCTTTTTCTGAAAGGCCTACATCTGTCCAGCCAGTAAATAAATTCAACTTATTCCATTCACTTTCTCCGTGTCTAATTAAAACTAATTTCATTTTCAAAAACTCCTTTAATTTTTCTTATACTAATTATATTATAAAAAACGAAACTTTACAAGAAAAAACTTGTCTAATATCAATTTTAATGATAAAATAATAGTTGGATTTATTTGTTTTATGGAGGATTTATGTTACGAAAACATTTATATAGAATAAGGGCTATGCCATACTTATTATGGACGATTATTTTTACGATAGTGCCTTTGTTTTTTATAATTTATTATTCTTTTAAAGTAAAAGATGAAAGTTTTGTTTTCACTTTGGATAATTACAAAAAGTTTTTCACACCAACTTATGTGAAAATAATTTTAGTATCTTTAAAATTATCCTTGATTTCAACTTTTTTATGTCTAATTTTGGGCTACCCTGCAGGACTTCTTCTAAGTAGGATTAAGTCTCAAAAGAGGAGAAATATTTTAGTTTTACTATTTATTATGCCTTTATGGACTAACTTTTTGCTTAGAACATACTCTTGGATGAGTATTTTTAGAGAACAAGGAATTATAAATCAAATGCTTATAAATATCGGAATTATAGATAGTCCTATAAAGTTTTTAAACAATAATTTTGCAATTATTATAGGAATGATTTATAATTTTTTACCTTTTATGGTACTTCCAATTTATATCGCACTTATTAATATCGATAAAGAATATATAGAATGTGCAAGAGATTTGGGAGCTAGGGGAAAAGATTTATTTTTGAGAGTTATTTTTCCACTAAGTTTTAAGGGAGTAATTTCTGGTTGCATTATGGTCTTTATGCCTTCTGTAACAACTTTCATAATATCAGACTTACTTGGTGGAAGTCAAAATATGCTAGTAGGAAATTTAATTCAAAGAGAGTTCTTACAGGCCAGAAACTGGGAAACAGGCTCAAGCATTTCTCTAATTATGATTCTTATAATTTTTGTAAGTCTTATGATTTTTAGGTTGTTTATAAAGAAATCAGATAATGAATTTGCAGAAGGATTGAAGATATGGTAAAAAAATATACTGGGAAAATATATCTTGCTTTGTGTTATATATTTTTATATATGCCAATTATATTTATGATGGTTTTTTCGTTTAATGAATCCAGATATAATAAAGATTTTACAGGTTTTAGTTTGAAATGGTATGTAGAACTTTTTAAGGATGAATCCGTTATGAGAGTTTTTTTTCAAACGCTTGTAATAACAGCAATTGCAACTATTTTTGCACTTATAATTGGAACTATCGGAGCTTGGTCTATATACCGAGCTTTTAATCCAAAGCTAAGAACTTATTTTACAAATGTAACATATCTTCCACTTATTCTACCTGACATTGTAATTGCAATTGGAATGATAATTTTATATGTATTTTTCCAACTTAATTTTGGATATTTTACTATAATTTTAGCTCATATAATATTTAATGTTCCTTTTGTAGTCTTTGCGATTTTACCAAAATTACTGACTTTTGATAAGAGTCTTTATGATGCAGGAATGGATTTAGGAGCAAGACAGTTTCAAGTGTTTAAAAGAATTGTTTTACCACAATTAATACCTAATATAATCATTGGAGCATTAGTTTGTATAACTATGTCCTTAGATGATTTTACTGTTAGCTATTTTACTTCAGGGAATGGAGTTGCAACACTTTCGGTTAAAATCTATTCGATGACTAAGAGGGGAATTAGTCCTAAAATAAATGCATTATCAACATTGCTTTTTGCAATAATAATTATTATATCAACAATAACTTATGTATTTAAAAATAGAGGAGTAAAAAATGAAAAAATTTAAAAGCTTATTAGCATTATTATTAGTTTTTGCTACGACTATATCATTTACAGCTTGTGGAAAAAGCGAAAAGAAAGAGGATAAAAAGGAAGAAAAGACAGAAGAAAGTACAGAGAAAAAAGTTTTAAATGTAACTAATACTGATCTTTTCATAGATCCTGAAACAATCAAGGAATTTGAAAAAGAATATAATTGTAAAGTAAATTATACTTTTTTTGAAGAAAATGAAGAATATTATACTAAATTAAAAAGTGGTGCAGAAAAATATGATGTAATCGTAGCAAGTGACTATATGGTAGATACTATGATTAAAGAAAATATGTTGGAAAAATTAGATAAAAGTAAAATTCCAAATATGGATAAAGTTAAAAAAGAATATAGAAACTTAGTTTTTGACCCTACGAGTGAATATTCTGTTCCATATACAATAGGAAATATCGGAATTGCGTATGATAAGTCAAAACAAGAAAAAGTTGACAGTTGGGCTGACCTTTGGAGCGAAAAAAATAAAGGTGAAGTTGTAATGTTAGACGGAAGTAGATTTACAATGGCAATAGCGATGATTAAAGAAGGATTAGATCCAAACTCAACAAAAGTTGAAGATATTGAAAAAGCCAAAAACTCTTTAATTGCTCAAAAGAAAATAGTTAAAAATTATGTTGGTGATGATCAAGCAAAAGATAACTTAATAAATGGAGATTCAAAATTAACTTGTATTTGGGGTGGAGAAGCTCTACTTGCAAAAGATGAAAATAAAAATGTAGAATTTGTTTTTCCAAAAGAAGGGGCAATCTTTATCTTTGATAACTGGGTAATCCCTAAAGTTTCAGAAAATAAAGAATTAGCAGCAAAGTTTATTGACTTTATGTCAAGACCGGAAATTTCTGCAAGAAATTGTAACTTTGTAAAATATGGCTCACCAATTGATGGAGCTAGAGAGCTTATGGATGAAAACTTAAAAAATAGCGATATAGTATTTCCTAAAAAAGAAGTATTTGAAAAAGGTTATGTACTAAAAGATTTAGGAGAATCAAACGAAAAATTACAAGATGCTTGGACAGAAATAAAAGCAAAATAAATTAAAATAAGCAAAAGACATCATCTGGTGTCTTTTGTTGAATTGTGATTTACAGAAACGATATAGTGAAGTGATAATATTGTTACAACAAAAACAAAACGTTATCCTATTACAAATACCTTTGACAAGAAGTAATATTTTTGGTATACTGTGTGTGGCTGAAAATAGCTTAGAATTTATATTTTAGGAGGACAGGATGGAAGGTTCCGAAAAGAAAATTAGTTGGCAGTCCCTTGTATTTATGTGTTTCTCAACACTTTGGGGATTTGGAAATGTTTTAAACGGATATATCTACTTTCATGGTACACAAGTTATATTTTCTTGGATACTAATGTTTGCATTGTATTTTGTTCCGTATGCACTTATGGTTGGAGAACTAGGTTCTACATTTAAAGATTTAGGTGGTGGAGTAACTTCTTGGATTCAAGAAACTACTAACTCTAAATTGGCTTACTATGCAGGTTGGACTTACTGGGCAGTACATATTACTTATATTGCTGGTAAAGGTTCAGGTGGTCTTAAAGCTTTAAGTTTTATGATTTTTAGAGATGCTAAAGCATATGATAGTATTCCTACAATCTATGTTCAATTAGCTACATTTGGTGTATTGCTATTATTCTGTTATTTAGCAACAAGAGGTTTAAGCCCTATTAAGAGATTAGCAACACTTGCAGGTTCAAGTATGTTTGTTTTAGGTATTTTATTTATTCTTATGATGTATGCTGCACCTGTAATTAATCCAAATGGTGGATATTTAAAATTGAACTTCGCATGGAATAACTTATTCCCTAAGATTGACTTGAACTATTTAAGTAGTTTATCAATTTTAGTATTTGCTGTTGGTGGTATTGAAAAGATTTCACCATATGTAAATAAAATTGAAGGAGATTCCGCAAAAGAATTCCCTAAAGCAATGATGTTTGCAACTTTAATGGTTGTTATTAGTGCTATCTTTGGTACTGTTGCAATGGGACTTATGTTTGATATCAACGAAATTAATGCAAGTAAAGAAGCGTTTGACTCTTATGCAGCAAATGGTGCTTATTGGGCATTCCAAAAATTAGGACAATACTATGGTGTTGGTGATTTATTATTAATCATTTACTCAGCAGCTAATACTGTTGGACAATTCTCAACATTATTAATAAGTATTGATGCTCCTTTAAGAATGTTATTAGAAGACCCTAATGCAAGTCAATACATCCCAACAAGATTGTTAAAGAAGAACGAAAAAGGTGCTTATGTAAATGGTATTGCATTAGTTGCTATACTTGGTGGAGCAATTATATTAGCTCAATCATTTGTTCCAGGAGCAACTACAGTTCTTAGACAACTTACTCGTCTAAACGGTGTAGTAATGCCAATGAGATATATGTGGGTATTCGTTGCTTACTTTGCTCTTAGATATGGTAAAGAAGAACTTGACAGACATTATAGATTTGTTAAAAACAGAGGAGTCGGATTGTTCTTTGGTGCTTGGTGTTTCTTAGTAACATTAGCTTGTTGTTTACTTGGAATGTACTCAAAAGACAGCTTTGAAATGGTCTTAAAGATTATAACTCCTGCAGTTTTAGTTGCTTTAGGTTTAATCTTACCAGTTCTTAGAAAAAGAGAAGACAATAAATAAATTTAGATAATAAAGGAATAAAGGAACTTTGGTTCCTTTATTTTCTTTAAAATATATTTACTGATTTTAAACCATTTAAATAGGGTAAATTAAATTTTGATAGGAGGTATTGATATGAATGATATTAAAATTTCAAAAGAATTATTAACTTTTATTGATTCAAGTAAAAGTATGTTTCATACTGTTGATACAATGAAAAAATATTTTGACAAAGCTGGATATACATTTTTACCAGAAAATGAAAAATGGAATATCAAAAAAGGTGGAAATTACTATACTACAAGAAATAATTCAAGTATATTAGCTTTTCAAGTAGGAAAAGAACTTAGTGACTATCATTTCCAAATAACTGCTGCTCACAGCGATTCTCCAACATATAAAGTAAAAGCAGTTCCAGAAATGGACGCGCCAGGAGAACATTTAAAATTAAATGTTGAAGGTTATGGTGGAATGATTGACTCAACTTGGTTTGATAGACCTTTAAGTCTAGCTGGTAGAGTTTTGGTTAGAGAAAAAGGAAAAATTGTAAATAAATTATTCTATATCGATAAAGATATTTTAATGATACCAAATGTTGCAATCCATTTAAACAGAGAAATAAACAATGGATATGCTTACAATAAGCAAATTGATTTATTACCTTTATTTTCTGCTGGAGAATTAAAAAAAGGTGATTTTGATAAAATGGTTGCAGATGAATTGGGTGTCAAAGTTCAAGATGTTGTTGCAAAAGATTTATTCTTAGTAAATCGTCAAAGACAATGTATTTGGGGATATAAAGATGAATTTGTTTCAACACCTAAACTTGATGACTTACAATGTGCATTTACATCAATGAAAGCATTTTTAGAAGCAAAAAATTCAAAAGCAATAAATGTTTGTGCAGTTTTTGATAATGAAGAAGTTGGCTCAAACACAAAACAAGGTGCAATGTCAACATTTATGAAAGATGCTCTAAAGAGAATTAATGCTTCTCTTGGATTTGGAACTGATGAATATCATCAAGCAGTGGCAAAATCTTTCTTAGTAAGTTGTGATAATGCTCATGCTGTTCATCCAAATCATCCTGAACTTTATGATCCAACAAATGTAACTTTTATGAACAAAGGTATCGTTATAAAAGAAGCTGCAAATCAAAAATATACAACAGACGCTTTCAGTAGAGCAGTATTTTTAGAAATTTGTAAAAAAGTAAAAGTTCCAACACAATTCTTTGCAAATAGATCCGATAAAGTTGGTGGTTCAACTCTTGGAAACCTATCAAATATTCAAGTTAGCTTACATGCTCTTGATATTGGGGTTGCTCAACTTGGAATGCACTCAAGTTTTGAAACTTGTGGAATTAAAGATACAGGATATATGGTTACAGCATTAAAAGAATTCTTCTCAACAAATATTAAAATTGATGGTTCTGATGGAGTGATTTTTGAATAATGGCAAGAAGAATTACACCGAAGGAAATGTCAGAAGATAAAGCCAAAATATCACTGACAGGATTAACCATTATTATGATGGGAACTTTGTTTATATATTTTTTATGGGCTGTTATAAATAGTAAATTTTTAGTTAATTTTAGTATAGATGCATTAGTTGGAGTAGTTGCTCTTGTTATTTTAATTAGAAATTTAAAAATAAAATACAGTATAATAAAAAAATATACAAGTGAAAAACAATTTATGATTTTAGATTTAGTCGCTTTTGCTCTATGCCTTTTAATAAAAGTTGTAGTGCAAATTCCTTTTGATTTTTCTTTAATCATTTTGTTAATTTCACATTATGCTACAAAGCAAATATTTAATAAAATGGTAAAATAAATCACATGGTTATATTGTTTTTACAGAATAAAAATTAGAGAGGATTGTTTTGAATAATTCTCTCTTTTTGTTTTCTCAAGTTAAAATAAGGGTATTCTTTAACTAGATATAGAGGAGAGGTAAAATTAATTTAGAAGTATTAAAAATAAATTTAAAGGAGGATTTTTATGAAACCATTTATTTACAATATTCCTGTTAAGGTATATTTTGGAGAAGGACAACTTTCCAATCTTGGAAGAGAATTGTCAAAATATGGAAAAAAAGTTTTATTAACTTATGGAGGAGGTTCCATTAAAAAGATAGGACTTTACGATGAGGTTATAAAAGAAATAAGAGATGCAGGACTTGAAGTTTTTGAACTTTCAGGGATAGAACCTAATCCTAGAATAGAATCTGTTAGAGAGGGTGCTAGAATATGTAAGGAAGAAAATATTGATGTGGTTCTTGCTGTTGGTGGAGGCTCAACGATTGATGCCTCAAAATTTATTTGTGCCGGAGCGAAAGTTGATTTTGACCCATGGGATTTTCTTGATTTAGAAAAAAGAGCAGAAATAGAAGATGCACTACCTCTTTTAACTATATTAACACTTTCAGCAACCGGTTCTGAAATGGATAATGATGGAGTTATTTCAAACCTTAAAACAAATGAAAAATTAAGCAATGGTTCAATGTGTATGTTACCAAAAGTTTCATTTCTTGACCCCAAAAATACATACAGTGTAAGTGAGTATCAAACTGCTTGCGGTTCAGCAGATATTTTAAGTCATATACTAGAAGTTTATTTTACAACAGAAAATGATTTGTTTATGCTTGATTGTGTTATGGAAGGTCTTATGAAAACAGTTATAAAATATGCTCCGATAGCTATGAAAGACCCTACAAACTATGAAGCTCGTGCTAATTTAATGTGGGCATCTTCCTGGGCAATAAACGGTTTTATAAATGGAAGTAAATCAACTGCTTGGAGTTGTCACCCAATGGAACATGAACTTTCAGCTTTTTATGATATTACTCATGGACATGGACTTGCAATATTAACTCCACGTTGGATGCAATATTGCTTAAATGATGAAAATATATACAAATATGTTCAATTTGGAGTTAATGTTTTTGGCATAGATAAAAATCTTTCTGATAGAGAAATATCAGAAAAAGCCATTGAAAAACTTTCAGAATTTTTATTTAATGACTTAAAATTACAAAGTACATTAAAAGATGTAAATATTGATGATAAAAATTTTGCTATTATGGCTAAGAAGGCTTGTAAGGGAAAAGAAAGTATAAAAGGCTTTAGAGAATTAACCCCTGAAGATATAGAAAATATTTATAGAATGTGCTTGTAAACTTTAGTAAAATTTTTAATAATAATTAAACAAAAACTCGTCTAACATGTTTAGATGAGTTTTTTTATACAATATAGAATATTCGATATGAAAATAATTTAATAAAAATTTTTTCATAATAAAAAGCTCCATAAATAATAAGTACAATATTTTAAAATTACAGTTATACAATCTTAAATTATCTTGCTATATAATATAATTTTATTTTATATCAATATAAGATGAAAAATACTAGTTATTATATTTGACAAATAATAATAATTATGATATTCTTGTGATAACGATTTACCAAGAGATAAAATTAAATAGATAAATTATTTTTTTCGAGATATATCTTATATATAAGCTTTTAGTGATTTTTGTTTTGGGAGGTAGTTATGTGTAATTTGTTTTTTAAATATTTTATAAAACAGAAGAAAAATATTTTATTTCTTATTATAATTATAATTATTGGAACTGTTATATCTTCTGTTTCAAAAATTGAAAATAATAAAAATAAGGAAGAACGAATTTATTCTAAAGAAAGAGCTATAGAGATATTTAAACAGGACATTAAAGAGGTTGATAAAGATTTAGAAAATGATAATATTTCAGATGAAGAAAAAACAGAATTAAATAATATGAAAAAAAGAAATATTGCCAATATACATAATTATGAAAAAACAATCCAAGACATTAAAACAGAAAATTGGCAAGCATTATATGAAAGTGAATTAAAGCATTCTTTAGATTCCAATGGAAATTTTGCTTTAAAAGGGTTTAGTACAAATGGAATAGATTATACTGCAAATCAATTGACAGTAGAGATAACTTATAAAATATTAAAGTATTTAACAGAAAATGACCTTCCTTCAGCTCATCCATTATATTTAGAGAAAACAGAGTTTGAACAACCTCGAACTTCAGAAGAAAGTAAACTTCTTGACTATTATAGCAAAAAAACATTAATTGGAACTTCACATAGATTATGGGACTTTTTTACAAATAATTTAGTATTAATCTATACTTTTATAATTGTAGTAACTTTTGGTATTTTATTTTCAAAACTGGAGGAGAGTCAAAATAAAACAATTAGATTTTTAAAGACATCGGGGGCAAGTAAATTTAGGATTGTATCGTCGGGGCTTTTCATAGGTGGAATTTTAACTATTTTGCTTGGACTGTTGATACCTGCAATATTTTTTGGAATAGAATTTTTAATAAGCGGGTCATCATCTTTTAAATATCCGATTACAACTTATATTGTAAAAAGTGATTATTTTTCACTTATGAGTTTTGGATATAAGATTGTTCCAATATCTGATGTTTTAATAAAAAGTTTGATTTTGTTCTTGCTCTATGGATTATTTATTTTCCTTATCACAAGTGCAATTTCAACTTTTGTAAAATCAAGTGTAAAATCCGTTATTTTATCCTTTGGACTGATAGCGACTTTGCAGATGTTTAATCAATGGTATAATCCGTTTTCATACTGGAGAGTTGGAAAAATAGCTGATGGTAGTATAAATTTTTTATTTAAAACTATTACTTACAGTTTTGATAAATCTTGTAAAATTTTAGCAATTGGAATTTGTATTTTAACAATTTTATTGATTTGTATAGCATTTGTTCAAGATAAAATAACTCGAAAATATGTATAATATATTTGACATATTAATTAAAATATGATATAAGTACATTAGAGAGTTTATTGGGTAAAACACATAATAATCATAATTAAAAAAGGAGATAATATTATGAAAAAAATATTAAAAAAATTTTGTTTGGTTTTATGCTTAATGGTAACGATTTTTTCTGTAATGTCTGTATCTATTACAGCAGAAGAAATTAAACAAAACAAGGAAGTTGTTCATCAATTAAGAACAGATGTTCTTCCTAGAAGAATATATATCAAAGATAAAATTTTTTACAATACAGGTGGATTGCCTAAAAAATACCGTTATCATGAAGAAACACACGATGGAGTCGTTTATAGCGGTAAGTTGACATTGACACAGTATCAAAGTACAGGTGATGGATATTTAGGTTTATATTCTGGATATATTTATAGATAAAAATACTGCTCAATAAACTCTCCCTATTTCTAGGAGGTAGTTATGTATAATTTGTTTTTTAAATATTTTATAAAGCAAAAGAAAAATATTCTATTCCTTATTATAATTATAATTATTGGAACTTTTATATCTTCTATTTCAATAATTGAAAATAATAAAAATAAAGAAGAGCAAATTTCTATCAGAGAAAGAGCTATAGAAATATTTAAAGAAGATATTAAAGAGGTAGATAAAGATTTAGAAAGCGATAATGTTTCTGATGAAGAAAAAACAGAATTAAATAATATGAAAAAAAGAAATATTGCCAATATACAGAATTATGAAAAAACAATCCAAGATATTAAAGATGGAAATTGGCAAGTATTATATGAAGATGAATTAAATAGTTTTTTAGACTCCGATGGAAATTTTATTTCAAAAGGATTTAGCTCAAAAGGTATAAGTTATACTGTAGATAAGTTGACAGTAGAGATAACATACGAAACATTGAAGTATCTAAAGGAAAATAACATTCATTCAGCTCATCCTTTGGATATACAGAGAACAGAGTTTGATCAACCTCGAACTTTAGAAGAAAGTAAACTTCTTGACTATTATAGCAAAAAAACATTAGTAGGAACTTCACATAGATTATGGGACTTTTTTACAAATAATTTAGTATTAATATATACTTTCATAATTGTTGTAACTTTTGGTATTTTATTTTCAAAGCTGGAGGAGAGTCAAAATAAAACTATTAGATTTTTAAAGACATCGGGGGCAAGTAAATTTAGGATTGTATCGTCGGGACTTTTTACAGGTGAAATTTTAACGATTATACTTGGATTATTGATACCTGCAATGTTTTTTGGAATAGAATTTTTAATAAGCGGGTCGTCATCTTTTAAATATCCGATTACAACTTATATTGTAAAAAGTGATTATTTTTCACTTCTGAGTTTTGGATATAAGATTGTTCCAATATCTGATGTTTTAATAAAAAGTTTGATTTTGTTCTTGCTCTATGGATTATTTGTTTTCCTTGTTACAAGTACAATTTCAACTTTTGTAAAATCAAGTGTAAAATCCGTTATTTTATCCTTTGGACTGATAGCAACGTTACAGATGTTTAACAAATGGTATAATCCGTTTTCATACTGGAGAGTTGGAAAAATTGCAGACGGTAGTATAAATTTTTTATTTAAAACAATTACTTACAGTTTTGATAAATCTTGTAAAATTTTGATAATTGGAATTTTTATTTTAACAATTTTATTGATTTGTATAGCTTTTATTCAAGATAGAAGGAGGAGTAAATATGCCTAGTTTGAGTATAAAAAATCTTACTAAAAGATACGGGGAAAATATAGTTTTAAATGATTTGTCTTTAGAACTTGAAAATGCAGAGGTTTGGGCTTTGGTTGCACCTAACGGAACGGGAAAAACTACTCTTTTAGATTGTATTACAAATTTGATTAGCTATCAATCAGGACAGATTGCTGTAAATGGTATAGATAATAGGGATAATGCTATTTTTAAAAAATTGTCGTATTTGCAAGATGCAAGTATATTATTTCCTAATTTAACAGGACTTGATCATTTGAAATTTGTAGCAAATATACAAAAATTACCAAAGACTAGAATAAAAGAAATTGTGAGTCTAACTAAGATTGAAAAATTTTATAAAAGACCTGTAAAGACATATTCTTTGGGAATGAAACAGAGATTACTTTTGGCTATTGCACTTATTAATAATCCTGAAGTTTTATTGCTTGACGAACCATTTAATGGACTTGATCCAAGCAGTCAAATTGAGCTTAGAGTAATGTTAAAGGAAATTTCGAAAAATGGAACTCTTGTAATTTTATCAACACATTTTTTAGGAGAAATTAGCCAATTAACTGATAATCTTCTATTCATAAAGGATAAAAAAATTGTAAAAAAGATTGTGGAAGATGAATTTCTGATCTATGCTATTGATACTACTTCTAATGAGCAATCTTTAGAAATTTTATCTCCATTTGTAGTAAGTGTTGAAATTGAAAAAGATATGATAATTTGCCAGTTTAAAAAGAATTCTTTTGACGATGCAATTAAGGCAATACAGGATAAAGGCATAAAATTAATTAAAATAAGAGAGCATATAAATGCGTCTGAACAGATGTATCAAAGACTGTTTGCTGAGTAGGTGAATGTTATGAATACTTTGATATTAGAATGTAAAAAATTTATAAGAAGTAGAGTATTTGTAGTAATTTTAGGAGTTATACTAGTTTTATTAGCTTCTCTATTTTATAAAAATTATTTAAATTATCAGCAAGTCGATGCCGATAAAAAGCATGAATTACTCATGATAAAAAAAGAAATAGGAGAAATTTTATATCCTGCTGACGGAAAGTCTCCTAGTATATATTCTGGTGATAAAGATAAAATGGATTTGTTAAAAAAATCTCTTGAAATATCAGAAAAGACTTTAAAGCTAAAGCATAGCGGAGACGATAGAGCTTATATGGAAAGTGCAATTTTGATGTACGAAAAAATCATTGAAATCAAAGAAAATGAAATAAATTTTTCTATGTCAAAAAGTTATGCACAACATGAAAAAGAAAGGCTATCCGAAATAATTAAAGTAAACGGAACTTATCAATATGAAGAAGCTCCGTTGGATGGAGTTTTAGTTGAATACAATAATATAAAGTATATTCTATCTGTAATTTTTTTGATGGCTCTATCTTATTTCTTTATAACAACTTATTTAGATTTTTACTATCATAAGGGATTTTTATTTACACTTCCTATAAAAAAGACGAGTTTTATAGTTTCGAAGGCTATTATTTCTTTTATTATTAATATTGTATTAATAATAAGTCAGTTTGGATTAAGTTTAGTTTTTTCATACTTTTGGAAGTGGAAAATTGCTTTTGATTACCCTGTTTTTCACGAGTTGGCTGGTGGATTTTTGCCTGTAAAAAAGGCTTTACTTAATTATATTGAAATAGAAATTGCAGTATGTTTTATTGCATTGCTTATTTCTACTGTTTTGTACAGTTTATATATTAAAATAAAAAAATAAATTTTTTTACTGTGAAATAGTTTGAAAATCATTTTACAGTATTTTTTTACTTTAATATTTTTTGATTTTGATAAAATTGTTTTATAAATTTTATGTATTTTATAGGGAAAATTTGTGAATTTATTTTTCTAAAGTGTTTTATTTTATTAAAATCTATGATATAATAATGTTGGAGTTTGTAAACGATTTAATTGTAATTATAAATTTATTTTTAAAGGAGTGATAAAATGTCAGCACCTACTATAAAAGATGTAGCTAAATTAGCAGGAGTTTCAATTTCTACTGTTTCAAGAGTTATGAATGAATCAAAACCTGTTAGTCCAGAATCAAGAAGAAAAGTTTTAGATGCAATAAAAAAATTGGATTTTAAGCCTAATGAATTGGCAAGAAGTCTTGTAATGAGAAAATCAAATATGATTGGGGTAATTGTTAAAGATATTGGTATTTCTTATATGGCTCAAATTATTAGAGGAATTGAAGAAATTGGAAGAATGTACAATTACGATATTTTGCTTTCTAGTACATATGGAGATATTGAAGTAGAGCATAAGATTATCGAATTTATGTGCACTAAACAGGTTGAAGGAATAATTATGATTAGTGAAAAAATTAATCCTGAAATTCTGTTTAAGTTGAAAAGTAAAAAAATTCCTTTTGTAAGACTTGATAAATTTTACGAATATACAGATGAACATACTGTAAGTATAGACTATAAATCAACTTGTAATAAAATGACTAATTATCTTATAGATGAAGGTCATGAAAGTATAGTTTTTATAAGCGAAGATGTTACAAGTAGAATTGGTAGAGAAAAACTTGCAGGATTTAATGAAGCTGTTGCACAAAGAAAAGTAAAATCAGCACTTATAAATGCAAAAGATATAACAGTTCAAACAGGATATGATATGGGAGAAGAAATTTTCAAACTTATCAAAGAAAATAATTCAACTGTTGTTTTTGCAAGTGAAGATGCTTTAGCTATCGGTTTTATTAGTTATTGTTACGATAATGGTCTTAAAGTTCCACAAGACATTTCAGTTGCAGGGTTCGGTGATGATATAATTGCATCAATTTATAGACCTGCCCTTACAACGATAGAAGAACCATATTATGATATGGGAGCAATCTCTATGAGAAAGTTGATTAAGGAACTTAGAAACGAAGAAAAATTAAAAGATGTTACAATCTTGCCTTCAAGAATAATTGAAAGAGGTTCGGTTGCAACATTCACTAAGAAAAATAAGTAAATAAATTTTAAAAATGCTCTTCTTTTTGAAGAGCTTTTTTTGAAATGAAAGAAGGTGATAGAATGGGGATATATTGGGCTGTTCGAGATGGCTTTAAAAAGGCAAAAACTAGATTTTTATTTGGATTAATTTTTGATATTCTTAGTAGTTTTATTTTGATATATATAATTACTCTTTCTGGAACTATTGTAGATTTGTTTAAAAGTCCAAATTTTGAAGCTGTTAAAGTTTATAAATATGTGGGTTTAATGGTTTTTTTAGGAGTAGTAAACTTCTTTGGCTTTATGACTTTTTCATATTTAGCCTATGGATCAGGTGCAAAGCTAAAAATGTATTACAAAGATATAATCTTTAGAAAAATCTTAAAAAAGTCTCCTGACTTTTTTCAAAAAAATACTGCAGGTGATGTAATCGGACTTGCAGATAACGAAACAAAGTATATATACGACTATTTTACTTTTGGAATTCTATTAGCTTGTGATTCTATTGTTATGCCTTTAATATGTGCAAGTTATTTGGTGTTTTTTATTTCTTGGGAGCTTACAGTTGCTGTTATGTTGCCATTTGTTTTTACTGCAATAATCACAAATAAAATTAGTAATAAAGTAGGAAAAGTTAATGAAGAAATGAATTTGACTTTTGGAAAGTCAAGTCAAGAGATTTTGGAAATAATTGAAGGAATAAAACTTATTAAAAGTTATGTAAATGAGGAAGTAAGACAAAAGAATATTTCTAAAATCATTAAATATTATTTTGACTTAGCTTTTATGGAAGTAAATCTTTGGATGTTATCATTTCTTTCAAACTCCTTTATAAGGTCAATTTCTATGGTTATTGGACTATTCTATGGAGCGTTTTTAGTAAGAAATGGTAGTATTACAGTTGGGAAACTTGTAACATTCTTTGGATTAGCTGAGATGTTGGCTTGGTCTTTTTGGGGACTTGGAGATTGTATAAATACTTATAAAAGAGCTTTAGTTTCTATAAATAGAATAAATCTTTTGCTAGATGATAAGACAGAAATAGAAAATGGGGATAAGATTTTAGATGATTTTTCTACTATGGAATTTAAAAACTTTTCTTTTAGTTATCCGGAAGATAAAGAAATTTCACTTAAAGACATTAGCTTTAAGTTAAATAAAGGGGAAACCCTTGGAATAGTTGGAAAAAGTGGAAGCGGAAAGAGTACATTAGTTAAACAGATTTTAAGATTTTATAATTTCGATAAGAATAAAATCTTTATAAATGACATTCCATATGAAGATTATGACATTACATCTGTAAGAAATAAATTTGGATATGTAAGTCAAGAGAATATTTTACTTTCTAAAACAGTCAGAGAAAATATTTTATTTGGAAGTATTGCAGAAAATGATGAAAAAATAATAAATGTTATAAAAAAGGCAGACTTTTACAAAGATATACAAAATTTAGAAAAAGGACTAGATACAGTTGTTGGAGAACGTGGTCTTGGACTTTCAGGAGGACAAAAGCAAAGAATTTCTCTTGCTAGAGCTTTGTATAGAGATCCTGAAATACTGATTTTAGATGATTCTTTTTCCGCCATTGATGCGAATACTGAAAGTAAAATTGTAAATTCTCTTAAAGAAAATAGGAGAGATAGGACTAATATAATTATTTCTCATAGAATTTCTGCAGTTGAACATTCTGATTTAATTTTAGTTATGGACAATGGAGAAATAATCGACAGAGGTACTCATGAAGAACTTATTTCAAGAGATTCTTGGTATAAGGAGCAGTTTGAGTATCAAAGTTTAGATAAGGAGGAAGATGATGAAAAATAGTAAATTAAAATTTTTAACTTCCTACCTTTTAGAAGAAAAATTTCTATTCTTTACAGGATCAATCTTTACTATATTTAGAGTTTTTCTCGATGTGTATTTACCAACTGTAATTTCATCAATTATAGATGCAGATTTAATGCATATGGAAAATTTTTACTCTTTTGTCGTTCAAAAAGCACTATTATATCTAGGACTTAATATATTAATTTTAGTGTTTTTATTTATTGTAAGAATTTCTTTTAACAAATTATCTTGCAATATCGCTTATAAGATACAATCTAGTTTAATAAGACATATGCAAAATTTCAAAATGCAATATTTTGATAGCTCTTATGCGGGAGATTTAGTTTCAAGATTTACAACAGATACTAATACAATTAAAGAATTATATCAAACACTTTTAAATGATTTGTTAGCTTTCGTACTAAATTTAGGAATGATGTTAACAGTTATGTTTTATATCAGTCCTTATTTATTATTAATAGTTTTGCTTTACTTACCTTTGATGTATATTGTAACTAAATATTATGGGGAAAAACTTACAGCAGTTACTAAAACAATAAGAAAGCATGAGGGGATAACAAGCTCAATTTATAATGAAACAATTAAATCATTACCTGTAATTCAAGTATATGGAAATGAAGATTTGATGATTGAGTCTTTTGAAAAAGAAAATAAAGAAGTTGAAAAGAATTATATTAAGAGGACTATTTTAAATGCTTTATTCTCATGGAATTTAATTGATTTTACTATGATTTTTACAAATGCCATGATAATCTTAGTCTTTACAATTCTAAAAATTAATGGATTGGGATTAAGTGTTGGTATCTTATATGTTTTAATTGAGTATAATAAAAGAATTTTAAGACTTTTTATGAACTTTTTATCACAAATAAATAGATATAAGACAGCACTCGTTTCTTGCGATAGAATAATTAAAATTTTTGAAATAGAAGAAGAAAAAACAACAGATAGAGCAATTGAACTTGAAGGAAATATCGAATTTAAAAATGTCGGCTTTGAATACAAAGAAAATGTTCCGGTTTTAAAAGATGTTAATTTTAAACTTGACAAAGGGAAATCCATCGCTTTTGTAGGAGCTACTGGAAGCGGAAAGTCAACTATAATGAATTTGATTTTAGGATTTTACGATAATCAAAAAGGAGAAATTTTACTTGACGGACAAAACATAAAAAATTTAAGCAAAGCTTCTTATAGAAAACAAATGGCAGTGGTTCTTCAAGACCCATATATTTTCACAGGAAGTATAAGAGATAATATAACACTTAAAGATGAAAGTATAATAGAAAGTGAAGTTTTAGATGCAATAGTAAAAGTTGGTGGTAAAAATCTTTTACAAAAAAGAAATAACAATTTAGATTATGAGTTGGCAATAAGCGGATCAGACTTATCTCTTGGAGAAAAACAAATCATTTGCTTTGCTAGAGCCATAGTAAGAAACCCAAAAGTTTTAATCTTGGATGAGGCAACTGCAAACATCGATACAGAAACAGAAAAAATAATTAATTATGGAATTGAAGTTCTAAAACAAGGTAGAAGTACGATGATTATTGCACATAGATTGTCCACTGTAAAAAATTGTGATACAATAGTTATGATAGAAAATGGAAAAGTTTTAGAAACAGGTACACATGATGAGCTTATCGCTCTAAATGGTAAATATAAAACTTGGTACGAAATTCAATCTGCAAAAGGGGACAATAATGAAGCAAGAGTATTATGATTTATATGATATAGTTATTAAAGATATAAATGCGGAAGGATATTTTGTTTATTCAAAAAAAGCAAAAAAACTCATCAAAGAAAAAACAAATATGACTGTTGATCAACAAAAAAGAGCATTTCAATTTTTTGAATTTATGGGCTATTTTAATCAGCATGATAAATTTCCAAAGATTTATATAAGAAGTAAAAAATTAAAAGGTGGTTGTTAATTAAAGAGAGCTGTGAAAACAGCTCTTTTTTGTTGGGGAAGATATAGTAAAAAACATAAATGGTATTTTATAAATAGAAAAGACGAAATTTTTTACGTTATAATACTTATCAAAGAAAAATCCAGAACACTTCATTTAGGACAAAATAAGTGAAGTGAATCTAGCCCTAACTTAGATTATTTACTTGTAAATAATCAATAGTAGGTCTGACGCAAAGATTGTCCAAATCTTGATTTGGGTACAATCGACTGCGGAAATCTCATACTTTTGCTTTAGCAAAAGTAAATGTATCGAAGATACATACTAAAATTATTATAGAGTTTCTTTCATAAATACTATTTTTTGTAAACAAGCAATAGTCGAGAAATCTCCTAAAGCCCCTGTTTTTTGCAATAAAAAAAGCAGATTGCTCTGCTTTTTACTAGTCCATATTATATCTTTTCTTGAATTTTTCAATTCTACCACCTTTTTCAACAAATCTTTGACGACCTGTGTAGAATGGATGTGAATCAGAACTGATTTCAATTTTAATTAATGGATAAGTGTTACCATCTTCCATTTCTATTGTTTCATTTGAAGTTTTTGTTGAACCACAGATGAATTTATATCCACTTGTTGTATCCATAAAAACTACTTTATTGTATTCTGGATGTATTCCTTTTTTCATTGTATTCACCTCGCTTAAATATTATAAATTAATCACTTCGCATATTATATCATATCGTAAAATATAAATCAAGTATTTTTAATATATAAATTAAAAATATTTTGAAATATACAATATCATACAAGAAATATTTTGTAAAACTACTTTAATGAATTTGCGTTTTTGTTTTAAAAATGTTATTCTTATTGTAGTATGATTTTAGGAGATAATTATGAGTAGAGCAGATGATATATTTATTTCAATGTGTAAAGATATACTTGAAAATGGAGTAGATACAAAGGGAGAAAAAGTTCGTCCTGTTTGGGAAGATGGAACAAAGGCATATACGATAAAAAAATTCGGAGTTGTAAATAGATACAATTTAGCCGAAGAATTTCCTGCATTGACACTTAGAAAAACAGCCATAAAATTATGTACTGACGAAATGCTTTGGATATGGCAAAAGAAGTCCAATAATATTAAGGATTTAAAGAGTCATGTTTGGGATGAATGGGCTGATGAAAATGGAAGTATCGGAAAGGCTTACGGTTATCAGCTTGGAGTTAAACATAAATATAAGGAAGGAATGTTTGATCAGGTTGACAGAGTTATTTATGACTTGAAAAACAATCCTTATAGTAGAAGAATAATTACAAATATTTACGTTCATGAAGACTTATCAGAAATGAATTTATATCCTTGTGCATATAGTATGACTTTTAATGTTACAGGTAATAAGCTAAATGCTATTTTAAATCAAAGGAGTCAAGATATTTTAGCAGCGAATAATTGGAATGTTTGTCAATATGCAATTTTGATTCATATGCTTGCTAGAGAATGTAATTTGGAAGTTGGAGAGCTTGTTCATGTAATAGCTGATGCTCATATCTATGATAGACATGTTCCGATTATAAAAGAACTTATTACTAGGGAAAAATTTCCTGCGCCAAAGGTTACTTTAAATCCAGATGTTAAAAACTTTTACGATTTTACATCAGATGATGTTATAATAGAAAATTATAAATGTGGAGAACAAATAAAAGATATTCCAATTGCAATTTAGGAGAAAATTATGAAAAGAAAAATTAATGTTTTTGATTATGCAAAAGAAATAATGTTAGCAGTTGAAAAAGGTGTCTTGCTTACTACAGAGTCAAAAGAAAAGATAAATACAATGTCAATTTCTTGGGGAACTTTGGGGATAGAGTGGAATAGACCGATTTTTACAGCATTTGTTAGAGAAAGTCGTTATACAAAAAAACTACTTGATGAAAGTGGAGAATTTACTGTAAATATTTTTTTAAATAATTTTGATAAAAATATAATTGGAGTTTGTGGTACAAAGTCAGGAAGAGATACCGATAAAATTAAAGATTTGAATTTAACTTTAGTTGAATCTGAAATTGTAGATGTTCCAGCTATTAAAGAATTGCCTTTAACTTTGGAATGTAAGGTTATTTATAAACAAAAACAGGATGAAAATGCAATACCAAAAGAAATAAAGGAAAAAAATTATCCTGAAAATGTGTCAGGAGAATTTTATGGAGCAAATAGGGATTATCATACAGCTTATTATGGAGAAATTGTAAGTGCATATATAATAGAATAAAATTAAATTTTTGTGTCAATTTTTTAAAATTGACACTTTTTTAATTGTGAAATTATAAAAATATATTGACAAAATTAATTAAATTATATAACATATAGAGAGTTTATAGATTATACGGAGATGTTTTTATGGAATATAGAATATTAAAAAGCGAAGAAATGGGAAAGGCATTCGCTTTGCGAGAGGAAGTTTTCGTAGATGAACAAAAAGTTCCACTTGAATATGAAGTTGATGACAGAGATAGTTTAGAAGATACAATTCATGTTGGAGTTTTTGAAGGAGATGAGCTTCTTGCAACTGCAAGGATTATGAATATAAATAAAGACATTGTCTATTTTGGAAGAGCTTGCGTAAAGAAATCTTGCAGAGGAAAGGGAGTAGGAAAGTTTTTATTTATAAGTATGGAAGAAACTGTAAAAAAATTTAAAAAAGAAAATGAAAAGAAGACAATTAGATTTTCAGCGCAATATCATGCAATGACCTTTTATGAAATGTTAGGTTATACTAAAGATAATGATAATATTTTTGTTGAAGTTGGAATAGAACATATTTCAATGAGTAAGATTGTGTAAGGAGTTAGTTTTGCATAAAAATTTAGTTATAGTAGAATCTCCAACAAAGGCTAAAACAGTTAGCAAAATGCTTGGAAGTAATTATAAAGTTGTAGCAAGTGTTGGACATATAAGAGATTTACCTAAAAGTAAAATGGGGATAGATATAGAAAATAATTTTGAACCTGAATATATAAATGTAAGGGGAAAAGCTTCTAAGATTAAAGAATTAAAAGAGCTTTACAAAAATTCAGAAAATATATATCTTGCAACCGACCCCGACAGAGAGGGGGAAGCAATTTCTTGGCATATTGCCTACCTTTTAGGTCTTGATATTAATGATAATAACAGAATAGAATTTCATGAAATTACTAAAAAGAGTATCAAAGAATCTATAAAAAATTCAAGAAAAATAGATATGAATTTAGTAAATTCACAACAAGCCAGAAGAGTTTTAGACAGACTTGTAGGTTATAAACTATCTCCAATTCTTTGGAAAAAAATAAAGAGTGGACTTTCTGCTGGACGTGTTCAATCTGCGACTTTAAAAATTATCTGTGAACGTCAAGAAGAAATAGACAATTTTGTTCCTGAAGAATTTTGGAAGATCGAAGGGATACATAATGTCCAAAATATAGAGTTTAAATCACTATATTATGGAGAATATGAAAATAAAAAAATAGTAAAAAAAGAAATAAAAAATGAAAAAGAGGCTTTAAAAGTTGTAGAAAAAACAGATAAAGATAATTTTATCGTAGAAGATGTAAAAAAGGTAAAAAAAGAGAGAAAACCACAACCACCTTTTACTACAAGTACATTACAACAAGAAGCGGGAAGAAAATTAGGTTTTTCAAGCTCAATGACCATGAGTATTGCTCAACAACTTTATGAAGGGATTAATGTTGGTAAAGAAGGCTCTGTCGGTTTAATTTCATATATGAGAACTGACTCAACTAGAATTTCATCAGAAATAGTTGCAGAGGCAATTGAGTATATTACCGAAAATTATGGGAAAAATTATGCAAGTAAAGGTAATGAGTACAATTTAAAGAAAAAGAATTCACAAGATGCTCATGAGGGTGTTAGACCTAGTAGTATTTTTAGAAGTCCTGAAAAAATAAAAAGCTATTTAACTGCAAATCAATATAAATTATATAAATTGATTTGGGAAAGAACAGTTGCTTCTCAAATGAAAGCTGAAAGTTATGAAAGCACACAAATAGTTTTAAATTCAAATAATTGTATCTATAAATTAAATGGAAGATACACTTTATTTGACGGATTTTCAAAAATATATACTTCAAGCGATATTAAAGATGAACCATTACCTAAATTAGAAGCTAAAGATGTAATAAAAGCTGAAAAAATAGAAAAGAGTCAACATTTTACAAAACCTGTTGCCAATTTTACAGAAGCTACTTTAGTTAAAAAACTTGAAGAAAACGGAATTGGAAGACCAAGTACCTATGCAAGTATTATAAACAGTTTGACAAGCAGATTTTATATTCTAATTGAGAATAAAAAAATCATTCCAACAGATTTAGGAAAAAATGTAAATAAGTTTTTAGTTTCTAACTTTGAAACAATTATAAATGAAAAATTCACTATGGAAATGGAAGAAAAACTTGATGAAATAGCTGAAAATAAAAAGGATTGGAAAAAAGTTATTTCAGATTTCTATGCCGTTTTTGAAACATTTTTGAAAAAGTCTGAAGGAGATTCTGAAGATTATAAAATAAAAGATGAAGTCCTTGACGAAAAATGTCCACAATGTGGTAAAAATTTAGTTATTAAAAAGACAAAATTTGGTAAATTTATTGGTTGTAGTGGCTTCCCTGATTGTAATTATATAAAAAAGGAAGTTAAAGATACTGGGGTAAAATGTCCTAAATGTGGTGGAAGAATAATAGAAAAAATATCCAAAAAGAGAAAAGTTTTTTACGGTTGTGAAAATTATCCTGAATGTAATTATGCAATTTGGGACAAGCCTATAGCTGATAAAAAATGCGATAAATGTGGGAAATTCTTAGTGGAAGTTAAAAACAGATTTAAACATGCACTAAAATGTTCCGACGAAAATTGTGATTTTGAGATTGATTTAAAGAAAAAGAAAAATGAAAAATAAAAGATTAGAACTTAACAAATTCGCTTTTCCACTTATGGTAAATTTTATTTTAAGTTATATTTTGGAGTTATCCGATATTGCTATCGTTGCAAGAGTTTCAACACCTGCATTTAATGCGGTAAATTTGATTTCTTCAACATTATATACAATAAGTGGAGTTTTAGGGGCGACTGCAATAATTATAAATACAAAACTTGGAGAAAAACTGGGACAGGGAGATGAAAAAGGTCTAAATTATGAATTCTTTTCATCTCTTGCTATCAATATTTTTATGGGAATTTTATTCTTATTATTGATGTTGCTCGGAAAGACATATTTTTTAAAAATATTCTATAATTTGTCTGGAGAAACTTTGGAACAGGGGATTTTGTTCTCATATCCTATGAGTTTTTGTGTCTTATTACAACTATGTTTATTTACATTTGGGGCATATTTTAGAATTTCAAATATGACAAAGTGGATTTTAATAGGATCTACTGTTTCTTCAGTTTTAAATTTGGGTTTAGATTATTTGTTCGTTCTTGGAAAGTTTGGTTTCCCAAAATTTGGAATTACTATGGTCGGATTTAGTACTGTTTTTTCAATGTTTGTAAATCTTTTAATTTATATTTTTGTATTGAAAAATAAATTAAATTTAAAATTTGAATTACTAAAAAGCTATTTTATAAATGGAATTAATCATTTTAAATTAGCTTTTCCTATTATGATACAGGAAATTTTTGACGGAACTATTTTTGTTATTATTTTCAATATGATTGTTATTAGAATAGGAAATAACGAATTTGCTGGATATTCAATAATTACAAATTTGATTATGTTTTTATTTACTTTTAAACATATCTATGGTTCTGCGACTTTGAGTTTAATAAGCATAAGTTCTGGAGAGAAAAACATTAGAAATTTGATAGATTATCCTAAAATTTCTGTTAAGATTACAACTGTATTATTTATCTTTGGAAGTGCATTATTCGTTATTTTTAGAGAATATTTACCTAAACTTATTACAGATGACGTTTCTGTACAAAATATTGCTACAAAATTTTTGATTTTTTTCTTAATTGCAAATATTTGTAGTTCATATTCATACATATATAAATGTGCTTTACAGGGTTTGAATAAAAATATGTTTTTATTAAAAACAACAGCAGGGGTAAATATCATAAGTCTTATTTTAATGTTGATATTAACACAAGTTTTTGATTTATCTCTATTTGGAGTAGCATTTTCACAATTTGTGAATGAATTTATCTTGAGTGTAATATTTTTGAAATATTATAGATATATTGTAAATGATAAATTTTATAATTTGACAAAAGATTAAATAATGTATATAATTTATTTGGTTAAAATATTTAGATTTTTTTATAAAAAACTTTTGGAGGCTGGTTATGAAAATATTAGTTGTTATTGATGTTCAAAATGATTTTGTTGATGGTAAGTTGGGAACTCAAGAGGCTATAAATATGATTCCTAAATTAAAGGAAAAAATTAAAAACTTTGACGGAGAAATTATTTATACAATGGATACGCATGATGATAATTACTTAAATACTCAAGAGGGAAGAAAACTTCCTTTGAAACATTGTATAAAGGGGACTGATGGTTGGGAAATTAGAGAAGGTATTTATAAAGAAAACTGTAAAATTTTTGAAAAACCTGGTTTTGGATCCAGCGACTTGGTTGAGTATTTAAAAAGCATAAACGAAAAAGAGAAAATTGAAAGCATAGAATTTGTTGGAATTTGCACAGATATTTGTGTGATTGTAAATACTTTAATGATTAAGGGCTTTTTACCTGAAGTTGAATTAATTGTAGATAGTAAATGTTGTGCGGGAGTTACTCCACAAAGTCATAACACAGCATTAGAAGCCATGAAGATGTGTCAAGTTGATATTTTGTAAAAAATAAATTATTTACTTAAGCAAAAAAACGCAAAAACACGATATGCAATAATATACTATTGTAATCGTGTTTTTTCTTGAAAATAGAGGTTGTATATGGTATAATAGACAATAATTAAAATAGAGCTTATCTATTTTGATTTTGATACATTTACTATATGGAGGTGAGATAATGGACTGTATATTTTGCAAAATTGTTAATGGAGAAATTCCGTCTAATAAAATTTATGAAGATGATGATATAGTTGCATTTAACGATTTATCACCTCAAGCTCCGATTCATTTTTTAGTAATCCCTAAAAAACATATAGAATCTTGTAATTTTGTAGATAAGGAAAATGTAGAAGTAGTTGAGAAAATATTTCTAAAAATTTCTGAACTTGCTAAAGAAATGGGATTTGATAAATCAGGTTATAGAATAGTTAATAATTGTAATGATGATGGTGGACAAACCGTTAAACACTTACATTTTCACGTTCTTGCAGGACGTAGTTTAAATTGGCCACCAGGTTAAAATTAAATATATTATAAAAATTTATAAATTTTATTAATTATACTAAAAAATATAGTGAATTTACTTGAATTTATATCAATTTTGTTGTATAATATGAATGATTATTTCTCAAGACAGTTTGTCTATATAAGAGAGGGGGGATATCATGGCAGAGATCAGAGTTGGCGAAAACGAATCTTTAGATAATGCGTTGAAAAGATTTAAAAGACAATGTGCACGTGCTGGAGTGCTTTCAGAATATAGAAAAAGAGAACATTACGAAAAGCCAAGTGTAAAGAGAAAGAAAAAATCAGAGGCAGCAAGAAGAAAAAAGAAAAAATTCTAAGCTGTTTAAAATTTAATTTTTTGAATTAAACTAAAGTCCTTTATTTAAAGGACTTTTTTTATTGCGAAGCAACAAGGTTCTCAGGCACCCACCCGATGCAAAGCATTGAGGAAGGGTGAGGTTCTTATACGTTTTTTAAATTTTATAGAAAATACAAAAGTGCACGTCATAATACTTAGTAAGGAAAAGCCCCTAACACGTCATCTCGACCGTAGTGAATCTAGCCCTAACTTTGTTTACTTGTAAACAAAAGTAGGTCTGACGGGGTAATTGTATCTTTAGATACAATTTGCTCTGGAAATCTCCTAAAGCTCTTTTACCATGAGACGTATATATTAGATGTATCTTCGATACATTTACTTTTGATTGTAAACAATCAAAAGTATGAGATTTCTCCGCTCCGTTTCACTACGGTCGAAATGACGTATAAGGGGTAACACTTTGTTTAATAGCCAGACGTTAAAGGTAAATAAACAATAATAATTTTAATCTTTATAGAAAATAAAAAAGTTCACGTCATAATACTTTGCAAAGAGAATCTCCCAACACGTCATCTCGACTGGAGCAGAGCGAAACGGAGAGATCTCATACTTTTGCTTTAGCAAAAGTAAATGTATCGAAGATACATAAAAAAATTATTTTATAATTTCTTTCATAAATGCTGTTGCTTGTTATAAGCAAAAATAAGTTTTAAAGAACTTTTATAAATACTTAATTTTGGAATAATCAACTACATAAATCTAGTTCTACGTAACGGAACTTTATGAGATTTCCATAGTCATTGTATTAGATAATACTACAATGACTATGTCAGACCTACTATTGAATATTTACAAGTAAATAATCAAAGTTAGTGCTAGATTCGCTCCGTTTCACTTTGATCAACTCAGGTCGAGATGACGTATAAGGGAGAAAACTTTATTTAATATTCTGACGTTAAAAGTAAATATCCTAACAACTTATTTTTAATTTATTTTCTTATTTAAAATATTGATTTTTATATAAACACTTGATATAATATAATAAACTGTTGTTTAAGGAGGTACTATGACAAAAAGAGAACAAGAACTTTTGGATATAATAAAAGAAAATCCTTATATTTCTCAAAACGAACTGGCTGATTTACTTAATATCAAGAGATCATCAGTTGCAGTTCATATTTCAAATTTGATTAAAAAGGGATATTTGGTCGGAAGAGCCTATGTGATTAACTCTAATTTATCAAAAGAAGTTTGTGTTATTGGTGGATGTAATATTGATTTTATTGCAAAAAGTTTTGAAAAAATTAATATGAAAGATTCCAACCCTGGAACTTTGGAATATTCTTTTGGAGGAGTTGCAAAAAATATCGCTGAAAATTTACTTAAAATGGGAATAGATAATAAATTTATTTCTGTATTTGGTGATGATGTCTATTCAAGAGAAATCAAAGATTATCTTAAAAAAATCGGATTAGATTTTTCAAACAGTAAATTTTTAACAAATAGAGGTATGTCAAATTATATTTCTATTTTGGATGAAAACAATGATTTATTTACTGCCATTTCTTCAATGGAAGTTTTGGATGAAATCAATATTGAATTTATCTCTAAACTTATTGATTTAATTAAGAGTTATAAATATATAGTTATGGATACAAATTTAAGAGAAGATGTCCTTGAATATATCTGTAAAAATTGCCCTAATTCAAAGATAATTGTAGATTGTGTTTCAAGAAAAAAAGCTTTAAAAATAAAGAAGTTATTGAAATATATTTACCTTATAAAGCCGAATATTTATGAAGCAGAAGAATTGACTGATATTCCTTATGAAAATGAAAGTGATTTAGAAAAGATTGTGAATGTATTTTTAAAAAAAGGGGTTAAAAAAGTTTTTATTTCGATGGGCGAAAAGGGAATTTTATATGCTGACAAAAATGAGAACGGAATTGTAAGGATAAATGAAAAACCAAAGATTGAAAATACTTCTGGTTGTGGAGATGCAGCTATGAGTGGAATAATCTTTGGAGTTGTTAATGAAAAAGATATTTTAGAATGTGCAAAACTTGGAAATATAGCAGGATTTATAACTGCACAATCTGTGGATACAGTAAGTGAAAATATAAGCGAAAAAAATCTATTAAATTTTGGAGGAAGTTATGAAATTAGAAAAATATTTAACAGTTAGTGAAGAAGTAAAAAATGCAATTAAAGAAAATAAACCTGTTGTAGCTTTGGAATCAACAATAATATCACATGGTATGCCTTATCCTAAAAATGTTGAAACAGCACTTGAAGTTGAAAAAGTTGTTAGAGAAAATGGAGCAATTCCTGCTACAATAGCTATTATAAATGGAGAAATTAAAGTTGGGCTAACAAAAGAAGAAATTGAAGTAATCGGAAAAGCAGGACTTAGTGTAACAAAAACTTCAAGAAGAGATTTAGCTTATGTTGTTGCTAATAAATTAAATGGAGCAACAACTGTTGCCGCAACAATGATTTGTGCAGAAATGGCAGGAATTAAAGTTTTTGCAACTGGTGGAATTGGTGGAGTTCATAGAGGAGCAGAAACTACTATGGACATTTCAGCAGACCTTGAAGAACTAGGAAATACAAATGTTGCAGTTATTTGTGCAGGTTGTAAATCAATTTTAGATATGGGACTTACTTTGGAATATTTAGAAACAAAGGGAGTTCCTGTTTATGGATACCAAACTAATATATTACCAGCATTTTACACAAGAGAAAGTGATTTTAAAGTTAGTAAAATAAATTCAGAAGAAGAAATTGCAAAAGTTTTAAAAGCTAAATGGGATTTAAATCTTAATGGTGGAGTTGTAATTGCAAATCCTATTCCAGAAGAATTTTCAATGGATAGGAAAGCAATTGACAAGACAATTTTAGATGCCTTAAAAGAAGCAGATGAAAATGGAATAAAAGGAAAAGATACAACACCATTCTTACTTGATAAAGTTCAAAAACTTACACATGGAAAGAGCTTAGAAGCTAACATCAGATTAGTATTCAATAACGCAAAACTTGCAAGTAAAATAGCAATAGAATATTCAAAATTAGCATAAAAAAGTCGGGGAATCCCGACTTTTTTTATACCTAAATACATTATAAATATTTGCATTTTTTTATGGATAATGATAGTATTTAAGTAGAAAATAAGTAATTTTTTTAGGAGGTTATTATGGCATCAAGTAAAGAATATTTAGAATATATTTTAGAACAGTTATCTGAACTTGAAGATATAAAATATAGGGCGATGATGGGAGAATATATTATCTATTATAAAGAAAAAGTTATAGGTGGAATATATGATGACAGATTTTTAGTAAAAGCCACAAAGAAAGCTATTGACTATGTTTCTGACGTACAATTTCAATTGCCTTATGAAGGAGCAAAGGAAATGCTATTAGTTGACGATATGGAAGATAAAATGTACCTAAAAGGCTTATTTGATACAATGTATGATGAATTACCTTTCCCTAAAGTAAAAAAGAAAAAATAAAAAGTAAAAATTTTGTTATAAATTAAAATGGATAGCATTTCGCTATCCATTTTGTTTTTTATTTCTCTTAGTTAAATTTTATTTACTTTGTTTAATTTTTGCTTGTGCCGCTGCAAGTCTTGCGATTGGCACTCTGAAAGGAGAACATGATACATAATCAATTCCTACAGAATTTAGGAATTCAATTGTATCAGGATCACCACCATGTTCACCACAAATTCCTACATGAAGATGAGGGTTTGTTTCTCTTCCAAGTTTGAAAGACATTTTTACTAATTTACCAACACCTTTTTGATCCAATTTTGCAAATGGATTAAAGTCGAATATTTTTTTGTTTTCATATTCATTTAAGAATTTTCCAGCATCATCTCTTGAAAAACCGAATGTCATTTGTGTTAAGTCATTTGTACCATAACTAAAGAATTCAGCTTCTGTTGCGATTTCATCAGCAAGTAGGGCAGCTCTAGGAATTTCAATCATTGTTCCAATTTTGTACTTAATGTTTTCATTTAATTCTTTTAAAGTCATTTCGATTTCTTCAACGATTTCTCTTTTAACATATTTTAATTCTTCAAGTTCTCCAACTAATGGAATCATTATTTCAGGAGTAATTGAAATATTCAAGTCTTTTTGTGCTTTTATTGCAGCATTTATTATGGCTTTTGCTTGCATTCTATATATTTCAGGATAAGTAACTGCTAGTCTACAACCTCTGTGTCCAAGC
Organism: Parvimonas sp. D2; assembly: GCF_035282635.1. Lineage (NCBI taxonomy): Bacteria > Bacillati > Bacillota > Tissierellia > Tissierellales > Peptoniphilaceae > Parvimonas > Parvimonas sp. D2. Next base: position 144,038 of record NZ_JAYKBO010000002.1, read on the forward strand.
ATTGGATTTACTTCTTCCAAATCTGTAATTACATCTCTTAGATGAGCTTCGTCGATATTCATTTCCTTTGCTAAGTTTTTAATATCTTCGTCTTCATAAGGTAAGAATTCATGTAGAGGTGGATCAAGCAATCTGATTGTTACTGATTTTTCTTTTAATACAGAGTAAATATCATAGAAATCTTTTTCTTGCATTGGTCTGATTTTTTCTAATGCTTCAACTCTTTGTTCAGTATTTTCTGAAAGAATCATTTGTCTTACAACAGGGATTCTATCTTTGTCAAAGAACATATGTTCAGTTCTACAAAGTCCAATTCCTTCAGCTCCAAATTCAACAGCTTGTTTTGCATCTCTAGGGTTATCTGCATTTGCTCTAACTCCTAAAACTTTAATTTCATTTACCCAATCCATAAAGATTTTAAAGTTTCCAGTTAATTGTGGATTTAATTTTTCAATTGCTCCTTTGTAAATAATTCCTGTTGTTCCATCAAGAGAAATTACATCTCCTTCTTTGATAACTTCGTTTTGAGTTTTTATAACTCTTTCGATTTCATCAACCTTGATTTCACTTGCTCCAGCGATACAACATTTACCCATACCTCTTGCAACTACTGCAGCATGAGAAGTCATACCACCTCTTGCAGTCAAGATACCTTCAGCTTCAACCATTCCTTCGATGTCTTCAGGAGAAGTTTCTTGACGAACTAAGATTACTTTTTCTCCTGCTTTAACTGCATCAACTATATCTTTTGAGTGGAAATAAACTTTACCACTTGCAGCTCCAGGAGAAGCGGCTAGTCCTCTTGCTAATATAGGTGTGTTTTTCACCATTTCAGCATTGAATATAGGGTGAAGAAGTTGGTCTAAACTCTTTGGTTCAACTCTTAAAATAGCTTCTTCTTTAGAAATCAATCCTTCATTAACTAAATCTACTGCTACATTGATTGCAGCATCTGTAGTTCTTTTTCCATTTCTTGTTTGTAATAAGTATAATTTACCTTTTTCAATAGTAAATTCCAAGTCTTGCATATCTTTGTAATGTTTTTCTAAAGTTTTTGCAATTCTTAAGAATTCATCATAAACTTCTGGCATAATTTCTTTTAGCTTTTCAATTGATTCAGGAGTTCTAATACCTGCAACAACGTCTTCGCCTTGTGCATTCATTAAAAATTCTCCGAATAATTTATTTTCTCCAGTACTTGGGTTACGAGAGAAAGCTACACCAGTACCACTTGTGTTACCCATATTACCAAATACCATTGCTTGAACATTTACAGCAGTTCCTAGTGAATCGTCAATACCGTTTAATTTTCTATAAACGATAGCTCTAGGATTCATCCAAGATTTGAAAACTGCTTTAATAGCTATGATTAATTGATCAATTGGATCTTGTGGAAATTCTTTGCCTGTTTCTTGTTTAAAAATTTTCTTAAATTTTTCAACTAAAATTTTTAAATCTTCAGCAGTTAATTCAGTATCCATTTTTACATTTTTTTCTTCCTTGATTCTGTCAAGTTCATTTTCAAAGTAAATTTTTGGAATTTCCATAGCAACGTCACTGAACATTTGGATAAATCTTCTGTAGCTGTCAAATGCAAATCTTTCATTGTTTGTAGAATTTGCAAGACCGATAACTGATTTATCGTTAAGACCTAAGTTAAGAATAGTATCCATCATACCAGGCATTGATATAACGGCACCACTTCTTACAGAAAATAATAGAGGATTTTCTGTACTTGAAAAACTTTTTTGTAGCTTGCTTTCACAGTCTTTAATATGAGTTTTAATTTCTTCAATTAGACTTTCAGAAATTTTTTCATCATTTTTGTAAAAATTATTACAAGCTTCTGTAGTAATAGTAAAACCAAAAGGAACATTTAGTCCAATGTTAGTCATTTCGGCAAGGTTGGCACCTTTACCGCCCAATAAAGCTCTCATATCTTTATTGCCTTCATCAAAATTGTAAACAAATTTGCTCATTTTTTTCCTCCAATTACTTATTAATTTTTAATAGATGTTTTAAGATAATGTCAGCTGTTTCTTCGATAGCTTTTGCTGATACATCTATTACAGGACAGCCTATTTTTTTCATTATTCGGCTAGAATATTCAAGTTCTTCAAGTATTCTATTTGAATTTGAATAAATACTATTATCAGGGAGACCTAAAGATTTCAGTCTTTCCTTTCTTATGCTTTCCAACTTTTCGGGTGTATTAGTTAGACCTATAACTTTTTTAGGCGAAACTTGGAATAATTCTTCAGGTACAGGTGTTTCTGGTACCAGAGGAATATTTGCAACTCTAATATTTTTATTTGCAAGATACATTGACAACGGTGTTTTGGATGTACGAGAAATTCCAATTATTACAAGATCTGCAATCAAAACTCCTCTTGGGTCTTTTCCATCGTCATAACGAACTGCAAATTCAATAGAGTCAATTCTTTTAAAATATTCTTCATTCAGTTTTCTAAGAGCACCCGGATTATTTCCCGGAGCGATGTTACTCACTCTTTGGATTGCTAAAATGGACGCAGAAAGTAAATCTACATTTGTTATAGAATGTAATTCTGAAAACTTTTTAACATAATCCAAAAGTGGAGCGTCAACCAAAGAATAAAATAAAATAGAATTCTCAGTTTCTTTACATTTGTTTAGTATCTCAGAAAGATCCGAAAATTCTCTTATATGAGAAAATCGTTCAAGAGAATACTCAATGTTGTTAAACTGAGCAAGAGCGGCACGTGCAAGTTGCTCCGCTGTTTCTCCCGTAGAGTCGGAAATTAAAAAAATGTTAAGCATTTATCTTCCTCCTTACTAAATATATTATAAACTTTTAACTAAGGAAATACAAGTTTTTTAATGATTTTACTTTTAAAATTAAATATGATAAAATTAGAAGATAATATTGATTAATAATTCTTTTGATATATTAATCCAATTATTTGAAATGATTATAATAACAAGTTTTATGGTATATAATAGATTATTAATTAGATATTTTCGTAAAAATGGAGGTGTATTTTTTGATGGAAGATACCAAAAAAGTAAATTCAGGAAAAAAATTAGCTAAAAAGATATGTATATTTGTCGGAGCGTTAATTTTATCAATTTATTTATTAGGTGTTATAATATTTTCTTTTATTGCTCTGCCTAACACTAAAATAAATGGTAATGATGTAAGTTATGTAATGATTGATGATGTTTTTAATAAAGACTGGACAGATGTTTCTATTAAGTTAAATCGTTCTGATGGAAAGAGTGATTTTTTTAAACCTGAAAAGATAAATTATAAGGAAGAATATTTAGCGGATAAGAAAATTTTACAAAATCAATTCACTTGGCCTATGGCATTTTTCACAAGTCGTGATTTTAAATTGGAAGTAAATATAAGTTATGATAATGATAAGTTTGAAGAATTTTTACAAAATACTTTAATTTTAAAGGGTATGAAACATCCAGAAGATGCTAAGATAGTATATAAAGATGGCAAGTATAGTATTCAAGATGAAGTTATGGGAACTTATACAACAAAAGAAAAATTGAAAGAAGCCATTTTACTTGCTCTCTCTGAGAGAAAAGAAAGTATTGATATGAATACTATTTCTGAACAACCAAAACTTAAAAAAGATGATAAATCTTTACAAGATGCTCTTTCAAAATATGAAAAAATTTCAAAGTTAAAATATGAAATTAATATCGGTTCAAATAAAGAAGTATTAGATGGTGAAATTTTAGCAAATATTTTTACTTTTGTAGATGGAGAATTGAAACCTGATGAACAAAAGGCAAGAGATTATGTAAGAAGACTTGCAATTAAATATGATACTTTTGGAATGGATAGAAAATTCCAAACTACTGGAAAGGGAGAAGTTGTGATTCCTGGAAAAGATGGAATATATGGTTGGCAAATTGATGTTAATAAGACTAAAGATGTTTTAGTTGAAAAACTATTAAAATTTGAATCTGATACAATTGATCCAGTTTTCTTGCACCAAGGATTATATTATGATAAAGAGGATGATATAGGTAAAACTTACATTGAAATTGACCTTACTAGACAACATATGTGGTTTTACAAAGAGGGGAAACTTCTTTTAGATACTGATATAGTTACTGGGGATTTAAGCAAAAACGTTGAAACACCTGTAGGTGTAATGAAAGTTTGGAGTAGAGAAAAAGACAGAAATCTTAAAGGTCTTTCTCCACAAGGATATGATTATGTTGCACATGTTGATTACTGGATGCCAATAAATTGGAAAGGTGTAGGAATTCACGATGCTACATGGAGAAACGGAAAATTCGGAGGAGAAATATATAAGACATCGGGAAGTTATGGTTGTATAAATACTCCGCTAGAAAAAGTAAAACAAATTTACGATAATGTTGAAATAAATACTCCAGTTATAATTTATAAGAGTAATTAGAAATGAATTTAGTTTAGTGATTAAGGCTGATTTTTTCAGTTTTAGTTACTAAACTTTTTTTGTTTATTATAATTTTTAAAAATAAATCGTAAGCTGATTTGCTAGTAACGGTAAGCTATCTAACAAAGGAACTTCCTTATCCGTCATCTTGAGCGTAGCCGAAATATCTCAACTATTGCTTGTTTACAAGCAATAGTATTTCTGAAAGAAATTCTAAAAATATTTTTGATGTATTTTCGATACATTTACTTTTGCTAAAGCAAAAGTATGAGATTTCCTAAAGCTTTTTTATTAAGAAATTATGTTTTTAGGTCCTATTGAGCCATTTTCTTTTTATATAATCAAAATTACTAATATTTGACTGTTGACTTTTTACTTTAATTATATTATATATTATAGTGTAAGAATAAATAGAAGGGAGATTTAGTTATGGATTTGCTAATAAAAAAATTGACTAACAGTATTATTCAAATTATTGCATTTTCACTAATACCATTTTTATGGTGGTTAGTTACTTCAAGAAAAAAGATGAGTTTTTTTGAATGGATTGGATTAAAGAAAGTAAAAAATTTAAAAGAAAATAAACTTTTTACATGGATTCTTATGGTAATAGTTTTAGTTTCAATTTTCTCAGTGTTTATCTTCTATATACTTAAAAATGTGAATGTTGCATATTCTGAGTATACAGGATTAGGAATTAAGGCTTTGCCTTCAATATTAGTTTATGCATTTTTTAACACTTCTTTTCCTGAAGAAATATTATTTAGAGGTTTTCTTTTAAAAAGAATTGGAAATAAATTTGGATTTACAGTAGGGAATCTAATTCAAGCACTATTATTTGGTTGTATTCACGGAATTTTGTTTTTCTCTGTTGTTGGAATTTTAAAAAGCATTATAATAACATTGTTTACAGGAATGATTGGTTGGATAATTGGTTACATAAACGAAAGAAAAGCTGGAGGCTCAATATTACTAGGTTGGGGAATGCATGCATTTTTCAATACTGTTTCGGGTATCTGTTATGCTTTTTTAGTATAATAGTATAATTTATAGGAGGAGTTAAAAAACAATGGAAAATATACAGGAAAAAAAGTGGTATGATAATGTCTTGTGGATTTGTATAATAAGTTATGCAATTATATATATTACTCAAATTGTTGGAGGATGGATTACACCTAGATTACTTAGACTATTATTTACATCTGGATTGTTCAAAGCTAATGAATTTAGTTATACATTTATTATGTATATTCTATCCATTTATATATGGTTTGGAGTTCTTTTTGTATTGTTCGTTTTTAAGAGCAATCATTATATAATCGATAAAATAACAACTAAGACTAAAGGAAATACTATAGCATATTTATTTTTAGGATTATTATTAGGCTTTGTGTTAAATGGATTTTGCGCTTTAATTGCTATGATAAATGGAGATTTTCCTTTACGATTTAGTCTGTTTGAAATGTTTCCTGCAATTGGCTTGCTATTTGCTGTTTTTGTTCAATCTTCGGCGGAAGAGCTTTTATGCAGAGGCTTTATGTATCAAAGATTATTAAAATCTACTAACTGTCCAGCTTTTGTTATCATATTCAATTCATTATTCTTTGCAGCTTTACATTTGTTCAATAATGGAATGTCTATTTTGCCATTTTACTGTATATTTATTTTTGGAGTTTTCGCATCCATGATTATATATTATTTTGACAGTTTATGGATGGCAATGGGATTGCATGCAATGTGGAATTTTACTCAAAGCATATTACTTGGATTACCAAATAGTGGAAATAATGTTCCATATTCAATTTTTAAAATTGGAGGTTCAGTAAAAGGAAGTTTTGCTTATAATCCAACATTTGGACTAGAGGGAACAATCTTATCATCTGTTTTGATGACAATTTGTTGTTTGGCATTATATCTTTGGAAATCAAAGAAAAATAAAGAAGGAGTAGTTTTAAATTAACAATTAATAAAGTTTAGCTTTTAAGATAAAATAATTTTTTCTTAAATACTAAACTTTTTTTGTTGACTTTTTGTATTATCTGTATTATAATATATAATACAAGGAGATGAGAGAAATGTTTTTTATTGATACTTTGTCTGAAGTTCCTATTTACACTCAGATTTGTAATGGAATCATCAAAGAAATTGCAGAGGGAAATTTAAAAAATGGAGATGAATTACCATCTGTTAGACAGCTTGCAAAAGATTTTGGAATAAATCCTATGACTGTAAATAAGGCTTATGGAATTTTAAAAAGTGAAAATATTATAGAGATTGACAGACGTGTAGGTTCAATTGTATATGTTAGGTGCACGGAAAAAAATATTGAAAACATAAAAGAGAATTTACAAAATTTAATTAATGAGGTTAAGATGAGAAAGCTTGGAAAAGAGTTCTTGCTTCAGCTTATAGAAAGGAGTTTTTAGTATGATTTACGATTTTATTTTGATTGGATGTCTATGGATGATTTTTGCTATAAGTTATTTTTCTCAAAAGAAAGGATTTTCTTATAATAATGGGAAAATTTTACTTACTACAATTCCTATAAATGAGGTAGATAGTCAGAAAGTTCAAGAGATTAGAAAAAATGGTTTAAAGAGTTTTAAATTACTTCATTTAGTGTTTTTTATAATTTCATTTTCCCTATTATTTACTAATACTGATATAGAAATTATACTCCTTCTTGGAATATTATTTGCTTATTTAATTTCAATTGGGGTGTTATCAGATAAATATATAAAACAAATGAGAAAATTAAAAAAGGAAAAGAACTTTGCGAGTTTTACGAGAAAGTATGTTGACATAACAGTTAATAGAGAAATTGATAAGCAAAAACTTCCTATTTTAGTATGGTTAATTCCTTTGTTGGTTTTTATTGGAGGATTTTCTATTTTTGGAACTTTTGCTGATATGGAATTAATTTTGTTTATAAGTTTAGCTACAACATTAGTAGCAATGATATTTATTGGACTTTTTTGGAGAAAGACTAGGATATCAGTTATAAGCGATGATAGAGAGAAAAATTTAAATATAAATAAAATGAAAATTATAAAATTTCAAAATAAAGTTTTTACTTTGGTAAATTTATATTCTGTTTTATTTTTAGTTTTAATATATTTACAAAAAATGGATAAATACTCTTTTCTTCCTTTTGTGGGATATATCATTTTTACTACATTATTCTTATTTTATCTTATATATACAATTAATAAAATTGACAGAGAAATAAGTAGTAATATTGAAGATGATAAATTTATTGAGGATCAAGATGAGTACTATGACATTTTTGGATATAAAAATCCTAATGATCCAAGACTTTTAGTATCTGACCCGATGAATAGTAGTAGTACAGTTATTAATCGAGGAAATAAAAAAGGGAAAATATTATTTGCTTTTACTAATATGCTTATCGCATTTGTAATTATATTAGCGCTAGCGCTAATTTTTGAAAAAGAATGGAAAGTTGAAATTTCTGATACTGTTAAGATTTCAACAATGCTTTATAAAGATAATATAAAATCTAGCGATATTGAAAATTTAGAATTGCTTAATAAATTTCCTAATAAAAGAGCTGTTAGGATGAATGGTGGAGCTACTAAAGAAAAATCTTATGGTAATTTCTCTTTAGAGGGAGAAGGAAATGTTAGGCTTTATGTTTTCAACAAAACAGATAAGGTCATAAAGATAAGCAGAAAAAATGAAAAAACAGTTTATATTAATATGAGAACAAATGAAGAAACCGAAGAACTTTTTGAAAAGTTGAAGAATTTTGTGGATAAATAGGAGGAAATTATGGACTTTTTAAGAGAACATTTTTTAATTTTATTGCCAATTATTATTATAAATATAACATTATTAGTAGTTGCACTAAGACATTGTTTAAAACATCAAAATTATAGATGTGGAAATAGATTGATATGGATTTGTGTGATAATTCTTATTCAAACTATTGGACCTATTTCATATTTTGTATTTGGAAGTGAAGAATAATGAATATTTTAACTGTAAATAGTTTAAGAAAAACTTTTAATGGAAATGATGTTATCAAAGATTTGACTTTTAGTATCAAAGAAAAACAGATTTTTGGATTTCTAGGGAAAAATGGTGCTGGAAAAACAACCACTATGAAAATCATTTTAGGCTTTTTAAAAGCTGATTGTGGGGAGATTTTAGTTTTTGATGAAAAAGTCCATTTTGGAAATACGAAAACTAATAGATTTATTGGATATTTGCCTGATGTTCCGGAATTCTATGATTATATGACTTCAAAAGAATACCTTAATTTATGTGGAGAAATCACGGGATTATCAAAATCAGAAATTAAAGAAAGAACTGAAGAAATGTTAAATTTAGTTGGCTTAAAAGACGAGAATAAAAGGATTGGAAAATTTTCAAGAGGCATGAAACAACGTCTTGGAATTGCTCAGGCTTTGTTTAATAGACCTAAATTACTAATCTGCGATGAGCCGACTTCAGCTTTAGATCCAATCGGTAGAAAAGAAATTTTGGATATACTATTAAAGATTAAGGAGCATACAACGGTCTTATTCTCAACTCATATCCTACAAGATGTTGAAAGAGTTTGTGATGAGTTTTTGATATTGAATGAAGGTGTTAATTGTTTAAATGGAAATATATCCGACATCAAAAATATGGGATTAAAAGATAAAATTTCAGTAGAATTTTTTAATATTGAAGATAGGGATTTATTTTTAAATAAATTTGAAACTAATAATATTAAAGTTGAGTTAAAGGATTGCTCTGTGATATTTTCTTCTTTTGAAAATTTGAAATATATAGAAAATAGAATATTTAAAACTGTTTTGGATAATAATTTGCTTATTGGTAGCTACAATATAATTAAGCCTTCATTAGAAGATTTATTTATAGAGGTGATAAAATGAAAGTATTTATAGCATTGTTAAAGAAAGAATATCTTGAAAGTGTTAGAAATAAAAAATTATTTATAATGTCTTTTATATTTTTATTTCTTGGTATTCTAGGTCCTGTTACAGCAAAAATATCTCCTGAAATTTTAAAATCATTTTTAGGAGAAGAACTAGCTAAAGGGCTTCAAGAGCCTACATTTATTGATTCATGGGCACAGTTTTTTAAAAATGTAACTCAACTTGGCTTTATATTTATAGCTATAATTTTCAGTAATTATATAGTAAATGAGTTTTCTAAAAAAACATTAGTAAATTTAGTTGCAAAGGGATTACCTAGATTTCAGATAGTAATTTCTAAAATGATTTTTGCTTCTTTACTATGGACAGTATCTTTCATTATTTACTGTTTAATCTTTAATATATATACAGTTTATATATTTAAAGAAAATGTTGAGATATTACTTGAAATAAAAGCATCAATCCCAATTTGGATATTTGGAATATTTTTAATAATCTTGGAATGTTTTGCAGGTTTTGTGTTTAGAAATACTGTAGGTGCTTTATCAACTTTAGTTATAACAGTTGCATTACAATTTTTACTTGGAATGTATGATAAAATAGCTAAGTTTTTACCAATGTTTTTAATCTCGGACAATATTAATTTCATTAAGGGAAGTATGTCATTTTCGGATTATAAATACTCAATTATAACTACAATATTACTTACAATTTTGATGATTTTTACATCTATTTTTGTATTAAATAGAAAAGAAATTTAAAAATGCATTGTCTATTTGACAATGCATTTTTTAAATTATTTTAACAGTTCTAATATATGTTTTTCAATATCTTTTGGTTCAGTTTGCGGAGCAAATCTTGAAACGACATTTCCATTTTTATCTATAAGAAATTTTGTGAAATTCCATTTTATTTTATTTCCCAAAAGACCAGATTTTTTTGCTTTTAAAAACTTATATAATGGGTGAGTGTCTTTTCCGTTAACTTCTATTTTTTCAAACATAGGGAAAGTTACTCCGTAGTTCATACTACAAAATGTTTTAATTTCTTGATTAGATCCAGAATCTTGATTTTTAAATTGATTACAAGGGAATCCTAAAACTACAAAATCCTTATTCTTATATTCGTCATATAATTTTTGTAATCCCTCAAATTGAGGAGTAAAACCACAACTGCTAGCTGTATTTACTATAAGTAAAACTTTGTTTTTAAATTCTTCCATTGAAACTTCATTTCCGTCAATGTCATTTACTTTAAAATCATAAATATTCATTTCTACCTCCGATAATATGTATAAGATATATTTATTTTAATACCCTTAAAATAATAATAACAAACATAAATCAACTTATTTTAATAAGAAAAATTTAATATAAATAAATATTTTTAATAATTTTATAATTATTAAAAGAGAAATATCGAAAAATAAACAACTTTTATAAATTGTTTAAAATAAAAAGTTAATTTGAATGTTTATTAAATGAATTGAATAAAATATTTGACTTTTTTATGCTTTTATAGTACAATAATACTCGTATTTTATAATAAACGATGAAGAGGATGGAGCTTGTGAATTAACTCAGAGAGATAGTGTCAGGTGCAAACTATTTTATGAAGCAAACTCGTATCAACTTGGAGTTTTTTGGTTAATCCCGTTAAAGATTTTTGAGTGATTTAAGATTTTTTTAATCTTAAATAATTTGGGTGGTAACACGGAAAAATTTCGTCCCTAAGATTTTATCTTAGGGATTTTTTTATAGAAAAAATGGAGGTATATATGGCAAAGTTTAGAGAACTTTCAAAAGAGTCCGTTAAGGATAGAGAAATGAAAATATCTGATTATTGGAATGAGATAGATTTGTTGCATGAATCTGTAAATTCAAGAGAGGGACATGATAATTATATTTTTTATGATGGTCCTCCTACAGCAAATGGTAAACCTGGTATTCACCATGTTATAAGTCGTACTTTAAAGGATATGACTTGTAGATATAAAACCATGAAAGGTTTTAAGGTAAAGAGAAAAGCAGGTTGGGATACTCATGGGCTACCTGTTGAAATTGAAGTTGAAAAGAAATTAGGACTTACAAGTAAAAAAGATATTGAAAATTATGGAGTAGAAAAATTCTGTAAGGAATGTAGAGATTCTGTTTTCGTTTATGAAAGTAAATGGAGAGAAATGTCTGAAAGAATGGCTTTCTTGGCGGATATGAACAATCCTTATATCACTCTTAATAATAACTATATTGAATCAGTTTGGAATCTTTTAGATGAGATTTTTAAAAAAGGTTTAATGTATGAGGGAGCAAAGATTCTACCATATTGTCCACGTTGTGGAACTGGTCTTGCATCTCACGAAGTAGCTCAAGGTTATGAAATGATTAAGACTACAACAGTTTATGCAAAGTTTAAGAAGAAAGACGAAGATGCTTATTTTATTGCTTGGACAACAACACCTTGGACTCTTCCTTCAAATGTTGCTTTGACTGTTAATCCTAATGTAACTTATGTTAAGGTAAAATATAAAGATGAATTTTTCTATTTAGCTGAAAATCTAGCAACTAAAGTTTTAGGAGAAGATTATGAAGTTGTAGAAAAATTTTTAGGAAAAGATATGGAATATTGGGAATATGAACAACTTATTCCTGAAATTGAAACTAAACAAAAAGCATTTTTTGTAACTCTTGCTGATTATGTAACAGTAGAAGACGGTACTGGTATTGTTCATACTGCTCCAGCATTTGGGGAAGATGACTATCAAACAGGAAGAAGATACAATCTTCCTTTGATTAATCCTGTTAATGAAGAAGGAAAATTCAGCACTACAAGATATGAAGGTAGACCTGTTATGGAATGTGATGCTGATATTATCACATATCTTTTTGAAAATAATAAGGCATTGAAAAAACAAAAGGTTGAACATAATTATCCACATTGTTGGAGATGTCATACACCTTTAATTTATTATTCAAAACCATCTTGGTATATTGAAGTTACTAAATATAAAGATAAATTAATTGAAAATGCAAAGGTTGTAAATTTCTATCCTGACTTTGTTGGAGAAAAGAGATTTGCAAACTGGCTTGAAAACTTAAATGACTGGGCAATTAGCCGTTCAAGATATTGGGGAACTCCTTTTAATGTTTGGAAATGTGATTGTGGACATTGTACAAGTGTTGGTTCAAGAAAAGAATTAGCTGAAAGAAGTATAGAAGATATTGATGAAAATATTGAATTGCATAGACCTTATGTTGATAATGTTCATTTAAAATGTGAAAAATGCGGTGGCACAATGACAAGAGAAAAAGACGTTATCGACGTTTGGTTTGACTCCGGAGCAATGCCTTTCGCACAACATCATTATCCTTTTGAAAATAAAGAAAACTTTGGAGAATTATTCCCTGCAGATTTCATTAGTGAAGGAATTGACCAAACTCGTGGATGGTTCTATTCATTACTTGCAATTTCAACATTAATAACTGGAAAATCTCCATATAAAAATGTTTTGGTAAATGATTTAATTTTGGATAAAGATGGCAAAAAGATGAGCAAATCTCGTGGAAATACAATTGATCCGATTGAATTATTTGATAAATACGGTGCAGACGCAGTGAGATTTTATTCACTTTATGTTTCACCACCTTGGGTTCCAACTAGATTTGACGTTGAAGGACTTAGAGAAATTGAAAGTAAATTCTTCAGATCTTTCAAGAATACTTACAATTTCTTCCAACTTTATTCTGGAACAGATGACATAGATCCAAGAGAGTTCTTTGTAGAGTATAATAAGAGACCTGAAATAGACAGATGGATACTATCTCGTTACAATAATCTTTTGAAAATGTATAATGAAAATATGGATAAATTTGAAGTTACAAAGGTTGTTCGTGCAATTTCTGATTTTGTAATTGAAGATTTATCAAATTGGTATATCAGAAGAAATAGAAGAAGATTTTGGAATACAGAAGTTGATGATGATAAAAAAGCTGTCTACAATACAACTTATGAAATTTTACTTGGAATTTCAAAGATTATTGCACCTATTACGCCTTTTGTTGCAGAAGAAATGTATCGTAATTTAACTGACAAGAAGAGTGTTCATTTAGATTTCATTCCTGAATGTGATGAAAGTCTAATTGATGAAGCATTGGAAGAAAAAATGGATATCGTTAGAAATCTTGTAACAATTGGCCGTGCAAGTCGTGAAAAAGTTAAGATTAAAGTTAGACAACCACTTTCTGAAATAGTTGTTGATTTTGATTTAAAAGAAAAAATTGGCGATTTAGAAGAATTGATTAAGGAAGAACTTAATGTTAAAAAAGTTGTATTCGAAAAAGATTTATCAGGCTTTATGAATTATATGTTAAAACCGGATTTCAAAGTTTGTGGTAAAATTTTAGGAGCTAAAATTAAAGAATTTGGAAAATTCTTAAATGAAATAAATCCAAAAGAATTTTTAGAAAAACTTGAAAAAGAATCTGTTTTTGTAAATCTAAATGGAGAAGAAACTGAAATCTTAAAAGAATATGTTGATGTAAAAGTTAGTGCAAAAGAAGGCTTTGACGTTACTATGGAAAATAATCTTTTCGTAATTTTAGACACAACTTTAACTGATGAATTGCTTGACGAAGGCTTTGCAAGAGAAGTAATTTCAAAAATACAACAAATGAGAAAATCTGCTGATTTTGATGTTCTTGATGAAATTAGAATAAAATGTGCATGTTCAGAAAGATTGAAAAAAGCAGTTGAAAACTACAAAGAATTTATAATGAAAGAAACTTTAGGTGTTGAATTGACTTTTGTTGACAATTTGAATACAGAGGAAGTTGATTTTAATGGAGAAGTTGGAAAATTATTTGTAGAAAGAGTATAATAAAAAACATTGAAAAACAACGGGTAAAAATCCGTTGTTTTTTTGGTGCAAAAATAGGAAATAGAAAAAGCACAGAAATTCTGTGCTTTAATTTAAATTTTTTATAAGTTTTCTCTAAATAGAGGCATACTCATACATCTTGGACCTCCACGTCCTCTAGATAATTCACCTGAATCAATCTTATGAAGTTTTACTCCTTTTTCTTCAAGTAATTGATTTGTTATAGTATTTCTATCATAAACGATAGCTTCTCTAGGTGCTATAGCTAAAGTGTTATATCCGTCAGACCATTGTTCTCTATGAGTATCTAAAAGTCCGCCTTTTCCTTCACGGATAAAGTCAATTTTATCAACATGTAGATACTTTTTTAATACAACTTCTATATCAGTTGATTCAACTTCAACTTTTATTTTTCCATCAACTAATTTTAGTGAATAAATCTCTAATGTCTTTTCAATTTCAGGGTGTAGAGTGAATAAATCTCTATCAACTGAAGTTAAAACAGTATCAAGATGCATAAAAGCTCTGTTGTTTGGAATTACCAAAGCTAATACGGTTTTTACTCCATTTTCATCTTCAAGAAGTCTTTTCGCAATAGTTTCAATAGCCATTGGTGTTGAACGTTGAGAAACACCGATAGCAACAACATCTTCAGATAAAACTAAAATATCTCCGCCTTCAATTGAAGGAATATCTGTTCTATCATACCATTTTTTAATTCCTTTAAATTCTTTATGATGTTCAAATATTTGTTTTCCAAAAAGAGTTTCTCTTCTTCTTGTAACGGACCACATTGTATGAAGACTTACTCCGTCTTTAATGAATGAAAAAGGATCTCTTGTAAAATACAAATTAGGAAGTGGTTTTGAAATGAAAAAATCATTCTTTGAAATAAGTTCGCTTAAAGTTGAAGGTTCTTTCAAATCTACTTCGTTTTTTCTAACACCTTCCATCATTTTTAAAACTAATTCCTTATTGTCTTTGATAGAAAATAAATATTCTTTTAATAATCTTTTTTCGTTTTCTACATGCACATCTGCATTATCAAGGAATTCTTCAATAAAAGCAGTTCTTATACCGTCATCATAAAGACTTTCAGCACACAAATCTTCAAGATAGAACACTTCACATCCATTTTGTCTAAAAATGTTTGCAAACATATCATGTTCTTTTTGTGCATTATCCAAAAACGGAATTTCATCAAAAAGAAGCTCATCAAGTAAATAAGGTGTCAAGTTTAAAAGTTCTTTATGAGGTCTGTGAAGTAAAACTGATTTTAATTTTCCAATTTCAGAATTTACATTAATTTTCATAGCTCCCTCCTTAAACTTATTAAATATATTATAACAGATAAAATATTTAAAGACAATACATTTTTATAGATATATTGACAAATACGAAACAAAGTTTTACATTTTCTGTATTATATTTTTTTTGTAAGTTTAAATAATAAATAAAATATATTTTATTTGAAAAAAAAGTAAATTTATTACGTGAAAACAATTAGCAAAGTAATGCTACTAACACGTCATCTCGACCGAAATGAAGGGGAAGTGAAACTAGCCCTAACTTTGATTATTTACTTGTAAATAGAATAAACTAGTTAACGTCAAAATACTTAGCAAAGTAAATCTCCTAATACGTCATCTCGAGCGTAGACAATCTAGCCCTAACTTTGATTATTTACTTGTAAATAGAATAAACTAATTCACGTGAAAACAATTAGCAAAGTAAAGCCCTTAAAACGTCATCTCGAGCGAAGTCGAGAGATCTCATACTTTTGCTTTAGCAAAAGTAAATGTATCGAAGATACATACAAAAATTATTGTAGAATTTCTTTCAGAAATACTATTGCTTATAACTAAGCAATAGTTGAGATTTCTCCACTTCACTTCGCGTTGCTTCGTTACGGTCGAAATGACGGGTAAGGAAGTACCCTCGTTTAATAGTTTACCGTTAATAGTAAAACAGCTTTTGATTTATAAAAAAATTTTAACATACAAAAAAACTCAGGTCAAAGTAGTTAGAAAAGTAATGCCCCTAATTCGTCATCTCAACCGAAGTGAAACGGAGTGGAGAGATCTCATACTTTTGCTTTAGCAAAAGTAAATGTATCGAAGATACATAAAAAATATTTTAGAATTTCTTTCAGAAATACTATTGCTTGTAAATAATCTATAGTAGGTCTGACGCAAAGATTGTCCAAATTTTGATTTGGATACAATCGACTGTGGAGATTTCATACTTTTGTTTACAAGTAAACAAAAGTAAAATGTGTCATAGACACATTTCTACTCACAAAAAAACTGACTACCATTGCAGTCAGTTTATAATTCGTGTTTATGATTTTTCTTAATTTATTTTTATCTGTATGTTTTTTTTATTCTTGTAGTTAAAACTAAAAGTGCAACAAATGTAATTCCCATTTGGATTAAATTTGGCAATGTTCTTGAAACAACATAGTACCAAAATCCTTTACCTCTTGTTACAGAAAGCCAAAAGCTGTCTAAAAAGATTGTAACAACAAAAGAAAGAATACAAATAAGTGCAACTTTTAAAGTTATAGAAAGTTTACTTTCTTTTTCAATATTTTTTCCAAGTATAAGTCCTGGGAAAAATCCCATTATCATATTTGTAAACATATATCCCGGAAAATACATTCCAGGAGAACCTAAGGTCATGAAATATATCAATGGATCAGAAGCACCACCGATTATAGTTCCAAGTGTAGGCCCTAATAATATACCAGAAAATAGCATCGGTATAAATCTAAGTGTTATTCTTCCACTTCTAGGTGGGAATAAATAAATATTTTGATAAGACAAAATAACTGTTAAAGCTATCATAAGTCCTGCGATAGCTAATTGTGTGGTTGTAAACCTATTTTTTTTCATTTTTCTCCTTTCAAAAATCAATGCCAACAGTGGATGCGAAAACTAACCACGAGAAATCTCTTCGTTTACAAGCAACATCCCATCTTGTAACACTTAATGCAAGTTTCCTACTCTGCCTAAAAAAATAGGCTACTATTGGTATCACACGAATACTATAATATTTTATAAGATTTTTAGAATAAAGTCAAGATTGAAACAGTAAACAAAAAATTATAAGTTGTTTTTCTATTATAATTTGTAAAT
Source organism: Parvimonas sp. D2 (assembly GCF_035282635.1). Taxonomy (NCBI): domain Bacteria; kingdom Bacillati; phylum Bacillota; class Tissierellia; order Tissierellales; family Peptoniphilaceae; genus Parvimonas; species Parvimonas sp. D2. The sequence continues at coordinate 161,379 of NZ_JAYKBO010000002.1, forward strand.
TTTGAGTATTTATGGTAAAATATCACTTGTGAGAAAATATATTTTTTAGATAGAGGTGAGTTATGGGATTTTTTAGTGATATTTTTAATTCTTCTTCAAAGAGAGTTAAAAAGATAAATCCAATCGTAGACAAAATAATGTCTTACGAAGAAAAATATTCAAAATTAACAGATGATGAACTTAGAAATAATACAGAAATATTTAAAACTAGATTAGCAAATGGAGAAACTTTAGACGATATTTTACCTGAAGCTTTTGCAACAGTTAGAGAAGCGGCTTATAGAGTTTTAGGTATGAAACATTATAGAGTACAGTTAATTGGTGGGGTTGTTCTTCACGAAGGAAGAATTGCCGAAATGAAAACAGGTGAAGGAAAAACTTTAGTTGCAACTTTACCTTCATATTTAAATGCTCTTACAGGTAAGGGTGTTCATATAGTAACAGTAAATGATTACCTTGCAAAGAGAGATAAAGAGTGGATGGGTAAAATTCACGAATTTTTAGGGTTAAAAGTTGGTTGTATTTTACATGGTCTTACAAATGATGAAAGACGTGAAAACTACAATTGTGATATTACTTACGGAACTAACTCAGAATTTGGTTTCGACTACCTTAGAGATAATATGGTTGTTTACAAGGAAGAACTTGTTCAAAGGGGACTTAATTATGCAATCGTCGACGAAGTTGACTCGATTTTAATCGACGAAGCTAGAACTCCACTTATTATTTCAGGTGAAGGAGATCAATCAACTGATTTATATGCACTTGCTGATAGATTTGTAAAGAGTTTAAAGGGAAGAATTGCAGACCCAAGTGAAGAAAATGAAGACTTTTACAACAGAGAACTTAGAGAAGAAACTGTTGATTTTGTAGTTAATGAAAAACATAAAACTGCAAACTTAACTGAAATAGGTACTGAAAAAGCAGAAGAATTTTTTGGACTTGTAAATCTTTCAGATCCAGTTAATATGGAAGTAGCACATCATATAAACCAAGCATTAAAAGCTAACAATACAATGCAAAGAGATGTTGACTATGTTGTAAGTGAAGATGGAGAAATCCTAATCGTAGATGAATTTACTGGACGTATAATGGAAGGTAGAAGATACAGTGAAGGACTTCACCAAGCTATTGAAGCTAAAGAGGGTGTTGAAATCAAGTCTGAATCTAGAACTCTTGCAACAATCACTTACCAAAATTACTTCAGAATGTATGAAAAACTTGCTGGTATGACAGGAACTGCAAAGACTGAAGAAGATGAATTTAATGAAATTTATCACATGGACGTTATTGAAATTCCAACAAATAAACCAGTTATAAGAATAGATCATCATGATAGAGTTTATTTAACTGAAGAAGCTAAATTCAAAGCAATTGTTGAAGAAATAGAAAGAATTCATTCAACAGGACAACCTGTACTTGTTGGTACAATTTCAATTGAAATTTCTGAATTACTAAGTGCAATGCTTAAGAAAAAAAGAATAGAACATGATGTATTGAATGCTAAATTCCATGCAAGAGAAGCTGAAATAGTTGCCCAAGCTGGGGTTTATGGTAAAGTTACAATTGCGACAAACATGGCAGGCCGTGGTACCGATATTCTTTTAGGTGGTAATCCTGACTTTATGGCTAAACATGAAATGAAGAAAAAAGGAACACCACAATATGTTTTAGATAATTTAGATGCTTTCTGGGAAACTGATGATGAAGAAATCTTAAAAGCTAGAGAAGAATTTAAAAAATTGTATGAAAAATATAAAGCTCAAACCGATGAAAATGCTAAAAAAGTAATTGAAGCTGGTGGACTTTTCATTGTAGGTACTGAAAGACATGAATCAAGACGTATCGACAATCAGTTGAGAGGACGTGCTGGTCGTCAAGGAGACCCTGGTGAATCAAGATTTTTCGTTTCACTTACAGATAACTTAATGCGTCTATTCGGTGGAGAAGCTATTCAAAGATTTGCTATGAATAGAAATTATGACCCAGACGAAGTGTTAGAATTTAAATCTGTTACTAGAGGAATTGAAAGATCTCAAGAAAGAGTTGAAGCAAATAACTTTGGTATCAGAAAGAATGTATTAAAATATGATGACGTTATGAATGTTCAAAGAAATGTAATTTACAAAGAAAGACGTGCAGTTCTTGACGGAGCAGATATGAAAGATACTATTCAAGAAATGTTAATTGAATTCATAGATGCAACTGTTGAACAATATTCTAACGGAAAAAATATTGAATTAAATGATTTGAAAATGGCAATTGAAAATGCATATTTACCACATGGTATCTTGAATTTTGAAGAAATGAAAGGACTAAACAAACAAGAATTAAAATCTTACATTACTGATGTTTCTCAAAAATTCTATGCTGAAAAAGAAGAACAAATCGGTGAAGAACAAATGAGAGAAATCGAAAGAGTAATTATGCTTATGGTTGTCGATAGAAAATGGATGGATCATATAGATGCTATGGATCAATTAAGACAAGGTATCGGAATAAGATCTTATGGACAACAAGACCCTGTAAGAGCATACGGAGCAGAAGGCTTTGAAATGTTTAACGAAATGAATGAATCAATCAAAGTAGACGTTCTAAAAGGATTATTCAACATTCAACCTGCAGGAGCTGAAATCGAAAGAGAAAGAGCTGCAAAAGAAGTTTCTACAAATGTTCAAGACGAACAAACAACAGTTGTTAAAGGAAAACAAGTTGGAAGAAATGACCCATGTCCTTGCGGAAGTGGTAAAAAATATAAAAAATGTTGTGGAAGAAATAAATAGATAAGTTAGAGGAAAGAGTGAAGTTATTTCGCTCTTTTCTGCTAATAGAAAGGAAATATATGTCAAGAAGAAAGAAAAAATATATAGAGGGAGTAATTGAAAAAGTTAATTTTCCAAATATGTCTGAATTTACTTTTGAAGATAAAAAAGTAAATTTCAAAGGTGGTATTGAAGGACAAAAAGTTTCTGTAGTTGTTGGAAGAAAAAGAAAAAAACATATGGAAGCAAAACTTTTGGAAATTTTAGAAAAAAGTCAACTTGAAACAAATCCAACTTGTCCAAACTATTTGGAATGTGGAGGTTGTAGCTATCAAAGTGTTCCCTATGAATACGAACTTAAACTAAAACAAAGACAGATAAAGGAACTTTTTGAAGATGTATATTCAGAAGAACCTGAAATATTTGAAAGTCCATTAAAAACTGCATATAGAAACAAAATGGAATACACTTTTGCCGATATGTATAAAGACAGTCCAATAATGCTTGGCATGCATAAAAAGAATAGATTTTATGAAGTTGTAGATACGAAAGAATGTAATTTAGTACATAGAGATTTTGAAATAATAAGAAATGCAATTATCGACTTTGTAAGAGAAAAAAATATTCCGTTTGTTAAAAAGAGAACTCACGAGGGACTCTTAAGACATTTAATCATTCGTTATGCACTGACAACCGGAGAAATAATGGTTAATATCGTAACTACAACACAAAGCGAATTTGATAAAAAGAGTTTTGTAGATATACTTTTAGGATTGAAACTTGAAGGGAAAATAAAATCAATTGTGCATACTGAAAACGACTCACTTGCAGATGCAGTTGTTCCTGAAAAAATAAATATAATTTTTGGAAAAGAATACATAACAGAAAAAATATTTGACTTGGAATTTAAAGTAACACCATTTTCATTCTTCCAACCAAATGTATTTGGAGCAATAAATCTATACTCAAAAGCAATTGAACTCTGTGGAGACATAGAAAATAAAGTAGTCTTTGACCTATATTCAGGAACGGGAACAATAGGGCAAATTGTAGCTAGAAAAGCAAAAGCAGTCTATGGAATTGAAATCGTAGACGAAGCAGTTGAAAGTGCAAACAAATCTGCAAAAGAAAATGGACTAACAAATTGTACTTTCATAGCCGGAGATGTCTTAGAAGAAATTGAAAACAGAAAAGAAATGGTAGATGTAATCATCGTAGATCCACCAAGAGACGGAATAAACCAAAAAGCATTGGAAAAAATAATCTCTTGCGGTGCAAAAACAATGGTATACATTTCTTGCAACCCAAAAACACAAAAAAGAGATGTTCAAATTCTACTTGAAAATGGCTACGAACTAAAAACATTAAAAATCTTTAACCAATTCCCAAGAACAGTTCATTGTGAGACAGTTGCGTTATTGTCCAAGCTTAATTAAGGGAAACATTATATTAGTAAACTACATCTCTATATCTTGAGGATGAGATGTGTAATTATAGTATGGATTTAAAGAAGATCATTGCTAAAAATGAGAAAGAAGGATATTATGCGAGAAATGAGAATTATTCAAACATTGACAGAGTATCAAATGATTAAAGAGAAAGAGAAGTTTAGTTTATTTTTGTTTGGTTCACAGGCTTGTGCTCCGTGCAAAGCACTTAAGGAAAAAATTACAATTTGGAGTGGGACACATCCTCAAGTGTTCACTGGCTATGTATCAATAGAGAATAATATTTCACTTGCAGCACAAGAAAACATTCTGGGAGCACCTGCAGTACTAGCTTTTGTTGAAGGGAAAGAAGCAATACGAAAAATTGGATATTTCAGCCTTGAAGAAGTGTTTACCGCATTGGATAGATATATATCATACAGTGATTAAAGTAAGCCAAACTTATTTTGTTATCAAAGAAATTATCAGAATTAAAGAAAAAAGTTAATATTTGATAAATTGTTTATTAAGATTTGGAGGTTTGTAGATGCATATATTGGAATTATATCAAAATAATTATTCAAAAGATTTAGTAGTATTTGATTCTTTAGAAGAAGGAAAAGACTTTGTATCAAAAATACCTGGATATACTATAGAAAAAGAAGATAATATAGAATATGAATATTTTAATCCTAAAAACATACCTGATTATATGGAAATTATCTATAATGAAAATATTGTACCGCTATCCAGATTTATGTTTGATTCTGAAGAGAATGTTGAAATTGTTTGGAAAGAAATTTCCAATCTATCAGTTAAAAAAGATAAAATTATAGATGGATATTCAAAAATAGATGCCTATGTAATTAACAATGAAGAAGTAAAAGCATATATAAAAGAAAGAGAAACTAAATACAACATGATAAAAGATTTCTTAGAAACAAATGGCTATGAAGTAGATAGAAGCTTTTTCAGAAGTGAAGATGGCGAAGCAATTATATACAGAAAAAAAGAAACCAAAGATTGGCACTTCCTATGCCACTTAGATCCATCATTTTTAGATATAGAAAATTTAGATGGATATGTTAATGAAATAATAGAGGATTTGTTGTAAGGAATTGAAGAGGATATAAAAAATTTTTAATGAATAGTTTATTGTGAGTTTAAGGTGTTGTTGGAGAGTAGATGTAAATTAATAAAAAATTAAAAATTTCAAGTGTATTAAAAAGTTGTACATAGAATTGTGAGGTGTTTTATTTTGATTTTCTATAAAGATATTTATGAATATAATATTTTTATAATGAAGGATATTATTAAAAAATATGGAACAAATGAATATGCGTGGAGATTATTTAAGTCCTTTTACAAAGATCCTGATGGATTTTGTATTAATGAAAAAGGATTCGAATATAAGAATGGAATTAAGTGTACTGCAGATGCTGTTTTATCAATTAATAGAATTTATGAACACGAAGGATTTAATAGCGAATTTGTTGAGACTTTTATCACTTATAGAAAAACGTCAATTTTGTTTTTTCCTAGTGAAAGAAAAGGAATTAACACTTCTAGATATCGCGTATTTGGAGATAGAATAGATTATACACTATTTGATTTAAAACAGTTTTTTGAGAATAAAGAATGTAAACTAAAATCAGCTTATGAATTGCCAAAAACTAAAAAGTGGTTGGAGTCTTTTAAAAATTTTGGAGAAATGATTGAATACTTTCAAATTAAAGGGATTTTTACTGATGAGGATAATAATATATTTGACTTGAAAAAAAATAATGGAGATATAATCAACGATTATTGTAATTCATATAATAAACATTGGGAAGAAATATATTATAAAAATGTTAAAGAAAAAATAAATATTTTTTTAAAAAATGTAAATAATAAGCTAACAACGATAAAGTAAAGTTTAATAGGTTGAAGAATCTTTTAATTTGATAAATTTCTAAAAATAACAATAATATATGACTATAAATACTCTTTGTAATATTGTTTAATTGTTAGTTATGGAGATATAAATATTTGAGTTAATTGAAAAAATAAAATTAGCAGTATAAAAATTTAGAGTACAGTTTAATTATTTTAAAAAACTTTATATAAAAAGGAGATATTAAAATGACAAAATCAAATGAAACAAATTTAGAAACTAATGTAAATGAAGACCTTCTTAAATTTTTAAAGTTTTCCTACTTTGGAGATTTAAGTAATCCAATCCATGCAGCTAGTAAGAGAGCATATCGTGATATGAATCGAACAATAAGGTTCAATGAGTTATCAACTGATGAGATTAGATTGGAATTAAGAGAAAAAGTGAATAATGTTTTTGAAAATGAAATTAAAAAACTTATAGGGAACAATATTACAAATCAGAAAGAATTTGATGCATGGCATTGTGATGTATGTAAAACGATAAAATCTTTTTATCTAAATGAGGGAATTGAATTTACTTATGGACAAGCACAGAAATGGATTAATATGACTATAAAGTATTTATATATTCTTAAGGTATATTCATTTGATAATGTTCTTAAGTATTTGCATATACCAGTTGACAATTATATTTTTGATGCAGTCGAAAAGGAACTTGAAATAGATAGACCAAAGGAAGCCTGGAGCAGATGGAACAATGATGAGGAGTATAAAGACTATCAAAAAAATATTAGAAAAGAACTTAAAAGAAAAAAATTTGTACCAATTCGCTGGGAGTTTGAAAATTGGTTAAATGAAGCAGAAAAAGAGGCACAAAAAGTTAAGAAGTAAATATTAGGGTTGTATATTTTTGTACTTAAACCTTGAATCAAAAAGGAATAAAAATGTTAAACAAAATTAAATCATACTGGCACAAATTAAAAACAGAATATGAAAATAGATACAATAAACCATTTTTAAAAGATTTTGAAACTTCAAACGAATATCTTGAGAGAATGAAAAGTTATCTTTTGGAAAAGCAAAGTGAATGTCCATCGAATGTTGATGTTATTTGTACTCTTGCTTCTGTTGAGTTGGAACTTAGAGATGAGAATTTTGATTATGTAGAATTTTTATTGAAATTCTTAAATGAGTTTGAAAATTTTTTAAGTGATAATGATAAATCCAGAATTTATACCAATCTTGCTTTTGGAGATGATTTTTCTAAGGACAGTTTAATTTATTTGAACAAAGCTAAAGATTTAAATTCTCCATTTGTTGAAACTTATACGGGTCTTGGTTTGTATTATTTTAGTGAGTTTGAATATTCTAAAGATGAAAAAAAATTATTATTAAGTCATAATTATTTTAAAGCGGCAAAAGAAATGGAAGAAAGTTATGTAACTTCTTTCAATTTTGCTGTATCTTTATTTGAACTGAAACAATATGAAAAAGCAAAGGAAATATTCTTAGACTTACTTGAAATTTATCCTAATAGAATGCGTATGTTATTATGTTTAGCTTATTGTGAAGTGTATCTTGGAAATAAAGATAAGGCAATTTCTTATGTTGAGAAAGTAAAGCCTGGTCAAGATGTTAATTATAATTTAAACACAGATGATATTTCAGAAGACCAAATTATTGATGTGTATTATGCTCTTGAAGAGTATGACATATTTTTAAAACTTTGTGGCGATTGTGTTGAGTACTATTATATCGCAGAGTGGGAAGAATATTTTTATGTTCTTTGGTTAAAAAATCAAAAGGAAAGATTTTTTAGTCTTGAAGAAAAGAATCGAAAGTATTTTGAAGAAGCTATAAATGAAGCTATAGCTGATGAAGATTATGACAGTGAAAAAGAGAAACAAGAAACTATTGCTAGTTGGGAAGAGGATAAAAGAAATTTTGAAGAAATGATTTCTAAAATAAAGAGTGGAGCTTCAAGACCTGAGGTAAAATTAAAGCTATATCCCGAGTATTCTTGCTTTATGGTTGATTGTGTTAGACATAAATTTATTTAAAATAAGTTAACGAGGTATAGATTGTAGGTATATTTTAGAAATGTATAGAGGGATAGTATGTGTAGAATTACTTTAGATTTATAAAAACTAAAAATATTATATAAATCGGAGGTAAGCATGAATTTTAAAATAAGAGAATTAAAAAAATGTGAAATAAAACTGTTGAACACGTTTTTATATGAAGCTATTTTTATTCCTGAAGGAGTTCCAGAACCATCTAAAGATATTATAAATCACCCTGATTTACAAATATATATTTCAGATTTTGGAAAGAAAGATGATATTTGTTATGTAGCAGATGTTGAAGGGATTGTAGTAGGAGCGGTTTGGACTCGTATAATAAATGATTATGGTCATATTGATGATGAAACTCCATCACTTTCAATTTCACTTCTAAAAGAATATAGAAATTTAGGCATTGGAACAAAATTAATGAAGCAAATTATTTTAGCTCTAAAAGAGAAAGGGTATAAGCAAGTTTCTTTATCAGTGCAAAAAGTAAATAATGCAGTTCGTATGTATAAGAAAGTTGGTTTTGGAATAATTCATGAAAATGAGAAAGACTATATTATGGTCTGTAAACTTTAACCTTGTAAATTCTAGTTTATAGAATTGATGAAGATATAATTTTCTTAAACAAAAAAATTTGAAATAATTAAAAAGATAAATAGTTAATAATTAATAATTAATTAATAAAATATAGAGGAAAATATGGAATTTAAGATTGAAAATAAAGAATCAGCAAAATCAAAAGAACTGGCAAACTTAATTAAATCATATAATAAATCAAAGAGAGAACCATCAATAAGTGAACCACTAAATATTTATTTGGAAGATTATCAAGGTAATTTAATTGCTGGAATAGTCGCAGAAACTTTTGGAAATTGGCTTGAAATTGAGTACTTATATGTAAGTGAGAAGTTACGTGGGCAAGGACTTGGTTCAGAAATTTTGAAGAGAGCAGAAATTGAGGCTAGAAAAAGAAATTGTAAATATTCATTTGTAGATACTTTTAAGTTTCAAGCTCCGGATTTTTATAAAAAGCATGGCTATAAAGAAGTGTTCGTATTGAAAGAGTACCCATTTGTTGGAGAAAGATATTATTATACAAAAGATCTATGATTGAAGTTTAGTATTAAAATATAAAGTAAATATCACAAATTCGTTGTAAAGCTATGTGTTTGTTGAGAAGTATTTATGCATAGATTAATAAATATATATAACAGATTATGAATATAAAAAGTAGAATTTATTTATATAGTAAGGAAATATATTATAATTTTAAATAGATTTTATAGAATTACATTTTTAAAAGGAGTATTATGGAATTAATTAGATATTTGAATGCGTATTTTGCATTTAGTGTTTTAGGCTGGATATGGGAAAGTATATACTGTACAATCGACCAGAGAAAATGGCAAAATCGTGGATTTTTATATGGACCATTATGTCCGATTTACGGTTTTGGTTCAATTTTAGGATTGGTTTTTTATGATCTTATTTCAATGGGTAAGATTTCTCATCTTTCATGGTGGCAAATATTTATTATGGGATTTTTTGCTAGTATGATATTAGAATATCCAACATCTTACGTGCTTGAAAAATTATTTCATGCTAGATGGTGGGATTATAGTGATATGCCACTTAATATAAATGGAAGGACTTGTGCGATTACTTCTATTGGTTTTGGTATTGGAGCAATTATTATAATGGAATTTTTTATTCCGCTTTTTGAAAAAATTTATGTAACAATTCCAAATAATTTTGCAATAGCTATTGCTGTTGTTTTACTGGCTATACATTCTTCCGATTTTACTCTTACGGTTTCAGGATTGACTAATTTCCAAAGAAATATTGCTGAACTGGAAGAAGAATTCCAAGATAGAATGACTTCTACTGTAGATAAAATTTTTGAAAGACATAGCAGATTATATGGTAGAACATTGAGTAGAATTGCTTCTTTTAGGATGAGTGAGTCTCGTAATATGATTGCAGATAGATTAGTAAAAATAAGACGTGATTTGAAAAAGAAAAAATAATTTTTTATTATTTATATATGTTTATGTATAGTTATAAAAAATTTTTAAAAAAAATTCATTTTAGGTATTGACAAATTGTTTTTTGTCCTTTATAATTTATAGCAAGACGTTGAAGAGAAGAGTAGAAAGTTATTCAATCAATACAGAGACATTTCGTTTGGTGAGAGAAATGAGAGAGAAGCTTTCGAACATGGCCTTGGAGTCATCACATCGAGATTTATTTATAGATTTAGGTTGTGACGGGTGTGCCCGTTATAGCATTGCGAGTATGATAGTACTCAATAAGGTCTTTTTAGTGATAAAAAGATGAATTAAGGTGGTAACACGTGAGTTTTCGCTCTCGTCCTTTGTTGGACGGGAGTTTTTTTTATTTTTAGCTCATAACTAGGTGCGCAACTGGTTACTTAATTTTTGATTTACTTATCATTCTCTTTCAGCAATATCAGTGTAATTAAAAAGGAGAAGATTATGAACAAACAAAAGAAAGATATTTTAATAGTAGGATTAGCTTTATTTGGCTCCTACTTCGGTGCAGGAAATCTTATATTTCCACCTTTATTGGGATTTATTTCGGGAAGTCAATGGTCATTAGCTGCAATAGGATTTTGCATTTCTGCTGTCTTAATGCCGGTTGTGGGACTTTATGTCATATCTAAAAATGGTGGTTCGCTTGAAGCTATGACAGAAGATATACATAAAAATTTTGCTAAGTTTTTATTATTATTTATAATGGTTTTTGCAGGATGCATTTCTGTACCACGTACAGGAGCAGTTGCATATGAATTAGGATTTAAATCACTTTTTCCAAGTGTATCAATCGTAGCATTTATTATTGGATATTTTGCTATAGCACTATATTTTTCATTGGATATCAACAGAATGATTAACAGTGTAGGAAAGTTTTTAACGCCAATTTTAGTTATAGTATTACTTGGAATTATTATTAAAGGAATTTTTACTCCAATTGGAGTTCCAACACTTCCACAACAAAGTGATGTTTTTACTAATTCATTTTTAGAAGGTTACCAAACAGGAGATTTAATAGTAAGTTACCTTATAGGAACTGTTTTTATAGGAGATATTGTTTATAGAGGATATCGTGCAAGCAGAGAAAGAAATAAACTTACAGCATATTGCGGAGTAATTGCTTTAATTCTTTTAGCAGTTATTTATGTAGGATTGATATATCTTGGAGCTTCAGTAAGTAGCTATTATCCAAAAGATATAGAAAGAAGCCAATTATTATTAGCTATAGCAGAAAGAGTTTTAGGAAAGAATGGAATGTTATTCCTTTCAATAGCTGTAGTTTTGGCTTGTGTAACAACTGCTATTGGACAAATTACATCAATAGCGAACTTCTTCCAAGGCTTTTCAAATGGAAAGATTCCACATAAAGTAGCAGCTGTAGTTTCATCAGTTGTTGGTGCTACAATTGCAGTACTCGGAGTTGAAAAAATTGTTTACTACGCAACACCAATTTACAAGGGAGTTTATCCAAGTTTAATAGTATTAATGATTTTAGGAATATTCCGTAAATTTATACCTAATAAACAAAGTTTTAGATATGCATTAATTTTTACATTGGCAGTAAGCGTATTAGAAGCAATTTTATCTGTAGCTAATGTCCCTAGTATCAAGGCATTTATTGATATACTTCCATTAAGTGGTCTTGGATTTGCCTGGGTATTACCTGCTACACTTGGACTTATTGTAGGAGCTGTAAGTGGCAGTGAACCTATAACACAATTTGAATAAATAAATTATAAAGGAGAAACATTATGACAAAAAAATATAATATAAGCACAATCTGTGTACAAGGTGGTTATGACCCAAAAAATGGAGAATCAAGAGTAGTTCCAATAGTACAATCAACAACTTTCAAATATGAATCATCAGAAAAAATGGGAGATTTATTTGATTTAAAAGATTCAGGATATTTTTATACAAGACTTGCAAACCCTACAAATGATGCAGTAGCAAATAAGATTTGCCAACTAGAAGGTGGAGTTGCAACAATTTTGACATCATCAGGACAAGCAGCAAATTTCTATGCAATATTAAATATAGCTAGTGCAGGGGATCATATAATTTCAACTTCTGCTATCTATGGTGGAACTTATAACCTTATAGCAAATACAATGAAAAATTTAGGAATTGAATCAACTTTTGTTGACCCTGATATCTCAGTTGAAGAGTTAGAATCAAAGTTTAAACCAAATACTAAATTAATTTTTGGCGAAACTTTATCAAATCCATCACTTAATATTTTAGATATAGAAAAATTTGCAAAAGTTGCTCATAAAAATGGAGTACCTCTAATAGTTGATAACACATTCCCTACACCAATTTTCTGTAGACCTTTTGAATGGGGAGCAGATATTGTCACTCACTCAACTACAAAATATATGAACGGTTCTGCAAATGCAGTTGGTGGAGCGGTTGTGGATTCAGGTAATTTTGATTGGACAAAGTATAGTGAAAAATATCCAGGACTAACAACTCCGGATGAAACATATCATGGAACAGTATATACCGAAAGCTTTGGTAAGGGTGCATATATTACAAAAATGACAACTAACTTAATGAGAGATTTAGGTTCTATTCCTTCACCACAAAACTCATTCTATCTTGGAGTTGGACTAGAAACTTTACACTTAAGAATGGAAAGACATTTTGAAAATGCTCTAGCACTTGCTAAACATTTAGAAAAACATCCTAAAGTAGCTTGGGTTTCATTCTCAGGTTTAGAAAATGATAGCCAACATGAATTGGCACAAAAATATCTTCCAAATGGTTCTTGTGGAGTAATATCTTTTGGAATCAAAGGTGGTAGAGAAGCTGCAGTTAAATTCATGGACTCTCTAAGACTTGCTGCAATTGTTACTCACGTAGCAGATACAAGAACTTGTGTTCTACATCCTGCTTCAACAACTCACAGACAAATGAATGATGAAGAATTAATAGCAGCGGGAGTATCTCCGGACTTAATTAGACTTTCAGTAGGTATAGAAGATATTCGTGATTTAATAGAAGACATTGACCAAGCATTAGAAAAATAAATTAAATATAATACTCTAAAAGAGTTGTTATAGTTGATTAGATTATCAATTATAGCAACTCTTTCTTATTGCTATTATTTATGGTTTGGAATATAATATATTTAATAAAATAACTATGGGAGATGATGTTATTTGGATAGAAAAGAGAATGAAAGTACTCGATCAAAAGTTTTGGGTATTTGTTTAATTTTAGTTAGTTTAACAATTGTTTTTTTTACATTTAGTCAGCTTCTCGTAAGAGATGATACTTATGTCAATATTGAAAGAAGTGGACAGAGAATTGGAAATAGCATTTTTTATAAATATGATAATAAGATTTATGCACTTGTTCCAAGTGGGGGATATTATATTGTAGAGGATGCAGATGTAGATTCTTTTAGTGTTATTAATTCAGATAATACATATGATTCTCGTGTTGTTGGAATTGATAAAAATCATGTTTATTTTGGAAATGAAAAAATTGAAGACCTTAATCCAAAGGAAATAACTAATGTTGGAAATGGATATTATACTGATGGTAAAAGTACTTATTTTTGTTCTTCACTTTCTGAGAGAAATGATGAGATTTCTTATGTTTCAGAAATTTTTGGACATATAGTTCATGCTTTTTTTAAGGATAAAAAGCCTAAGTCATATATTTATCCATATCATAAATTAAATACTGAAAAGAAAATTTCGAAAATTAATAATTTAATATATTTTGCAACAGATGGAGATGTGCTCTATTACAAGGGAAAGCCACTTGAAAACGCAGATGTAAATACTATAAAGCAGGTTTCTAAACATGGAGAGTATTTTTGTGATAAAAATAATGTCTATTACAAAAATGAACTTTTACCAATTAAAAATAGTGGAGAATTAGAAGTCGTTTCAGTTGAGCAGGGGGACGATTTGCTTTATGATAAAAAGAGTGGAGAAGTTTTTAAAGGTAATCTTAGATTTGAAGAAAATTTCACTCCTTATAGAGTAATTGGAAATAGTAGTTCTCATATTTATAATCTATTTTTTGCTTCAAAAGATGGAGTATATTTTTATAATCAAAGAAAAAATAAGCAAATAAAAATTGGAGAAAATAATTTTAAAGGAAATGTTGAATTTTTAGATAAAAATGTATTTTGTGATGAGGAAAATATCTATTTTTTAAATTCTTATGAAACGTATATTGTTAGATTTAGAGTTCCACATATTAGACGATTGTATTCAAGAAATTCTCAAATAGTTAGCTTTGATAAAAAAGAAGGTTGGGAAAAAGTAAAAGACATACAAAGTAATGTAATAGGCTCCGTTTGGACAAAAAATGGGAAATACTATTACTTTGACAATTTAGGAAATAGCCAACTTATTAACGATACAGTTTTTGAAATTACTGACAAAGAAGTATTGAATGAATTATTATCAGATGAAGGCAAAACAACTATCGATAGAATTAGAGAAATAATAAAAGACGAAAAAATGCAAGCTGTATCAGGAGAAGTCAAATACACAGCAACTGTAAAATATAGTTATTACTACCTTTATATGATTTTATTATTTCCTTTTGTAATTGTTGGAAGCATATTAAAACAAAAAGGAAGAAGAAAATTGTTTAGACAAAATGGAAGATATAAATACGATATTTATAGCAACAAATACCATTAATTTCTATATGAAATGTTTGTTCAGTATTACATATAAATACAATGATAAATGTTGATTTGTATAATTAAAATAATTTTTCTGTAATCTAAATAAATTTATAAGGAGGATATTATGGGAATAATTTATTTTTTTGACAAACATTTTAAAAAGTATCTTTTGAAGGGTACCAAGGCGCTTAATCCATCTAATACCGGTATTTTCCCAAAGGGAATTTCATGTATTAGAGAAGCTGATGTAAATATATGGTTTTATACTAAAGATGGTAATACTATTGCTTTTGATTCAGGGCATATGAATTTTCCAAATGTCAATTTTGAGTTTGAAAAAATTAATATAAATCCAGATAATATTAAATATGTTTTTTTAACTCATGTTGACGTAGATCATGCCGGCGGGATTGATAAGAATGGAAAGAATATTTTTCCAAATGCTCAAGTATATATTGGTGAA
Organism: Parvimonas sp. D2; assembly: GCF_035282635.1. NCBI lineage: Bacteria > Bacillati > Bacillota > Tissierellia > Tissierellales > Peptoniphilaceae > Parvimonas > Parvimonas sp. D2. Next base: position 176,692 of record NZ_JAYKBO010000002.1, read on the forward strand.
AAAGATGAACAATATTTAACAGGACAACTTCATAGAATGAAGAAATTAGGATTTTTAAAGCTTAATATCGGTGTAAGTTTATCTTCTGGTTATAAACTAATTAAAGACGGAGACGTTTTTAATATTGAAGGTATAAAAATTGTTGCTATTCATATTCCTGGACATACAATTGGACATATGTGTTATATTGTTGATGACAAAATTCTTATAAGTGGAGATTGTTTAGCTATTAATAAAAAAGGTGGTTATCCGTTCTTTGACTTTTTCACACAATTTCCAGAAATGAATAAAAAATCCTTAATTAAATTAAAAGAAAAAGTTAAGGGTTACAACATAGAAGCTGTATGTACTGGTCATAGTGGATATAGAGAATTTGACAATAATACTTTTGCTCATATTACGGAGACTGCAGACTTTGGCAGAAAAAATCATTTTGATGAAGATGCTCCTGATGACTGTATGAAATACTAATTACAATGCTAAATTTTATTATAAAGATAATTATCTATTTTTATTTTAAATAATATAAAATTAAATTAATAGGCTTTAGAGTTAATTAATGGTATTTCTAAGGAACTTTTTAAAACAAATTTGACTTATATTTAGAGAAAATCTTAACAAAATATAGTATATCATAAGGAGTACAAGATGGAATTAAAAAGTATTGTTGAAAAGCAGAGAAAATTTTTTACTACAAATACAACAAAATCTGTCGAATATAGGATTAGTATGTTACAAAAACTTGAAAAAGTAATTCAAACTAATGAAAAGCAAATATTATCCGCTCTCTATGAAGATCTTTCAAAATCAGAGGCAGAAGGTTATCTTACTGAAATTGGAATAGTATATGGTGAAATTCATGAGGCATTGAAAAAAGTGAAGAAATGGAGTAAGCCTAAAAGAGTGAGAGAAAGTCTTGGGACATTTTCTGCTAAAAGCTATGTCTATTCAGAACCTTATGGAGTTGTGTTAATAATGGCACCGTGGAATTATCCTTTTAATTTGTCACTTTCCCCACTGGTTGCTGCTATTGCAGCAGGAAATTGTGCTGTTATAAAATGCTCAAAAGAGAGTAAAAATACATCAAAAATTATTAGAGATATAATAAATAAAACATTTGAAGAAGAATATATTTACTGTGTAGATTCTGACCTTGATTATGACGAAATTCTTCATCAAAGATATGATTTTATATTTTTTACCGGAAGTGCAAGAGTTGGAAAAATCATAATGCGTGTTGCAAGTGAAAATTTAATTCCTGTATCTTTGGAGTTAGGGGGAAAGAGTCCTTGTATTATTGACGAAACCGCTGATATAAAACTTTCTGCAAAACGTATAATATGGGGGAAACTTTTAAATGCAGGACAGACATGTGTTTCAATAGACTATATTGTTGTTCATAGAAATGTAAAAGAAGAACTTATTAAATATTTGCAAAAAGAAATTGAATTAAGATATCCAGATGCTGTAAATAACAAATCTTATCCAAAAATTATTAATACTCGTCATTATGAACGTCTTTTAAATTTAATAAAGACTGAGTCAAAAGTAATTGGTGGGAAAAGCAATGATAGCGAAAGAAAGATTGAACCTACTATTTTTCCTGATGTAGATTTTAATCACGAGATTATGAAAGATGAAATTTTTGGACCTTTGTTACCGATTATTGAGTATGATGATATAGATAAAGTAATTGATATAATTAAAGAAAGAGAAAAACCATTAGCATGTTATATTTTTTCTCAAAGAAAGGAAAATGCAGAGTATATTATTAACAGCCTTTCTTATGGAGGAGGTTGTGTGAATGACACTATAATGCAACTTGCAAATAGTCATATTCCTTTTGGTGGTGTAGGAAATAGTGGTATGGGTTCATATCATGGAAAACATGGTTTTGATTTATTAAGTCACAAAAAAGGAATTGTAAAAAATAAAAAGATTTTTGATTTGCCATTTAGATATGCACCTTTTGATTTGAAAAAATTGAATATATTTAAAAAGATAATGTAGCAAATAAATAAAAAACGGTTAGAATAGATATATTTATTTTTTGACAGTTTTAATTGATAAAATATTTGCATTGTGATAAAATAATAGTAAGAATAGGAGAGTGATACTTTGGAAAACCTAGGAAAAATGTATTATGATTCGTTAGAGTCTCTTGATTTCGCTGGTTTAAGTAAGTTTTTTTTCGAACATAGTATTATTTCTTATATTGTAGGAATTTTATTAATTATTTTAGTTTTTAAATTACTAAAGTTCCCTTTAAAGATTTTAAAAAAGATTATTGTGAATTCTATAATCGGATATGTAATTTTATATATTTTAGCGATTTTTAAAATAGTTATTGTTCCATTTACTTATTTGAGCTACTTTTTAGTTGGTAGCTTCGGAATAGTTGGAATAATTTTATCATATTTATTTTATTCATTCTAAGGAGTTAAATAATGGGTTTATTTATTACTTTTGAAGGTCCCGACGGGTGTGGGAAAACTTCGATAATAAATTTAATTAAGAAATACTATAAGGATAACGAAAAAATAATTTTTACAAGAGAACCAGGTGGAACAAAAATATCAGAAGAAATTAGAGAACTTATTTTATCTAATGATAATGTAAATATGTCGCCACGAACAGAAGCATTACTTTATGCAGCTAGTAGAGCTCAACATATTGATGAACTTGTAAAGCCGAATTTGGAAAAGGGTAATATTGTTATTTCAGATAGATTTGTTTTAAGTTCACTTGCTTATCAAGGTGGTGGCAGAAAACTTGGGGTTGAAAATGTTAAAAGAATAAATGATTTTGCTATTAATGGAGTTAATCCAGATGTGATTATTTTCTTTTATGTTGACCCTTTGACAACTTTGAAAAGAAAGTCTTTAAATGAAAATGCTGATAGACTTGAACTTTCGGGAGATGATTTCCATAGTAGAGTTTATGATACATATATGGAACTTCTTGAGGAAATGAAAGATGATAAAGTCTTAAGAAAAGTCGATGCTACTAAAAGCATGGAAGAAGTTTTTGAAGATGTAAAAAAAATAATAGATGAAAAAATGGAGGAATTGCTATGAAGATGATTATTGCAATAGTTCAAGATCAAGACTTGAACCCACTACAAGAAGATTTAACTGAAAAGGGATTCAGAATGACAAATCTTGCTTCAACAGGTGGATTTTTAAGAGCTGGAAACTCAACTCTTTTAATTGGGGTTGAAGAAGAAAAGTTAGATGAATGTTTGAAAATTATTGAAGAAAATTGCAAGTCAAGAGAAATTACAACATCTGTTTTGAGTGTTACAATGCCAGGCGACGCTTATATTCCTTTCCCTATGGAAGTTCTAGTAGGTGGTGCTACAATTTTTGTACTTGATGTTGTAGATTTTGTAAGAATGTAGGTGATTTTATGAAACTTATTTTAGCAATTATACAAGACCATATAGCTCAGGACGTTTTAAATGAGCTTTCTGAAAATAAAGTTAGAGCTACAAAACTATCTTCAACAGGTGGATTTTTCAAAAAAGGAAATACTACAATATTGATAGGTATTGAAGAAGAAAAATTAGATAGAGTTAAAGAAATGATTTTAAATATTTCAAAAAATAAGGAAACAGTTGATGATAAAACAGCTAATACTGTAATGTTTGTTCTAAATATGAATCAATTTATTAGGGTGTAGTTTATGAATTACACTCTTTTCAAAGAAAAGATTGATTTCTTTGATTTTTCCCAAAACTATATTGTTGAGGGAAGCGAAGATTTTTTAGATAAAGTTTCTAAAGAATTAACATTAAAGGTTTTAAATCCTGAAGATGATTTTAAAATTTCTAGAGAAATTGAAGAGCAAACACATCCTGATTTGATGATAATTGAAAGCGAAAGGAATAATATTCCTATTGATTCAATTAGAGAGATGATTAAATATGTCCAAAAAAGACCTTTGGAATCAAAGTATAAATTGGTTATCATAAAAGGTGGACAGTTTTTAAGAGCAGAATCATCAAATGCTTTATTAAAAACTCTAGAAGAGTCTTTTGACTATGTCATAATCTGTATTTTAGTTGATTCAAGATATAAACTATTGTCAACAATAAGAAGTAGATGTATTTTTGTTTCAGAAGTAAATTCCTCAGAAAACTTTGATTATTCAGATTATGGTAAATTGTTGGAAATTTTATCCATTGCACTTAAAGGTGACTTTTTGGCAATTTATGATTCGAAAAATAAGGAATATCTTTTGAGTTTAAAAGAGGATAGAAATTTTATACCTTTATTGTATAATTTTTTTAAAGAATTTTATATTTTTTTAGAAACGGGTCAAGATGTTTCAAATAAAGATATTTTGAAAATATTTAAAAATAATGTTGATTTTGATAAAAAGAAATTATCAAAAATTTTAGAAACGATAGAAATTGTTAGAGAAAATTTGTATAATAATGTGAATTTTCAATTGTCTATTGAGAAAGTATTTATAACAATTTTGAGGTAGTTGGAGGTTTGTATGGGAGAATATACTAATCTTATTTCATTTATGAATATTGATAGTAGTAAGAATCTATTTTTAATAATAGGAGTTTTAAGTTTAATAGCCATTATAGTTGTATTAGTTATGAAGAGAAGAAATAAATAACTTTTTATGGATATATTTAACTGTAGATATTCTTATAAAATATCTACAGTTTTTTGCTTTTTTATCAAAGTTTTCTAATTTGACTTTATTTATTTTTTATGTTAAAATATATATAAAAGGCGGTGCTGTTATGGATACAAAAGAGAAATTAGCTATGATTAAAAGAGTTTTGGGAAACAACATTGGAAGAAAAGTATTGATTACTATTAAACGAAGCAAAGAAGAATATGTTGAAATTAAGGGAGTAATTGGAGAAGTATTTACTTCATTCTTTACTGTTGAAATTGAAACAGAAGAACATAAAACAAGAACTTGTTCATATTCATATTTTGATGTTTTGACATCTCAAGTAAGTTTAAAGGCAAGCTAAAATAGATTATTAGAACTTTGATTTTTCAAAGTTCTTTTTTTGTGTATATAAGAAATGAGTGATTAATAATCACCCATTTTTGCTAAAATTTTAAAATTTTTTGTAAACTCTTGTAAATTATAGGAACTAATGCAGAACATACTATTATTTCAGGAATTCCATTTGAAATTGCAACTCCAAATAAAAATTTTGCAGGATTGACTTTTAAAACATCATATATTTGATTAGCACAGAATATGTATGCCATAGAAAGAACTCCAAATGTGTTTATCATTGTTCCTACCATACTTGCAAGTACAACATTAAAAATATTTTTAATGTATTTTTTTATAAAATTAAATGTATAATATGTTCCAACCCCTATCAGCGCTCTTGGAAGTATTGATACCATCGGATTTATAAACATAAAAGATAGAGGACTTATTCCTGATAAATGTTGAAAAAATGAGAATAATCCAAAAATTAATCCAACAAAAAACGATACTGTTGGTTTCTCTATTAATGCGATTAAAACTATTGGTATATGTACTGTAGTAATTCTAACTACTCCTAATGGAATAAATCCTATTGGAGAAAGTGATAAAATAATTACAATTGCACTTAGTATTCCGATTTTTGTTACGGATTTTGTTGAAATATCTTTCATAAATTCCTCCTTATAGTTTTGAATATTAAAGCCTTGTTTATTATAACAAAAATAATAGAAAAATTCCATAATTTTCAATTTCTTTTGTTTTTTTTATGCAAATTTGGTATAATTATAGTCAATGATAGATGTATTTTTGTTATATTAGATTTTTATATAAATGGAGAAATAATGAAAAGAATAACTTTAATTGCCACTTGTGCTTTTGGTTTAGAGGCAGTTGTTAAAAGAGAGATAATCAAACTTGGTTTTGATGATATAAAAGTTTCTGATGGAAAAGTAGAATTTTTAGCAAATGTAAATGATATTGCGAAAGTTAATTTATGGGTTAGATGTGCAGAAAGAATTTTACTTAAATTGGATGAATTTAAAGTTTTAAGTTTTGAAGATTTGTATCAAGGAATAAAGAAAATAAAATGGGAAGATTTAATTTCAGTAAATGATAAATTTCCTGTAAATGCTAATAGTGTAAAATCAAAACTTTTTAGTTTATCAGATATTCAAAAGATTACAAAAAGAGCAATAGTTGATAGACTTAAAAATGTTTATGGAGTTGAATGGTTTGATGAAACTTCAGATGCATTGTACTATATAGAAGTATCTATTTTAAAGGATATTGCAACTGTTACCGTTGATACTTCAGGAGAGGCTTTACATAAAAGAGGATATAGAAAGAGAGCAGGAGATGCACCACTTAAGGAAACTTTAGCAAGTGCTATGATTAGTTTATCTTTTTGGGAACTGAGTAGAGTTTTTTACGATCCTTTTTGTGGAAGTGGAACTCTTTGTATTGAAGCCTATATGATAGGAAGAAATATTGCTCCTGGTATAATGAGAAATTTTGCTTTTGAAAATTGGAATTTATTAGATAAAGATGCTTTAAAAAACGAGAAAAATATAGCAAGAGCATTAATAGATTATGATAGAGATTTAAAAATTTTAGGGTCGGATATAGATAGACATTCGATTTTAATAGCTAGAGATAATGCTGATATTTTAGGCGTGGATGATGAAATTTCATTTTTTATAAAAGATATGAGAGATGTTGATCTTTATAATGAATATGGCGTTGTTGTTACCAATCCTCCATATGGAGAACGTATGGGAGATATGGAAGAAGTTGAGAGGCTTTATAGAGATTTTGGGAAAAAATTTAAGGAATTAGATACTTGGTCTGTGTATTTAATAACAAGTATAGAAAGTTTTGAAAGATTATATGGGAGGAAAGCTGATAGAAAGAGAAAGCTCTTTAACGGAAGAATTAAAGTCGATTTCTATCAATTTTATGGACCCAAACCAAAATAACGGAGAACAGAATGTATATGGACAAGATTACACATTTAAATTTTGAACTGGCAGATTTTATGGAAGATTTAGTTCGAGTTTTCGATAAAACTGGACGAATTGTATATACTAATGCCAGCATGAAAAAATTTTTAGAAAATGAAGAAGGAAAGTTTTGTTTGTTTTCAGATGATTACATACATAAGAATGATAAAATTTTTTCTTCTTTAAAATGTGTTGCACCCATTGGACACAAGGAAGATGTAGAAACTGAATTATTATCAGTTGGAGAAAGAGACTTTTTAGTAAAGAGTAGTCCTATTTTTGATGACAAAAAGGATTACTGGGGTAGTATTGAAGTTTTTAGAGATATTACAGAAGGTAATAGACTTCAAAAAGACCTAATCAAATATCAAAAAATGATAAAAAATGATATGTTAACTGCATCGGATATACAAAAAAGTTTATTATCTAAATTGAGTCATATTGATGGACTAAATTTAGAATATAAATATATATCATCTGATCAGTTATCAGGAGATTTTTTTGATGTCATAGAATTACCTAATGATAAAACTTGTGTATATATAGCTGATGTTATGGGTCATGGTATTTCTGCAAGTATGATAACAATGTTTATAAAATTTTCCGTTAGGATGTTAGTTCATGGACGAAAAATAGAACATCCAAGAGAGATATTAAGAGCCTTATCAAAGGAGTTTTCAAAACTTAATTTAGAAATGTATTTTACAATATTTTTGGGGATTTACAATAGAGAAACTTGTGAATTTGAGTATTCAAATGCAGGACATAATTCTATCCCAATTTTATTTAATAAGGATAAAAATGTTCGATTAGAATTAAGTGGTTTACCAATATCTTGGTTATTCCAAGATAGTAGATATTCTGTTGGTAAAGCAAAACTATGTCATGGAGATTGTGTGCTATTTTATACAGATGGACTCACTGAAACAAAAAATGAAAACAGAGAAGAATATGGAGAAGAAAGATTTTTTAATGTAGTAGATAAATATAAAAATTCACTTTCTGATAAGGAACTTTTGAACAAGTTAGTTGAAGCTGTTTCTGAATTTAGATGTGGAATTCAAGAAGATGATATTGCATTACTAAGTATGAGGGTTTTATAATGATAAATAATTTTGAGCTAGATTTCTCAGAAGATTTATGTTTTACTAATTATAAAGAAGATGCTTTTAAAGCATTAGATTTTATTTTAAATAAAAATGGTTTGGGGAGTAATTTTTTAGGTTGGGTAACTCATCCAGAAGTTTATGACAGAGAAGAATACTCAAGAATGAAAAAACTTTCTGAAAAAGTAAAAAAGTCAGAAGTTCTTGTTGTTATTGGTGTAGGAGGAAGTTTCCTAGGATCTAAAGCTGTTATAAAAGCCCTTAAACCTTATTTCAAACAAGATAGCTTGGATATTGTATTTGCAGGGAATAATCTAAGCGGAGATTATTTGAGTGAATTGGTTGAATATATAAAAGATAAGGACTTTTTCATAAATGTAATTTCAAAATCAGGAAGTACATTTGAAACTGCTGTAGCTTTTAGAGTTTTAAAAGAATTATGTGAAGAAAAATATGGAAAAGAATCGATAAATAGAATTATTGTTACAACTGATTCAGAACGAGGATTGTTAAAAGAACTTAGCAATAAAGTCGGTTACGAAACTTTTAATGTACCTGATGATATTGGTGGAAGATTTTCAGTTTTAACAGCGGTTGGTTTATTTCCTATTATGTGTGCAGGAATTGATGCTGATGCGCTTTTACTTGGAGCAAATGATGGCTTAGAAGAATATACTAAGAAAAGTTTGGATAATATTTCTTTAAAATATGCAATAATTAGAAATGCAATGTTTAAAGATGAAAAAAAGGAAATAGAATACTTAGTTGCACATGAATTTAAACTAGCTTATCTTCAAGAGTGGTGGAAACAATTATTTGCTGAAAGTGAAGGAAAAAATGGAAAAGGACTTTATGTAGAAAGTGCAATTTTCACAAGAGATTTACATTCTTTTGGTCAAATGATTCAAGATGGAAATAAAATCACTTTTGAAACTATAATTGAAGTTGAAGATTTAAAGAATGACATTATCATTCCTCTTATCGATGAAGATTTTGACAATTTAAATTATTTAGCAAAAAAATCACTTAATGAAATAAATAAGGTTGCTGTTACAGCTACAAGGAAGGCACATACAGATGGTGATGTTCCAACTATTAAGATTACTGTTCCAAAATTAGATGCATACAATATTGGAAAGTTAATTTACTTTTTTGAAATGTCTTGTGCTATTTCTGCTTATATGTTGGACGTTAACCCTTTTGATCAACCTGGAGTAGATAATTATAAAAAAAATATGTATCAATTATTAGAAAAGATGTAAAGGAGGAAGAAATATGTATGTAAGCTATATAAAAGCTATGCTTAAAAAATGTAGAAAAACTTTAAGTTTTTATTTAAAAGTACAAGGAATTCTCGTTTTGTTAGCAATGCTTACTTCATTAATTGCTGTTTACCTAATGGGTTATCCTGGGAAATTTAAAGCTGGTTTAATTATGGGTATTTTGGAAATTGTTCCAATAATAGGTAATGGACTTTATTTGGCTTATCAAATTGTAGTTAATTTGATTAATCACGAAGTCGTAATTTCAGCTAATTTAGCAATATTGTACCTTACAATATTATGTGTTAGATTAGTCTTAGAACCAATTTTATTAGGAAGAAAACTTAATTATAAAATTGGAGTTATAATCTTTTTAGCAATTATATCTAAAATTATCGGCGGAAATAAAGGACTTTCAATAATGACTGTAATAATATTTATTTTGAATACTTTGATAAATATTAACGATATTTACTCTTTTGATCAAAAAAGAAAGATGAAAGAAAGAAAAGAAAAAAGACTTAGAGAAAGAGAACTTAGAAAAAAATACGATTATGAAAGTATAGGAGATGACCATGATAATTAATAATTTTTCACCTATTGAATTAAAAGAAGCTAGAAAAATAGTTGATGAAGTCAAAGTTGAAGAAAAAATTGAAAAAGTATACTTCAATGATGCTTTAGAAAAAGTTATCGCTGAAGATATAATTTCAAAAGTTAATATTCCTAACTTTGATAAGTCACCATTGGATGGCTATGCTTTTAGGGAAGAAGATGTCGTAAATGCAAGCAAAGAAAATCCTGTTGTTCTAGAAGTTATAGATGTAATAATGGCAGGGGACGTTTCTGAAAAATCAGTTTCTAAAGGACAAGCAGTTAGATTGATGACTGGAGCAAAAGTTCCGAGTGGTGCAAATTGTATCGTAAGATATGAAGAAACTGAATTTAACGACAAAGAAGTTAAGATTTTTTCTCCAATAGGGAAAAATAAAAATATAATTGGACTTGGTGAAGATGTAAGAAAAGGCGATGTAATAATAAAAAAAGGTACATTTCTAACTCCTGCAGAAATTGGTGTTTTAGCTAGTCTTGGAATTCCTTTTATTAAGGTCTATAAAGCGCCTCTGTTAAGTGTTTTTGCTACAGGAAGTGAGCTACTTGATGTTACTGATAAGATGGAAGATGGAAAGATAAGAAATAGTAACAGTTATACTATTGAACAACTTGGTAAAATGTACAATGCCGATGTTATCCAATATGGAAAAGTTGAAGATGATTTGGATTCCTTGGTTGATATGTATAGAAAGGCTATAAGAAATAGCGATATTGTTATTTCTACAGGAGGAATTTCCGTTGGAGACAGTGATTTTGTTTTAACTGCATTAGATAAAATAGGAGTAAAGACTATTTTTACAAGAGTTATGGCAAAACCGGGTGGACATGTTTTCTTTGGAGAATATGAAGGTAAATTTATATTTGCTTTATCTGGAAATCCTGCAGCATCTTTTATGAATTTCTACCTTTATGTAAGACCAATAATTTTAAGATTACAAAACAGAAATGCTAATATGCTTAAAGTTCAAAGCGAATTAATTAACGGATTTAACAATAAAGCAAAAGTTAGTAGAATTTTAAGAGCAACAACATTATACAAAGATGGGAAATTCTTTACAGAAATTGAAGAAGGACAAAAATCAGGAGTTTTATCTACAATGGTTTCAAAAAATTCCATAGTTATTGTCCCAAGTCAAACTGAAATTTCTAAGGGAAAAATAATTGAAGCGGAGTTTTTGTATGAACAATAAAGCAATTTCCATAGTTGGAGAATGTTCTAATATTGGAAAGACAACTTTAATAAAAAATTTGTTAAAAATATTTTCTAAAGAAGGATTGAAAGTAGGAGTTGTAAAACATCATCATAGAGAATTTGATTTTGATAGAGAGGGAAAAGACAGTTATATATTCTCACAGTCTGGAGCAAGTTGTGTAAAAATGGTTAGCCCAAATAGAGTAATAACAGTCGAAAACTTGAATTATGAAAAATCTTTGAATGATGTTTTAAAAACAATGACTGAATATGATTTTGTTTTAGTTGAAGGATATAAATGGGAAAACTTAGATAGAATTGAAATTTATAGAACAGGATATTCGACAAAAATAATTTCTGAAAAAGAAAAACTAATTGCAATTGTTTCAGATATAGAACATGATTTGGATGTAGATCAATTTAAATCAAATGAATATGTAAAAATTGCAGAAAAAATAAAAGATTACTTTAGTATTTAATTGAGATGTTTTACGTCTCAATTTTTTTGCCTACTTGAAAGTGTTATATAAAAATGACTAATTAAAAATATCAAGAAAGTAGAGCTTTGTCCTATAAAAAATATTGTAAAGTACTTGACAAATTAAAATAAATGATTTATACTATTTAGGTATCAAATATGCACCTTTAGCTCAGCTGGCAGAGCACCTGACTCTTAATCAGGGTGTCCAGGGTTCGAACCCCTGAAGGTGCACCAATTAATTTTTAGGTTATAAAATAAGTCCAGATGGTGAAAGTAAGTATAAAAATTTCAAAAGTTTTTAAAAAATTCAATATTATATGCCCAGATAGCTCAGTCGGTAGAGCAGAGGACTGAAAATCCTCGTGTCGGTGGTTCGATTCCGCCTCTGGGCACCATTTGCGGGAGTGGCTCAGTGGTAGAGCATCGCCTTGCCAAGGCGAGGGTCGCGAGTTCGAATCTCGTCTTCCGCTCCATTTCGATTTGGCGACATAGCCAAGTGGTAAGGCAGAGGTCTGCAACACCTTCATCTCCAGTTCAAATCTGGATGTCGCCTCCAAGGTCTCTTATGAGACCTTTTTTGTTTATGTAAAGAATAATAAAATAATTAGAGTGTTAATTGGAGTTTTATAGATAGGAGTAAGATATGTTAGCTAGTGAATTGTTATCTTATTTAAAGGTAAAAAAAATTTGCGGAAATATTGAAAATATAAATATAGAATATATTTCACAAGATAATAGAAATATAAAAGAGAATACTGTTTTTATTTGCATAGAAGGTAATACTGTAGATGGACATTCATTTGTTGAGAGTGCTGTAAAAAATGGTGCAAAATTATTGATAGCATCAAAGGATGTATCTGATAAGTCAGGGAATGTTCCAGTTGTTTATGTTAAAGATACATTAAAAGTTATGGGACTTCTAGCTAATGTGCTATATAAATGTCCAAGCGAAAAACTATTTATGGTTGGAATAACTGGAACTAATGGAAAGACAACTACAAGTTATTTAATTAATCATATTTTTGAAACTTGTAATATGAAAACAGGATTAATAGGAACAATACATCATAAAATAGGAAATAAAGTAATCCCTACTAAAAATACAACTCCTATTTCTGTTGATTTGCAAGGATTTTTAAATGAAATGGTTATTGAAAATTGCAAATGTTGTGTAATGGAAGTTTCATCACATGCACTGGCTTTAGATAGAGTTTTAGGTTGTGATTTTGATTGTGCAATTTTTACAAATTTATCCCATGAACATTTAGAATTACACAAGACAATGGAAAATTATGCAAATACAAAGGAGCTTTTATTTACACAATTAGGTCATAATTTAAAGAATGGAAAGTTAAAAACAGCTATTTTAAATAGCGATGATGATTATTCAAAAAAATTTGCTGAACATATTCCATCAGAAATTATTACTTATGGTTTAAATAATAAAAATGCTGATTTTTTTGCTGATAATATTTCATTTGATGATTGGAAAATGAGATTTGATTTACATTTTTTAGATGAAGTATATAGAGTTGAAACTAATTTAGTTGGAATTTTTAATGTATATAATGTGTTGGCTTCAATTTGTGCTGGATATGTTAAAGGAATTTCAATCTCAGATATATTAGATGCTTTAAAGAGTTTTACAGGTGTAAGTGGTAGAATGGAAATAGTAGAATCAAATAGAAATTACAAAATAATAATTGATTTTGCTCATACTCCAGATGGACTTATAAATGTACTTGAAACTTTGAATAAAGTTCCTCATAGTAGAATTATTACTATGATTGGTCATAGTGGTGGTAATAGAGATTCCAGTATGAGACCTGATTTAGGAAAAATAGCTTTAGAAAATTCTGATGAAGTTGTATTTACAGCAGATAATCCTAGACATGAGTCAATTAGCAAAATTGTAAGAGAATTGGTTTCTGAATGTGACAAGGGTAATTATACTGTTGTTGAAGATAGAAAAGAAGCAATAGAATATGCTTTTAAAATAGCAAAAGAAAATGATATTGTATTACTTGCAGGAAAGGGTGCAGAGCCATATCAAGTAATTGGTGATGAATATTTTCCTTATAGTGAGATAGATACAGTTAAGGAAATTTTAAAAAATTAGAAATAAATTGTTCTATATGATATAATTAATTAATAATTTGTTAATTCTTTTAAGTAGTATTTAAGGAGAAATTATGTGTGGATTTGTAGGATTTTACAGTAAAGATATAAAAGATGAAAATATAATAAAAGAGATGAATAATCAAATTATCCATCGTGGTCCAGATAGTGACGGATATTATTTTGATAAAGGAATTAATTTTGGGTTTAGAAGACTTAGTATAATTGATTTACACGAAGGCTCTCAGCCGATTTTGAATGAAAATAATGATGTGGCTATTATTTTTAATGGAGAAATTTATAATTATCAAGAAATTAAGGATGATTTGTTAGAAAAGGGATATAAATTTAAAACAAATACTGATACCGAAGTTATTTTGCATGGATATGAAGAATATGGTGAAGAAGGCATTTTAGCTAAATTAAGAGGAATGTTTGCTTTTACTATTTGGGATAGTAAGAAAGAGAGACTTTTTGGAGCAAGAGATCATTTCGGAATAAAACCATATTATTATACAATGATTGACGGAGATTTTATTTTTGGTTCAGAAGTTAAGTCATTCTTAAAATATCCAAAGTTTAAAAAAGAAATTAATGAAAAAGCATTAAAGCATTATTTAGTTTTTCAATACAATCCTTTAGAAGAAACATTTTTCAAAGGTGTAAAGAAACTTAGACCAGGACATTATTATATTTTTGAAAATGGGAAACTTGAAATAAAGAGTTATTACAATTTAACTCTTGATTATAAGGAAATGACTTTTGATGAAGCTGTAAGCAAGATAGAAAAAGAAGTTGAAGAATCAGTTAAATATCACAAGATTAGTGATGTTGAAGTTGGCTCTTTCTTGTCAGGCGGTGTTGACTCAAGTTATGTTGTTGCAACAGCTATGCCTAACAAAACTTTTTCAGTAGGTTTTGATAATAAAGGCTTTGATGAAACAGTTTATGCAAAAGATCTTTCAGATAGATTAGGGATTGAAAATTTTTCAAAAATAATAACGCCTGATGAGTTTTTTGACGGAATAAATAAAGTGCAATATTATTCAGATGAGCCACATGCAAATCTTTCTTCTGTTGCTCTATATTTCTTGTCAAAACTTGCATCTGAACAAGTTAAGGTAGTTTTGTCAGGAGAAGGAGCTGATGAATTATTTGCAGGATATAATGAATATGCAGAGGCTCTTCCACAAAGAATTTACAAAAAATTACCATTTAGTTTAAGAAATAAGTTATATAACAAGTACAAAGATAAAAAGCATTTTAGTGGAAAGACTATTATAATGAAGTATGGTCGAAAGGTTGAAGATAGATATATTGGACCTGCAGAAATAATGACTGATGAACAAGCCAATTTACTTTTAAAAGAAAAATATCAAAATTCTGAAACATCAAGAGATTTAACTAAAAAATATTATGATGAAGTTAAAGATATGGATGATGTTTCTAAGAGATTATATCTTGATATGAAAATGTGGATAGTTGACGATATTTTGCTTAAAGCAGATAAGATGACTATGGCAAATTCTATTGAGCTTAGAGTTCCACTTTTAGATAAAAAGATGTGGGAACTTGCAAGAACGATTCCTGTAAGACATAAAGTTCATAATGAAATAACAAAATATGCTTTTAGAAAAGCTGCTTTGAACAAATTGCCTGATGATTGGGCTAAGAGAAGAAAGTTAGGTTTTGTTGTTCCTTTTGTTTTATGGATTAAGGAAGAAAAATATTATAATATTGTTAAAGAAACTTTCAATAAGGATTTTGTAAGTGAATTTTTTGATGTGGAAAAAATCAATTCACTTCTTGACGATCACTTTAATAATAAAAACAATAATGGTCGTAAAATTTATACTATTTATACATTTTTAAAATGGTATGAACAATATTTTAATTAAGAGGTAAAAGAATGAACAAAGCTGTTGTTTTAGGTTGTAATTACTATATAGGACTTAGCATAATAAGATGCTTAGGACGTGAAGGAGTTCATGTTGTAGCTTGTGATTATGACTTTGATAATTCCTATGGAGCAAAGTCTAAATACATTTCTGAATTTTTAAAAATTGATGATTTGAATAAATTTGGAGAAGAGGCTTTTGTAGGATTAATTGAATATGGAAAAAAACAAGATGAAAAACCTGTTTTGCTCCCAACTCATGATAAATATGTTGAACTTATAGATAAATATTATGACGAATTAGAAAAATATTATTTAATTAGTCAAGCAAAAGGACTTAATTCAAAATTATTGGATAAGTGGACTTTACATGATATTGCTAAAGAAAATGGAGTAAAAATTCCAGCAACAATTAATGCAAACGATGAAAATTTAGTTGAAAAAGTAAAAAATGAAGTGGGATTTCCTTGTATTATCAAGCCTTTTGACACTGTAGATTTTACTAAGGTCTTTAGAAATAAAGTTTTTATCTGTAATAATGTCGAAGAGATGGAAAATGGAATAAAAAAAGCAAAGGACAATAATATAGAAATCTTTGTTCAAGAAATTGTTCCGGGATTTGACGATTGTATGTTGACTTACGATTATTATATCGATAGAAGCGGAAAGACAACTCATTATATGACTGCTCAAAAGCAAAGGCAATGGCCAATTAATTTTGGTGCATCTGTTTTTACAATTCAAAAATACAATCAAAAATTGATTGATATATCAAGACCTTTCTTAGAAAATATAGGTTATAGAGGTTTTGGTGAAATAGAATTTAAAAGACATGAAAAAACAGGAGAAATCTATCTAATAGAAATAAATGCAAGGACTACTAATTTTAACAATTTGATTTATAAAGTTGGAATTAATATGCCTTATATTGCATATATTGATTTAACCGGAAATTTAAAAGATAGTGATTGTAAATATATCGACTATGATACAAACTATGCTTTTATTTACGGTTTTGAAGATATGGTTGCAATTTGGCATTATAAGAAAACTAAACAAGTTGGAATTTTTAAATCTTTAAAGATTTCATTTTCAAGAAAGTGGGCTCCTGCAATTTTTGCTACTGATGATTTAAAACCTTGGTTTTTCTTTAATAAAATTTTATTAGGAAAAGTTTTTAGAAAAATATTTAGGAGGAAATAGTGTACAAATTAGGAGTTATCGGAGGTATGGGACCTTTAGCAACTGTTAAGTTCTACGATAAAGTCGTTTTAAATACTGAGGCGCATAATGACAATGAACATATTGATTTAATAGTGTTAAATCATTCAACAATGCCTGATAGAACAAGATGTATTATAGAAAATAAAGATACTGAATTTCTAAATGAAATAAAAAAAGATTTGGAAATTCTGGATAAAATTGGTGTAGATGTAGTTGCTATTCCTTGTAATACAAGTCATTATTTTTATGATGAATTTAAAAACTTCGCAAATTTAAAAATTATAAATATGATTGAAGAAACAATTTTAGAAATAAAAAGAAGAGGAATAAAAAAAGTCGCAGTCTTTGGAACACTTGGAACACTAAATTCAAAAGTTTATAATAAATATGCAGAAGAAAACGGCATAGAAGTAAAAGAATTGTCCATAGAAGATAAGAAAACTGTTATGGATATTATTTACAAGATTAAAGAAACAAATAATTTAGAGAATAAAGAATTTGTAGAAATTCTAAATAAATACTGTGATAACGAAACTATTGGAATAATAGCTTGTACTGAACTTAGTCTTTTAGATATATGTAAAAATATAAATACGATTGATGCTTTGGATGTTCTCGTAAATAAGAGTATTGAATACAGTGGAGCAAAGCTTAAAAAATAAATGTGATTCTAATCATATATTCTCAAAAAAATAAAAAAAATTATAAAAAAACTTTATTTTTAAAATATTTGGGTATATAATGGTTGTGAATGATAAAATAATAGGAGGAATGAAAAATGAAAGATTTTAAAAGTTTAAATGTTTATTTATCAGACATCGCAGTTATGACAACTAAATTGCATAATTTGCATTGGAATGTAGAAGGAAGAAATTTCTATCAAACACATATTTTTACAGAAGGATTATATGATAAATTCTTCGAATGGTATGATGAAGTTGCTGAAGCAATTAAAATGAGAGGTGGATTCCCATTCGCATCATTAAAAGAATATGTTGCTAATGCTACTGTTAAAGAATTAGAATCTAAGAAGGTAACAGTTGATGAAGTTAACGAAATAGTTATGAATGATTTAGCTGCTCTTAAAGAAGAAGCTACTAAAATTAGAGAAGAAGCTGATAATGATGGAGATTTCATAATTGTTTCAATGTTAGAAGATCAAATTGGAGAACTAGAAAAGAATATTTGGTTCTTAAGAGCTTCAAAACCTTGCTGTAAATAAGAAATGATATTTTAGAGTGATTTAGGTTGAGGAATTAGTCCTCAACCTTTTTTTGTGAAATAACAAGGTTATCAATAACCCACATGATGTAAAATATTGTGGAATGATAAGGCTCTTATTTAAAATTTAATTCTTTACAGTTGACTTTTTTTACTAAATTTAATATAATTTATTCATCAAATATTTCGTGATGATAAGAAATAGTAGATTATTTATGTATATGTAGAGAGAAGTTGTTTGGTGAAAAACTTTTATACAGGTAATCGAACCTATCTTTGAACTTGTATTAAAATTACAGGGTTGTGCCTTATAGCTTTTGAGTATAAATTAGAGTGGTACCACGGCTTTCGTCTCTTGGAGATGATTGCCGTTTTTTTATTAATTATAGAAGCCATTTTATAAAAATCATCACAAAAAATTAATTTATAATTACGGAGGAAATTTATTATGAAAATGAAAAGATACTATATGCCAACACTTAGGGAAGATCCACAAGAGGCAGAAATTATAAGTCATAAATTGCTTTTAAGAGCAGGAATGATTAGAAAGAGTGCTGCAGGAATTTACTCCTATCTTCCTCTTGGTTACAGAGCAATTAGAAAAGTAGAAAATATTGTAAGAGAAGAAATGGATAGAATGGGTGGATATGAAATTTTAATGTCTGCACTTCAACCAAAAGAAATATGGGAAGAATCAGGAAGATGGCAAACTTTTGGACCAGAAATGTTTAAAGTTAAAGATAGAAATGAAAGAGAATTTTGCCTAGGACCAACTGCTGAAGAATATTTTACAACTTTAATTAGTGGAGAAATAAAAAGCTATAAACAATTACCATTAAATATTTATCAAATTCAAACAAAATATCGTGATGAAAAAAGACCTCGTTTTGGAATTAACAGAGCCAGAGAATTTTCAATGAAAGATGCTTATACTTTTGATGTAAGTCCTGAAATGATGATGGAATCTTACAAAGAAATGTGGATAGCATATGAAAAAGTATTTAATAGATTAGGACTTAATTATAAAATTGTTGCTGGAGATGCCGGAGCAATGGGAGGAAACAGCTCACATGAATTTATCGCTCTTTCTGATGTTGGAGAAGGAGTTATCTGCTACTGTGATGAAAGCGGATATGCTGCTACAGATGAAAAAGCAGAAGTTATTTACAAAGTTGACGAAAGTGGAGATGAAAAGGAACTTGAATTGGTTTATACTCCAAATTGCAAGACAATAGAAGATGTTGCAAACTTTTTAAAACAAGAGGCTTCAAAATGTATTAAGGCGATAGATTTGATTGTTGCAGGAGAACCTATTATAGTATTTGTTCCGGGAGATAGAGAGCTTAATATGACAAAACTTTGTTCTTATCTTGGTGTTCCAGAACATGAAATTGAAATGATGGATGATGAGACAATTTTAAAAATTGGTACATTTGCTGGATATACAGGACCTGTTGATTTAAAGGTAAGAAAAATTTTAGATAAGAGAGTTACTCTTATGAAAAATACTGTAGTTGGTGGAAACAAGGAAGATCATCACTATATAAATTGTAATTTTGGAAGGGATTTTGACGGAGAAATCGCAGAAGATTTACTTATGGTTCAAGAGGGAGATGTTTGTCCTATAAGTGGACATCCTTTGAAATTTGCAAGAGGAATAGAAGTTGGAAATATCTTCCAGCTTGGAACAAAATATTCTAAGGCTTTAAACGCGACTTTCTTAGACGAAAATGGAGTTAGCCAATACTTTTGGATGGGAAGCCATGGTATTGGTATTACAAGAAGTATTACTGCAATTATAGAGCAAAATAATGACGAAAAAGGAATTATTTGGCCAATTCAAGTTGCACCATATCACGCAATAGTTACAGTTGTAAATATTAATGATGAAGAACAAATGAAGCTTGGTGAAAAAATCCATGATGAATTGGAAGCTCAAGGTGTTGAAGTTATGCTTGATGATAGAAAGGAAAGAATAGGTGTTAAATTTAATGATAGAGATTTAATTGGTATTCCTTTAAGAATAACTGTTGGTAAAAAAGCTAATGAAAATATAATTGAATTTTCAACAAGAAGAGAAATGGAAAATGTTGAAATGTCTTATGAAGATGCAATTAATAGAGTTGTAGAAGAAGTTAAAAAAATAAAATAATATTTAAATACCACAATATGTGGTATTTTTTCAGGTATATATTGAGATTGATTATATTTTTAATTTTCTATTTAATTGGGTATCCTATAAGCATTAAGTATTATTTTTAATAAGGAGTTTTTTATGGATAGTGATTTCAGTACAAAAATTCAAAAACAAAAAATAAGTCGTGAAAGACGAAAAGAATTAAAAAATAGGTTAAAAAAAGAGTTAGGAGATAGAATGAGATTTGTCTATATAGCTTCTTTTTTGTCTTGGATTCAGTTCTTGATGAGAATTATTTCTTTTGGATTTATAGCAAAGGGATTTTCTAATTTATATAATAAAATAGATTTTAATCTTTTTGCTTATGTTGTAATTGCAATCGGATTAAATATATTTGGTTTTTGGATTTCTATTTTTGCTAAGAGATATCAAGGTGTTGCATCTCAGTATGCAAGAAATAATTTAAAAGTTAAATTTTTTGATGCCTTTTCCAAAGGTAATGAGGAAGTTTTTAAAGGCTATTCAACAGCAGATGTACTTACAGTTGCATCTCAAGGAATTGACAGCTTAGATACTTTTTACAGTAATTATTTAACAACAACTTTAAGAACATATTTTAATTGTGCAACAATTTTATTAATTGTAGCTTTTATATATCCTTTAGGTGGTTTGGTCTTTTTAGTTAGTATTCCTTTTATTCCTGTTTCAATAGTGTTAATACAAAAGCGTTCAGCAAAGATTATGCAACATTATTGGTCAACTTATATGGATGTAAGTAATTTGTTTATGGACGATTTAAAGGGATTGAATACTCTTTATTCTTATAGTGCTGATGCTATTTATGAGAAAAAATTTAATGAATCTGCTGAAAACTTTAGACTTTCCACTATGGAACTTTTGAAATTTCAACTTCAATCAGTTGGATATATGGACGGAGTTATGTATCTTGGAATTGCAATTTCAGGATTTTTAGCGGTTTTATCAGTTTCAAAAGGCAATATGTCAATCTTTAATTTTATATTCTTTGTTTTGATTGCAACTGAATTTTTTACTCCAATTAGAGAATTGGGATATTGTATGCATTTACTTATGATGAATACTAAAATGGCAGATAGGATTTTTACTTTTTTAGATAGTGTAAAGAATGAAAAGAAAACAGAAGTTTCAAATATTAATTTAGAAAGTATAGATAATATTGAATTTAAAAATTTATCTTTTTCATATGAGAATAGAGATGTTTTAAATAATATTAATTTAAGTATAAGTAAAGGTAGTTTATTCGCAATAGCAGGAGAGAGTGGACTTGGAAAGAGTACTTTTGCAAAAATCTTGTTTAAAAATCTTGAAGATTATTCTGGAGAAATATTAATTGATGGGAAATCTTTAAGAGATTTCTCGAAGTCAGATATAAATGTATTAGGTTTTTATGTATCTCCTGATTCTTATGTCTTTAATGAAAGCATTATGGATAATTTGAAAAAAGCTACAAAATTATCTGAACACGAAATTTTAGAATGGATTGAGGAGAAAAATATTCTAAAATTTGTAAAGACTTTGCCTGACGGTTTTAATACAATTATTGGAGAAAACGGAAGATTGATTTCTCCGGGGCAAAGGCAACAGATAATTTGTGTTAGAAGTTTACTTGCAAATAGAAAAATTTACATTTTTGATGAAATGACATCAAGTGTTGATACCGAAAATGAAATAGCAATTTTGGATTTAATCAAAATGATTTCTAAAAATTCTATTGTTATGTTTATTTCTCATAAGATGAAGCAAGTTAATAAAGCTGACTTTGTTTTATTTATGGGAAAAGAAAAAAGTTGGGATTTTGGGAAACCGGAAGATTTATACAATTCAAACTTTGAATATAGATTATTATTAGATAAACAAAATGAAATGGAGGAAATTTTAAATGAAAGATAGTTTAAGATTAGTAGCTAGACTTATAAATTTTATGAGAAAATTACTCCCAGTAATTTTGTTAGCTGTATTTTTTGCAGTTTTTGGATTTTTAATCACAGTTTATATTCCTGCAAAAATTATTTCATTGGGATTTGATGCACTTAATGGAGAAAAGCTAAAAATAATATCTTTAATAATTTTAGTTGTTCTTGCAATTTCAAGAGGGCTTTTCAGATATGGAGAACATTATTTTGGACATTACGTTGCTTTTAAAGTTTTAGCAGATTTTAGAAGAGAAATTTTTTCAAAACTTAGAAGACTTGCTCCGTCAAAACTTGATTCTCAAGATAGTGGAGCTCTGTTGAAACTAATAGGCGAAGATGTAGAAGCTTTAGAAGTTTTCTTTGCTCATACTTTAGCACCTATTACAACAGGGACTATTGTTTCAATAATTTTAATTATTTATTATTTACAATATAATATACTTTTAGCTTTAATTGCAGTTATAGTGTATTTTACACTTGCTGTTATTATACCTAATATATTTTCAAACAAATTAAAACCACATCTTGAAGTTCAACAAAAATATAGAAAATCATATACTTCATATTTTTTGGAAAGTTTAAGAGGTATGAAAGATTTACTTCAACTTGGAGTTGAAAAAGAAAGATTTAAAAACTTATCAAAAGAAAGTCGAATTGTAAATAAAAAAGAAAGAAATGTTGCAAAATTAAATTTCTTACAATTTTCATACAGTTTTTTAACAATAGGTTTCGGAGTTTTAGCCTTTGCTTTTGTAGATTTTATACTTGTAAATAAAAATGTAATTAGTGTAAAAGATGCAGTAATTACATTGGTAGTTTTCAGTTCATCATTTGCTCCATTTTTAGAACTTAGCAGACTTCCTTTAGGACTTGGTCGTGCATTACAAGCAGCAAAACAAACTTTTAGTTTATTAGATGAAATCGAACCACTTGGAAATGACGGAAATAAAGAAATTGAAAAAATAAATGAAATAAAATTTGATAATGTTGGTTTCTCTTATCCTAAGAGAAATAAGATGATTTTTGAAAATTTGAATTTGCATTTTGAAGATGAAAAAATTGTAGGTCTTGTCGGAGAGAGCGGATCAGGGAAAAGTACATTGATGAAAATGGTGATGAAATGGTATATTGCAAAATCAGGAAAAATATCTTTAAATGAGGAAGATATTCTAGAAATAGATAGTAGAAAACTACAAGAAAAAATTGCTTATATTCCACAATTTCCACAAATTTTTTCTCAAACAATCAGAGAAAATTTAGTTTTAGGAAATGATAAGATTACTGATGAAGAAATTTTAGAAATTGCTGAAAAATGTAGATTAAAGGATGTAATTTTATCAACTGAAAATGGACTTGATACTAAAATAAATTCTGAAAAAATAATTTTTTCAAGTGGAGAAATGCAAAGACTTGAACTTATGAGAGCATTATTAAAGAGGGCTGATGTTTATATTTTTGATGAGCCTACAAGTAATTTAGATACTTTAAATGAATCAATAATTTTGAATTTGATTAAAGAAAATTGTAAGGGAATGGTATTTTTGATCTCTCACAGAATGAGTACTGTATCATTTTCAGATGTTGTGTATAGAGTTGAAAATGGTAAATGCTTTAAAATATAGCCTTGAAGATTAAGATGAAATATGTTATCATTACCATATTAAAGATATGAGGGGTAATATATGAAAATAAAAATTGTAAGATATACTTGGATTATAATAGGACTGATATTTTTTGCAATAGGAACTATTGGAGCTTTTTTACCAATATTGCCTACGTTTCCATTTTACATTGTAACATTATTTTGTTTTGCAAGAAGTTCTGAGAAATTGCATACTTGGTTTGTTGGAACAAAATTATACAAAAATAATATTGAAAAAATTGCAAATAGAAAAGGACTTCCACTAAGACAGAAAGTAAAGATTATAATATTTTTCACCTTGACAATGGGAATTGGATTTTATTTTATGAAAAATACAAAAATTGGAAGAATAATTTTGGGAATAGTTTGGTTTTGTCATGTCATATATTTTGTCTTTGGGATTAAAACAATAAAAAGTAATGAAAATGAAATAGAAAATATAAAAGCTGATATGAATTAAGAAATTCATATCAGTTTTTTATTGTGAAACAACAAGGTTCCCGGGAACCCACCGATGCGAAGCATCGTGGAAGGGTGGGGTTCTTATTGTTAAAAAAATTTTTTTAAAAAATTTAAAATTTTTTTGTTCTACTTATTGATATAAAAATAATTACAATGGATTTCAGAAGAGAAAATGGGTAAATATACTATATATAGTTGCTATATAGTTTGTTGACAATATATATTGTTGATGATATAATCTTACTATCGAGCATTTATGAAGTATTTTTGGAGGTAGTTATGATTAAAGTAATAAAAAGAAATGGTCAAGAAGTAGATTTTGATGCTAATAAAATTGCAATAGCGATAAATAAAGCTATGCATAGCAGTACAGGAGTATATGAAGAAGGATTGGCAGAAAAGATTGCATCAGAGATAGAAACTTTTGCAACAACAATCGGAAAGAAGATGAGTATATATGATATAGAAGATCATGTTTACTACAGCTTAATTAAATATGGAAATCCTGCAACCGCCAGAGCTTATGAAAACTATAAGGCTGTGCAAACTTTTAAAAGACTTAAAAATACTACTGACGAAAGTATTTTAGGTCTTCTGGATAAGACGAATTTGGATGTTATAAATGAAAATTCAAATAAAAATGCTATTCTTGCATCAACTCAAAGAGATTTGATTGCTGGAGAAGTTTCAAAGGATATAGCAAGAAGAATGTTAATTCCTGTGGATATTGTTCAGGCTCATGACGAAGGAGCCATACATCTTCACGATATGGACTATTTAATTCAACCTATGTTCAATTGCTGTCTAGTTAATATTGGAGATATGCTTGATAATGGAACAGTAATTAATGGTAAAATGGTTGAAACTCCAAAATCTTTCCAAGTTGCTTGTACAGTTATGACTCAAATAATTGCACAAGTAGCATCAGGTCAATTTGGTGGTCAAAGCTTAAATGTTGCTCATCTAGGAAAGTATCTAAGAAAGAGTTATGAAAAACATTTAAAACTTGCAAAAGAAATTTTAACTGATGAAAAAGACATTGAAAATATTGCAAGAGCAATGACTAAGAAAGAATTGGAAGCAGGTATTCAAACTATTCAATACCAAATAAATACTTTGATGACTACAAATGGACAAAGTCCTTTTGTTACTCTTTTTATGTATGTTGAAGATGGTTTTGAATATGAAGATGAAGTTGCGCAAATTGTTGAGGAAATAATAAAACAAAGATTAGAAGGAATTAAAAACGAAAAAGGTGTTTATATCACACCTGCTTTCCCTAAATTGATTTATGTTTTAGATGAAAACAATGTAAGAGAAGATAGTAAGTACTATTATTTAACAAAACTTGCTGCAAAATGTACTGCAAAGAGAATGTATCCTGATTATATATCTGCTAAAAAACTTAGAGAACATTATGAAGGAAATGTATTCGGACCTATGGGTTGTAGATCGTTCTTAGCGCCTTATAAAGATGAAAATGGAAACTATAAATTTGAAGGTAGATTTAATCAAGGTGTAGTAAGTTTGAATTTACCACAAATAGGAATTTTAAATACGGGAAATGAAGAAGGTTTCTTTGAAATGTTGGATAAAAGACTTGAAATTGTAAAAAAAGCACTTTTATTCAGAAATTCACTTCTTCAAAATGTAAAGAGCGATAATTCTCCTATTCATTGGCAATATGGAGCAATTGCTAGACTTAAAAAAGGTGAAAGTATTAAAAAATACCTTGAAAACGGATATTCAACTCTTTCTGTAGGATATATCGGATTATATGAAGCTACTATGTGTGTAAAAGGTGTTAGCCATACAACTGAAGAAGGAAAAGAATTTGCTCTTAAGGTTATGAGAAAAATAAAAGAAGCAGCTGACAGTTGGAGTGAAGAAACAGGAATGACATTTTCATTATATGGAACTCCTGCTGAAAGTTTAACTCACAGATTTTGTTCTATAGATAGAAAGAAATATGGAGAAATAAAGGATATAACAGATAAGGGATATTATACAAATAGTTATCATGTTGATGTTAGGGAAAATATTTCAGTTTTTGATAAATTCAGATTTGAAGAAGATTTCCAAAAATTGTCAACAGGAGGTTGTATTTCTTATGCGGAAATTCCTAATATGAACCATAATGTTGAAGCTGTTGAACAAATGATTAGATTTATCTATGATAATATTCAATATGCTGAATTTAATACAAAATCAGATTATTGCCATGTTTGCGGATTTGATGGCGAAATAATCATAAATGAATATAATGAATGGGAATGTCCTCAATGCCATAATAAAGATAAGCAAAAAATGAATGTAACTAGAAGAACTTGTGGCTATCTTGGAGAAAACTTCTGGAATGAAGGAAGAACAAAAGAAATAAAGTCAAGGGTTCTTCATATATAGTGAGGGATTAAAATGAGATATGGTCAGATAAGATCTTATGATGTTGCAAATGGTGTTGGTATCAGAACTAGTATTTTCGTAACTGGCTGTACACATAATTGTAAAGATTGTTTTAATAAAAAATATATGGATTTCAATTTTGGGGAGCTTTGGACTAAAGAAACTACTAATTTAGTCATAGACTATTTGCGTGATAAAAATGTTTCTGGTCTTACTTTGCTTGGCGGAGAACCAATGCAAAACGCAAAAGAACTCCTTGAAATTGTAAGAGATATTAAGAAAAGTGTAAATAAAAATATTTGGATTTATTCAGGATATACTTTTGAAGAAATTCTTGAAGATGATGATAGATTCGAGCTTTTAAAAGAATGTGATGTTTTGGTTGATGGAAGATTTGATTATAGATTAAAAGACTTAACTTTGAAATTTCGAGGTTCTTCAAACCAAAGAATTATAGACATAAAAAAGACAATTGAAACCGGAAATATTGTACTGTTTATGGAGTAAATATGTTAGAGAAAAAAATATTAAATATTTCGAAAATTGAAAATACAGATAAATATGATAGAAAAAAAGTCGGATATCTTTCAGGAATGATAGGAACATTTTTAAATGTTACTTTGGGAGTGTCAAAATTTGTAATCGGAATTTTAGCAAATTCAGTTTCAATAACAGCTGATGCAGTAAATAATTTTTCGGATGCTATTTATTCCTTTGCAACAGTTTTAGGCTTCAAATTTTCTTCTGCACCTCCAGATAAGGATCATCCTTATGGACATGGAAGAGTTGAATATATAACTACCTTAATAATCTCAATGATGGTTATGATTGTAGGAGTTCAATTTGCAAAGACATCTATCGAAAGAATTATAAATCCTGAAAAAATTATAATGGGTAAAATAGGAATTGCTTTTTTAGTGATTTCTATTTTTGTAAAACTTTGGATGAGTTTATTCAATAGAAAACTTTCTAAAGCAATAGATTCAAGTATTTTGAAGGCTACCTCAATTGACTGTTTGAGCGATGTTTTTACAACTTCAGTTGTTTTAATTGCAATGATTTTTGCAGATTATACTACTTTTCCTGTTGACGGAGTTGTGGGTCTAATAGTTTCTGCATTTATTCTATTCTCAGGTTTCTCTTTGGCAAGGGAAACAATAAGTCAACTTATTGGAGAAGCACCAAGTGTAGAATTGATAAAGTCAGTTTTGTCAGATATAGAAAAGCACAAAGAAATTTTGGGAATACACAATTACACTTTTCATAGATATGGACATCTTAAAACAATTGCAACTGTTGATGTTGAAGTTGATGCTGAAATGAGTTTAATCAAAGCACATAATCTTATGAGCCTTATTGAAAAAGAAATTTATGAAAAATATGAAATTGTATTGGTAATCCATGTTGAACCGGTAGGGGGAAACTTTACGGAAAGAGAAATTGAATTAAAAGAAATTACTGAAAATTGGAAAAATCAGTTTAGTTATATAAAATCAATGCATGACTTTGCAATTTACAAACAGGGAGATAAGTACTTTGTAGGATTGCAATTAGCATTAGATGGAAACAAATTGGATAAAAATTTTGATGAAAATAGTTTAAAATCAGAGCTTGAAGAACTGATAAAAAATTATGATGAAGAATTAAAAACTTCAATAACAATTTTATATGAATATTTTTAAAATAGCACTTCGGTGCTATTTTTTGTATAAGTTGACGAGTAGGTAATTTTTTTATATAATCAGGGTAGTAATTTATTTGGAGAAAATTTATGAAAAATTTAGTATTACCTTTTATTAGAAAAAATATTTTTAAAATTTTAATTTATAATATTTGTTTTATAGTTGCATATTTTTTAGATGCTTATTATTTTGGATATATTTTTTCTTTAGTCGAAAATAAAATATATAGTTATAATAAATTTATCGTTATTATACTTTTTTTGTTTGCTATAATTATATTTTCTAAAATTATGTCAAGTATTTTATTTTCAAAGCTATCTTATGAAGTAGTTCGTTTTAGATTTAAGTTAGCAAGAAAACTGAACAACTCAATTTTACAAAAGAATATGGAAGATATTGAAAATCCTAAATTTGAATATTCAATGAATAGAGCTTGGAATTTTTTAGCTTATGATAATGCAGGTTTTAGTGCAATTTTAATGGATTTAATAAATTTTATTCCTATTTTTGTGTTGCTTATTTTTTCAGGCTTTATTATTTTGAAAACTACTTTTTACATTGTTGTTTTTACATTTTTAATTCAACTTGGAGCATATCCTTTAAGAGAAAAAATTAATGAATTTGACTTAGACACAGATTTAGAACAGGGAAATGTATTAACAAAACTTGAATATTACAATAATTTTAGTATGAGAAATGAATATGGAAAGGATATTCGTATATTTAATTTAGGAAATCTAATTTTAAAGAGATATGAGAAAATTGTTAATGAAGCGATGGCTATTATAAGAAATAAAACTAATTTAGGTATAAAATTAGGTATAAATTCAATATTTTTGGAAATTTTAACTGATATTTTTACAATTGGAATGTTGATATACTTATTTAGTATTAATTCCATTTCTATATCTACGATTTTTATAGTTTTCAGTATGTATCAACTTTTTGTAACTAATGAAAAGGAGTCTTTAAGAATTATATCCGATTTAAAGAAAAATATCAAAATGTTTGATAAATACCTTTTGCATTTAGAAGAAAATAGTTTAAAAAGTAAAAAAGCTAATATAGAAAATAATGATGTATTCTTTGAACTTAAAAATATTTACTTTAAATATCCAAATACTGATAAATACAGTTTAGAAAATATAAATATGGAGTTTTCATCTTTCGATAAAATTGGAATAATTGGAGAAAATGGTGCCGGAAAGAGTACACTTATAAAAGTAATTATGGGAATTTACAATCAAACAAGTGGAAAAATTCTCATTAATGGGAAAGAAGTTTCAGCAAAAGAAAGACTTGCTTATTTTTCAGCCGTTTTTCAAAATTCACATTTTTTTGCAGGGACACTTAAAGAAAATTTATTCGGATTTGATAATGTAAAAAGTAATGAAGAAAAATATGTCGAAGAATATTTAGAAAGTTGTAAACTTGACAATGTAAATGGGAAATTGATAGATTTGAATACTAGATTTGGAAAAGAATTTTTTGAAGATGCTTTTGAACCGTCAGGTGGTCAATTACAAATGCTAACTATTCTAAGAGCATTGGTTAAAAGTGGAACAATGTTAATTTTAGATGAGCCTACATCTGCACTTGACGCTAAAAAAGAAATGGACTTTTATAAAAGATTATCTCTTGAAGAAAAGACAAAAGGATTTATTATTATTTCTCATAGATTGGCTATTTCTAATATAGTGGATAAAATTTATATTTTAAATAATGGAAAAATATTAGATTCAGGTTCTCATTTTGAATTAATTGAAAGATCTGAATATTATAGATATTTAAAAGAATTAACTAAAAGTATGTTTAAATTGAAAGTAGGTGATAAAAATGATTAATTCATTTAAAACTATTTTCAGATTTTTAAAACTATCTTTTAAAATAGATAAGAGATTTGTCTATAGAATTTTAATTGATATTTTAATTAATATTCTATTGACTTTACTAGCTTTATTTATGGTTAGAGATTTTACAGAATATTTACAAATTGGAAATATTAAAAATCTATCTATTAAATTGATTTTTGAGTCTATTGTTTTTGTTGTATTAAGGATTTTTAAAGAAGTATTAAAGTGGAGAGTTCAATACTCTGCAAGAGAGTATTTACTTAAAATGGAAAAAGAACTTTTGAAAAAATCAACGGAAATAGACTATTCTAATTTAGAAAGTCCTGATTTTCATAATTTACAAGAAAGGGCAAGATTTTCCCTTAGAAATCAATATTGTCTTGAAAATTTATTAGAGGCAATTGTAAAAAGCATAGAACATATTTCAATTATGTTAACAACTTTTATTGCCATAGGATATTTTTCTTTCTATCTAAGCATAGTATTACTTATCCTATTTGTTATAAATATATTTGCAAAGAAAAAATACAGTAAGGAAGAGAGTAAATTTTATGAAAACTTATCTCCGATAAATAGAAAATACTGGTATTATAGTTATATGGTTTTGAACAGAGATGATATATTAGATATAAAATCAAATGAATTTGAAACTTTTATAGATAATAAATTTTCTAAAACTATAAAAGATATATTAAAATGTTTTAAACCTTTTTATAGGAATAAGGCTATTGTAAATATAATTGAAGTGATAAATTCAATTATCTGTACCTTATTTGTAATAATTTTTAGTGCAAGTAGGGTTTATAAAAATGAAATCAGCTTTTCTGATTTTAGTTTTACTGTTGTAGGCATATTAAAATTTACAAACAGTATGAATGAATTTTCTGAGAATATAATTGATTTAGACAGATTTTCAAAATATACCATTCCTGTTTTGGATTTCATTGAATTTGACATTGTAAAAAATATAGAAAGAATTGTTGAGAATAAGGATTTTGGATTAATCGCAAAAAATATTTACTTTAAATATAGAGATTCTGAAAATTATGTTCTAAATGATATTTCATTTGAAGTAAAAAAACCTAAAATTATAGTAATTATTGGAGAAAACGGAGCAGGGAAAAGTACTTTAATAAAACTTATTTCAGGACTTTATGAGGCTTCAAAAGGAAGTTTAACTTATGATGGAAAGTCTATTTATGAAACTGAAAATAAGTATATAAGTACAATTTTCCAAGACTTTAAGTTGATTGATGATATAACTTTAAGAGAAAATATTTGCTGTAAATTAATTGAAAATGAAGGCGAAAAGGAAATTGTGGATGATGAAATTTTTAAAATTATTGATAAACTTGGGATAAAAAAAGAAGATTTTAAAATTAATTTAGATGATAAACTCGGAGTTGAACTTGATGATGGAAATATTGAATTGTCAGGAGGTCAAGCTCAATTAATCGCAATCTTAAGAGCAATTTATAAAAATAGTCCAATACTGGTTTTAGATGAACCTACAGGAAGTCTTGATATAGAAAAAGAAAATTCTGTTTATAAAATTTTAAAAAATATAAAAGAAGATAAAATAATATTTATGATTTCTCATAGAATGGCATCAGTTCATATTGCAGATAAAATATGGTTTATGAAAGATGGAAAAATAATTTTTGGGAATCATAATGAACTCATTGAAAATTCTCGGGAATATAAGGAGTTATACTTATCACAGTCAGAGAAATATATTTAAAATAAAGTCTAGATTCTATTTAGAATTTAGACTTTTTTGATAAAATTATTTTAAAAATACTATATTGATATTGAAAATTTGAGATTTCAAACGATAAATTGACTTGTATTAAAGTCAAGTGTTATAATACTATTGCGATTAATATTATATAATACTTATAATTTAAAGAAATGGGAGATGCTATGAATAGTATAAAAAATTATTTAAAACTTATGTCTTACATAGGAGAATATAGAGTTAGAAGGTTCAAAATAACTTTACTTTGTGCATTTTCTGTTATTTTGTATGCTGTTGCTCCATATATGATAGGAAGACTGGTTAATATGGTTCAAAATAGAGAAGATTTTTCTAAAGTTTTAAATTTTGGAATTTTACTTATAGTTTTGGGAATACTGCAAGCATTTTTTGATTCGTATCAGAATTATAAGTGGCACACATATAGGGTTGAATACATGAATTATTTTAGAAGTATTATGTTAAAAGGAGCTTTGGATAAGTCTCCGGAGTATTATAAACAAAATCCAAGTGACTTAACTTCAAGAATTTTACATGATTGCGAAACTGTAAGTGAAGATATTAGTATAGGACTTCCTATGCTATTTTTAAACGTTCTTAATATTTCAATAGTTTTGGGACTTATGTTCTATATGTCTTTTAAACTTGCAATTATTGTTTTGTTTGTAATTCCGATTTATACAATATTTTTTAAAAAGGTTGATAGTGCCATAAGAAAGAACAGTAAAGATGAAAGAGAACATTTTGCATTAGTAACGGAAAGTGTAAAGGAATATACTGATGGAATTTTCCAAATAAAAATTTTTGGTAAAGAGAAATTCTTTTTGAATAAGTTTAGAGAAAATATAAAAAAATATGAAATTTATTTAAAGAACATTAAGAAATATACTGCAATAGGATATGGACTTACAGGACTTATTGTAGTACTTTTACCAATTGTAATATTACTTTTTGGAGCAATGGAAGTGAATTCAGGAAATATGTCTTTAGGTTCATTGTTTGCGTTTTATTTTTATTTGGGATATCTTTATGAGCCAATGAGAAATTTATCAGATTGGGTTTCAGGAGTTCAGGTAACTCTTGGAATGAGTGATAGAATTTTAGAATTTGTTGATAGTGCAGAAGTTGAAGATAAAAAAGAGGCTATTTCAAGCATAGATACTATAAAAGTTGAGAATCTCACTTTTTCTTATGACGAAAAAAATTATATATTTAAAAATTTTAATACAGAAATGGAAAAGGGAGATATTATAGGAATTATAGGTCCGTCTGGTTCGGGGAAAAGTACTTTAATAGATTTGCTCTTAAAGAGAATTTTAAACTACAATGGTAAAATTACAATAAACGGGATAGATTTAAAAGATATAAACAGAACTTCTTACTACAATTTGATTTCATATCTTGAACAAGATGCCTTTTTATTTAAAGGTTCATTAAAAGAAAATATAGCTTTTGATAGTTTTGATGAAGATAATTTTGAAATTTCTACTGAATTATCACAGGTTAAAAAGTTTAATGGGAAAAAAGATGGAGATTTTGAAATTGAAATTAAAGGGAAAAATGTTTCAGGTGGGGAAAAGCAGAGAATTGCACTTGCGAGAGCTTTGTATAAAAATTCTAATTTGTTGATTTTAGATGAATTTACTTCTGCTTTAGATTTCGAAACAGAACAGGAAGTTGTTAAAAATATTGAAAAAATCAGCAAAGATAAGATAATATTAATAATAACTCATAGAAAATTACCATTATCTATTTGTAATAAGTTGATAGATCTTGAAAAATAGATTTAAGGAGAGAAATATGAAAATAATTTTATCACCTGCAAAGACAATTTCTAAAATTTGTGAAAGATTTTCTTTGGGAGTTGAATTTTCTAATAAAACAAATGAAATTTTAAAGAATGTTCCTGAAGTTTTGGGTTCAAAAGATTATTGCAAGGCTTTTTATATGTATGATGGAATGTGTTATAAAAATATAAAAAGAGAAGAGTTTGATGAGTGTGATTTAGAGTATATAAGAGAGCATTTAATTATAATTTCTGCACTATATGGTGCGCTTAAACCTTTTGATTTAATTAATCCATATAGACTCGATTTTCTTATGAAAACAAAAATGGGAAATTTATATAATTTTTGGGAAGATGATATTGCTAAGAACATTTTAAAAGATACAGATTTTATTGTTAATCTTGCAAGTGATGAATTTTCAAAAACAGTTAGAAAGTACATTTCAGAGAATCAAATTTTGGATTTTGAATTTTATGAAAAAGTCAATGGAAAACTAAAAAAACATTCTACAATTTCGAAGAAGGCTAGAGGAATGATGCTTAATTTTATGACTAAAAATAAAATTGAAAATATTGAAGATATAAAGAAATTTGACAAAGATGGATATGGTTTTGTTGAAGAAATGTCTTTAGAAAATAAATTTGTATTTGTGAAAAATAGCTAGAAATATTATTATATGAGATCTCTCCGCTTCGTTTTGCATCGCTCAACTTCGGTCGAGATGACATATTGAGGATTTGAAATGAACGTCAACACGATATGAATATTTTTGTAGTGATAGAGTGAAAATATGGTTTTAAGTTTATTAACTTTTAACATTATGCTATTAAATTAGGTTTCCTCTTTGCACGTCATTTCGACCGAAGCGAAGTGTCGCGAATCTAGCCCTAACTTTGTTTGCTTGCAAATAAAAGTAGGTCTGACAAAGAATTGTATCATTAGATACAATTGCTTTGGAAATCTCATAATTTTGTTTTTTTACAAGGTAATATTAAGTGAATATTTTTTATATTTTAATTAGAACTTCAAAAGTGTAAAAACTTTTGGAGTTTTTTATATTAAAAATATTTTTATAGAAATGTTTGCATATAGATATATAGTAAATTTTATATTAGCTTTTTATAAATAAAATTAATAAATAATTTTTTGATTAAATAAAAAATACTGTTTTTTCAATAATTATATTTTATGATAATTAGTATTTTTATTGTTTTACAATATTTTGTTATTTCATCTTGACAAATACGTTTTCTTTATGGTATCATTACTTTGCATAGTGATTATTATACTGCATTTACACTTTCTTTAGATGAATTTTAATATATTGTTATTCAATAAAATATATGGTCAAGGAGTTTTTATGGGAAAAACTAATTTATTAAATAGTAAAAACATTAAAAAATGGATATTACCAATTATTTTATTAATTTCTTATAAATTTATATTTGATAAGATGATTTCTTATATTGTAATAAATAGGGCAGGTAATTTTTCTAAATCGATATTAATTGGTAATTTTATTGTTGCAATTATATTGTTTTTGTTAATTAAATTTATATTTAAAGGAAAATTAAATTCGATTGATAGTTCTGAAAAAATGGACTTAAAAAAATCTATTATTATTTCAATAGTTGTGTTATTTTTAACTATAGGAATTATATATGGGGTTATGTGGGTACAATCTTTTCTTTTTAGTCATATTAGCTTAAATAGTTCTAATGCAGATGCTATTACAAAAGAATTTAAATCTAATCCCTTATCAGTAGTTGGGCTTTCTTTTGTAACATCAACACTTGAGGAACTAGTTTATAGACAACTGTTGTTTGGATATTTGTATGATTTATTTTTAGGATGTAATAAATATATTAGATATATAACTTCAGCACTAATATCTGCAATTATATTTGGATCAATACATGATGGTTTATTCCATCCTGCAATGCTTCAATACATAACTCATGGATTTATTTTATCTGGACTTTATTTATATACAAAAAGAATATCATCTCCAATAATTGTACATGTTTTATTTAACTTACTTTTAGACTTTAGGAGATTTATAATTTATTTCTAATATTATGAAAATATAATAAAGGAGAAAATAATGCTAGATACTAATTTATTAAATATAAAAAACTTTAAAAAATGGATATTACCAATTTTGATGTTTTTAGTTTATGAATGTTACAGCAAAATATCTAAAAAACTTTTTATAAAATATGGGACAAAGGATTTTGCATTTATACATTTTTTTGCTCATATTGTATTAATAATTTTCTTTATATGTTTAATTCATTTTGTATATAAGGATAAATTTAATTCGATAGATGATTCTAAAAAAATGAATTTACTAAAATCAGTACTGATTTCAGTAGTAGTATTTGTAATTAGTTTTTATCTTGATAAGATTATCTCCGTTATTGTGTATAATGTATTCGGAAATGTTAATAGCATTAATGATAATGCTATAAAAACAGCAAAAGAAGTTAGTATTTATAGAAATTTTGATAGCGTATTTGTAGCTCCTATATTTGAAGAGATTGTGTTTAGGCAGATATTGTTTGGATACTTATATGATTTACATTCAGGATGTAATAAATATATTAGATTTATTACTGCATCAATTGTATCTTCAATAGTGTTTGGGTCAATACATAATGGAGTTTTTCATCCTTATATGTTATTTTATGTTACTTCTGGTATAATTCTATCTAGTTTATATGTTTATACTAAAAGATTATCGTCACCTATTATTGTCCATATTTTACATAATCTTTTCTAATTTTTTTAAAAATTATTATTGAGAAATATAAATTAGGGTTTTAAGAACAAGGAGATAATTATGGAAAAAACAAATATATTAAATAAGCAAAACTTTAAAAAGTGGATATTACCGATTTTAATGTTCATTTTTTGCGAATTCATTTTTAAAAGAAAAATTTTACCTATTTTTAGGAAGTTCGTATTGACTGGAGATTATTTTTTTGATGGTATTTTATTTGATGGATTAGGATATATTTTTATAATTTTATCTGTATTGTTAATTTCTAAGTATGTATATAATGGAAAATTTAATTCAATAGATGCTTCTTCAAAAAAAGGATTGAAAGAGAGTCTTTTATTTTCTATTGTAATCTTGATTTTAACTATAATATTTTTATTTATGCTCAAGAATTTTTTAGTAAATGTTTTAGGTATTGTTAGAAAAAGTAAGAACACCATTATTACAGTATTTTTTTTGAAAAAAACATTGTTTTCTGTATTTACTATAGTATTTACAGGACCTATGTTTGAGGAAATTGTATATAGAAAAATCTTATTTGGATATTTATATGATTTACTTTCAGGATGTAATAAATATGTACGATTTATAACATCTGTCCTTGTGTCTTCAATAATATTTGGAGCAACACATGATGGAGTTTTTCATCCTGCTATGATTACATATGTAGTATATGGAGTGGTTTTTTCTAGTGTATATTTTTATACGAAAAGAATTTCTGCATCTATGACGGTGCATGTTTTAAATAATTTGTTTTTAGCAATGATGGATATTTTTGGAATTTAATTATAATAAAATTTTTAAGAAAATTATAAATAGTATAAAAAATATTGCAGAGGTGAAATTGTGGGAAATATAAAAAATTCAAAAAAATGGATAGCTCCTATTTTAATGTTTGTTTTTTGTGAATTCATTTTTAGGCAAAGAATATCAAAAAAAATATTTTATGATGATTTATTAGTTTTTGCTTTTTTTGATAATACTGTAGTAAATAAATATTTTTCGTTGGGATTATGGTGTTTTGTTGTTGCTTGTATTATTTTATTAATTTCTAAGTTTGTATTTAATGGAAAAATGAATTCTATAGATAATTCTGAAAAAATGGATTTAAAAAAGTCTATAATTATTTCAATTTTATTTTTTGTATTTACTATGATATTAGTTTATACTACTAAGTATATTGAATATTATATTTTTAATATATCTAACATAAGTTTAAATACTAAAAATATTCTTGCTATCGAAAAACTTAATTTTTCTGTGAGTATATTTTCAAGTATTTGTATATCTATTTTTGAAGAACTGGTGTATAGGCGAATATTATTTGGATATTTATATGATTTACATTCGGGTTGTAATAAATATATTAGGATAATAACATCTATAGTAGTATCATCAGTAATTTTCGGTTCAATACATGATGGTGTTTTTGCTTATGCTATGGTTAGATATATTATATATGGA
This sequence comes from Parvimonas sp. D2, assembly GCF_035282635.1. Lineage (NCBI taxonomy): Bacteria > Bacillati > Bacillota > Tissierellia > Tissierellales > Peptoniphilaceae > Parvimonas > Parvimonas sp. D2. The sequence continues at coordinate 214,705 of NZ_JAYKBO010000002.1, forward strand.
ATATCTTTTTCAGCAGTATATCTATATACTAAGAGAATCGGTGCTTCCATAACAGTTCATGTTTTAATTAATATATTTTTAATAGTTAAAGATACATTTTTGTAATTTAATCAAAATAACTTTTTTTAGAAAAAATAATTCATATTAAAAAAATATTGCAAAGGAGGATATTTTGATAAATGTAAAAAACTTTAAAAAGTGGGGCTTCCCTGCTTTAATGTTTCTATTTTTTGAATTCATCTTTAGACAGAAAATTTTAAATTCTTTATTTTTTGGGAAAATATTTGTTTTTAAATTTTTTGAAAATCCAATTGTAAATAATTTCTTTGTTGGTGGGATTTGTTGCCTATTTGGGAATTGTATAATTTTTTTGATTATAAAGTATATATTTAATGGAAAATTAAATTCTATAGATAATTCGGAAAAAATGGACTTAAAAAAATCTATAATTATTTCGATATTAGTTTTTGTTTTTACTATGTTGATTATATATTTAGCTTCATACATTGAAAGTATTTTCAAACTTGAGGTTTATAGTTTGAATGCAAAAAATACTAGGGGTACTGAAAGACTTAATTTGTTTGTAAGTTTATTTTCAATAGCTTCGGTAAATATATTTGAAGAACTGGTGTATAGACGAATACTGTTTGGATATTTGTATGATTTACATTCGGGTTGTAATAAATATATTAGGATAATAACATCTATGATAATATCATCGATAATTTTCGGCTCAACACATGATGGTGTATTTCATTTGGCTATGATTCAATATATAATTTATGGAATATCTTTTTCAGCAATATACTTATATACTAAGAGAATCAGTTCAGCTATAACAGTTCATATTTTAGTTAATATATTTATAATAATTATGAGATTTTTCTAATTTAAACATATAAAAAAACTTATTATATAAAATAAAAATTTTAGGAGGAAGTTATGAGTGTTAAGACAAAAAATTTTATTGTATCATTATTAATATCATTAGTTTATTTTTTAGGGATTTTAAGATTTTCTACTTTGGTAAATAAATATTTAAAATCAGAATTTGTACTTAAAAACCTATCAAATATAAATATGGTTTTACTTTTGATTTTTGGAGTTTTAGTATATTTGTTTTGTAAAAAGTTTCCAACAAATTCAATATCCAAAGGTAGTAAAAAGGAACCTTTAGTAAAATCAATTTTGATTGGGGTATGTTATGGGATAGCTTTACTAGTTGTAATTCAAATTTTATTTAAAATTTTAGGATTTTTAGGTTATCCCTATGATATGACTGGAGAATTTATTAGAATTAAAAATCTGGTTTCTAATAATAAAATTTCCTTAATAAATATGGTGTTTATTATTCCATTTGTAACTGAAATAGTCTATAGAAGTATAGTATTCGGCCACTTATATGATTTATATGAAGGTGGATACAAATTTGTCAGATTATTTACACCAGCTTGTTTATCAGGAATTTTGTTTGCACTTATAAATGTAAAACATGCACTTCCTGTCGTAGTAGAAGCTGTAATTATATCCTTGACTTTTGGATATGTTTATTTAAAGACAAAAAGAATAGAAAGCGCGATAATTGGACATATTGTATTTAGTACAGGTATTGTAATACTTTCATTTATTGTAAAGACAAGTGTTTTATAAAATGTATTATATTAATTATTGATTGTTTTATTTAAAATGATGTTACTTTAAAAAAATATTTTAAATTTAGTAAAGTTTACCCAAAAACTTGAAAAAAAAGTATTTTTGATATATAATTTTAAGTGAGTGAAAACTTAAAATAAAATAATTAAGGAGTGTGTTTTATGACTAAAATAGCTGTTATTGGAGCAGGCCCAGGAGGATATGAGGCTGCTATTAGAGCTGCACAAATGGGAGCAGAAGTTGTACTTATTGAAGCAGATAGACCAGGTGGTACTTGTTTAAATAGAGGATGTATCCCTACAAAAACACTTTGGAAAAATGCTGAAATTATGGAAAACATTCATAGAAAAGCAGAATTCGGTTTACTTATGGATGAATGTAAAATTGATCCAATAAGACTTAATGAAAGAAAATGCGAAGTTGTTGAAAAAATCGTAGGTGGGGTAGAATTCTTAATTGGTTCTTATCCAAATATTGAATACCTAAAAGGTTTTGGTTCTTTTGTTGATCCTCATAAAATTCATGTTAAATTAAATGATGGTTCAGAAAAAGATGTAACAGCTGATTACATAATCATTGCTACAGGTTCTAAACCAAGTGTTCCACCAATTGCAGGAACTGATTTGCCTAATGTAATTACTAGTGATGAGTTCTTAGATTTAAAAGAAATTCCTGAAGAACTTATAGTTGTTGGTGGTGGAGTTATCGGAATGGAATTTGCAAGTATTTATGCTCAATTCGGTTCAAAAGTAACTGTAATGACTAATGGTGTTTTACCTGCAACTGATGGAGAAATTCAAAAGAGAATTCCAAGTATTTTCAAAAGAGCGGGAATTAAGATTGTAAATAAAGTTCGTGCAAGTGAAATTACACAAGAAAACGGGAAATTAAAAGTTACAGCTAAGAGAGTTGATAAAGATAAAGTTGAAGAAGCTGAAGGTACAATGGTTCTTTTAGCAACAGGAAGAAAAGCTAATATCGATGGATTAGAAATCGAAAAAGCAGGAGTTGTTACTGAAAGAGGAGCTGTAGTTACTGATAAAGAATTTAAGACAAATGTTGACCACATTTATGCTATTGGTGACGTTGTTTATGGAAATGTTCAACTTGCTCACGTTGCAAGTGCACAAGCAATTCATGTTGTTGAAAAATTAATGGGAGAACATCCTGAAATTAATTTAGATATTGTTCCTGCTTGTACATTTACTTTACCAGAAGTTGCTCAAGTTGGTTTAACTGAAGAAGAAGTTATTGCTCAAAATATTCCTTATGTTAAGAGTAAATTTATGTTCAGCGGAAATGGTAAAGCTGTTTCATTAGGAGAAGCTGATGGATTTGTAAAAGTTCTTGCAACTGAAGACTTAAAGAGAATTTTAGGTATCCATATTATTGGACCTCATGCAAATGACTTAATTCATGAAGGAACAGTTGCTATGGCAAATGATATGGGAGTTGAGTCAATAGGCAAGATGATTCACGCTCACCCAACTCTATCAGAAGCATTTATGGAAGCTATTCACCAATTAGAAGGAAAATCAATCCATAGTGCACCTGCAAAATAATTATTTTGTTAGAATTTTAGGGAGCGTTAGCTCCCTTTTTTATTAAAGAGGTAAGAATGAATATTTTTGAACAAATTGCAAAAGAATTAAATATAAAAGTAGGTCAAGTTGAAAATACTGTAAAACTTATAGATGAGGGAAATACTATCCCTTTTATCGCAAGATATAGAAAAGAAGTTACAGGAAATTTAGATGATGAAATACTTAGAAATTTAGAACAAAAATTACAATATTTAAGAAATTTAGAGCAAAGAAAAGAAGATGTTATAAGATTAATTGACGAGCTTGGAGAGTTGACAGATGAATTAAAAAAGGAAATTTTAAATGCTGAAACTCTTTCAAAAGTTGAGGATATATATCTTCCATTTAGACCTAAAAAGAGAACTAGAGCAACTATTGCAAAGGAAAAAGGATTAAAACCGCTTGCTGACTTGATTTTAGATAGAAAGCTTAAGGAAAATAATTTTGAACAAAAGGTTTCTGAATTCATAAGTGAAGAAAAAGAAGTTTTAAATATTGATGAAGCTATGGCTGGTGCTTTAGATATTATTGCAGAAATGATTTCTGAAGATAAAGATTTTAGAGATATTTTAAGAAAAGATGCTGAGAAAAATGGAATTTTAGTCTCTGAAAAGGGGAAAGAAGAAAATAATGTTTATGATATGTATTATGAATTTTCTGAAAAGATTTCTAAACTTCCAGCGCATAGAATACTTGCTATAAATAGAGGAGAAAAGGAAAAAGCTCTAAAGGTTTCTATAAAGTTAAGTGACGAAAAAAATATTGGTGAAATTTTATTTTCACTATGTATGGATGATGAAAATTTCTGTCATAAATTTTTAAAAGAAGCTGTTATCGATAGTTATAACAGACTTCTATTCCCACAAATAGAAACTGAAATAAGAGCAAATTTGAAGGAAAAAGCAGACACACAATCTATTGAAGTTTTTGGTAAAAATTTAAAACCCTATATTATGCAATCTCCAATTCTTGACAGAGTTGTTCTAGGAATTGACCCTGGTTATAGAACGGGTTGTAAGGTAGCTGTTATTTCAAAAACTGGATCAGTTTTAGATCATGTAAATATATATCCTACAAAGCCACAGGAAAAAATAAAGGAAAGCAAGGAAATTTTAGCAAAGCTTATTAAAAAATATGATGTAAGTTTAATTGCAATTGGAAATGGTACTGCAAGTCGTGAAACTGAAAAAGTTGTTGTTGAATTGTTAAATGAATTGAAAAAAGAAGACTTATTCTATTCAATTGTAAATGAAGCGGGAGCTTCAATTTATTCTGCTTCAAAACTTGGACAAGAAGAATTTCCGGATTTAGATGTAACTGTTAGAGGTGCAATATCAATAGCAAGACGTATTCAAGACCCAATGGCTGAGCTTGTGAAGATTGAACCAAAACATATTGGTATAGGACAATATCAACATGATGTAAATCAAAAACAATTGACAGAAACATTATCTGATGTTATTGAAGATTGTGTAAATAAGGTTGGAGTTGATGTTAATACTGCATCATTCTCTCTTTTATCTTATATTTCAGGTATGACAAAAACTATGGCTAAAAATTTAGTTTCATATCGTGATGAAAATGGAGCCTTTAAAAATAGAGATGAAATAAAAAAAGTAAAAGGAATAGGACCTAAAGCATATACTCAATCCGCGGGATTTTTGAGAATTAGAAATGGTGAAAACCCACTTGATAATACAGCTGTTCATCCTGAAAGTTATGAAATTGCTGAAAAACTTTATGGTAAAGATTTAGATAAGATTAATATTTCAAAACTTTCAAAAGAATTAGAAGTTGGTGAATTAACATTAAAGGATATAATTCAAGAGCTTAAAAGACCTGGTCGTGATATTAGAGAAGATATGCCAAAACCAATTTTAAGATCTGATGTTCTTTCTATTGAGGATTTGGAAGTTGGAATGGAATTAAAGGGAACTGTAAGAAATGTTGTAGATTTTGGGGCATTTGTAGATATTGGAATTAAAAATGATGGACTAGTTCATATTTCACAAATTTCAAATAAATATATAAAGCATCCTTCAGAAGTATTAAAAGTTTCTGATGTAGTTAAGGTTAAAATTTTAGAAATTGACCTTGAAAAGCAAAAAGTAAAATTGACAATGAAGTAAAAAGAAATGCGATAAAACGCATTTCTTTTTTTGTATAAAAATAAAGTAATTATCAATGCTAATGTTGTGTAAAATCTTTAAAAAAATAGTGAATATTTTATCATAAGAATTTTTATGGTTTCATAAGGTTGTTAAATGTTTAAAAATGAAGGAATATATTTTATAATAAAAAATAATTATTAATAATGCTTATCCATAGAAAAAAAGTATTAGACTTATTTATAAATGTGTGATAATATGGCTATGATTATATTTGTTTGTGATTTTACAAAATCTTTTATCAAATATAAATAGTAAATATATAGGAGGTTATTATATGGATATTCAAGAAAGTGTAAAACTTGTAGATTCATATTTAGATTTGAATCGTAAAGTAGTAGGAGTAAAGTTTTTTCACGATGAAGAAAGTTATGAAAAGTTTGAAGTTCCTGAAAGAGAAAGTAAAGTTACATATTGTAACGCTGTTAATTTGGCGTCAAAAGGAGCTAATGTAAAAGTAAGAAAAGTACATCAAGGGTGTCCAAATGGTTCAGTTGCTTTTGGTTTTAATCAAGCGCCACCTAAAATGGCATCTGGAGAAGCTAGATTTAGTAAAAATATTTATAAAGATGTTGAAACATCAAAAAGTGTTTCTGATGAAATGATATTTTTGAAGGAACCAATCTATGGTATAGTAGTGATGCCTTTAGAAAATTTTAAAGTTGAACCAGATGTTGTTGTTATGATTGAAAAAGCATATAACATAATGAGAGTTGTTCATGGATATTCTTATTTTAATGGATACTCTCCAGAAATGAAAACTGTTGGTTTACAAGCGGTTTGTCATGATCTTACAACTCTTCCTTATGAACATGGAACAATAAATATCACATTCTTATGCCCAGGTACAAGACTTATGGCAAATTGGCATCCTGATGAGTTAGGAATTGGAATGGCGTGGAAACATTGGTACAATGTTGTTCAAGGTATAGTTGAAACTACAAATCCTTTTGAACGTAATGGAAATAAGAGAAAAATAATTAAGAAGATGAAAAAGAATCATATGGATGATTCTGTAATTGAATTAAATAAAAATTATGATACAGGATCATATTTAGGTGGACCAATAGAAAAATAAATTCAAAATAGTTAGGGATTTCTTTTTAGAAATTCCTAACTTGAATTTTTTAAAAAATTTAGTAAAGGAGAATTTTATGGATTTATTAAAAAAATTACCTATTCCCATTGCGGGATTGATTTTAGCTATGTTTGCGTTAGGAAATTTGTTACAATCTTATAGTAATGTTGTTAGATTATGTATAGGTGGCGTTGCACTTATTTTATATATTATTTTTGTTTTAAAAATTGTTTTATTAAATTCAAAATTAAAAACTGTTTTAGATAATCCAGTTCCTGCAAGTGTACTTTTAACAATTACAATGGCTACTATTTTACTTAGTAGCTATGCAAAGCCTTATTCTTCAGGCTTAGCTGCTGCATTTTGGTTTGTTGGTGTAATCTTACATGCTTTGTTAATTATTTGGTTTAGTATGAAATTTTTACCTAATTTTTCAATTAAGAAAGTATTCCCATCTTGGTATATTGTTTATGTAGGAATTGCAACAGCTAGTGTTACAGCAGGAGCAGCGAGGCAATTAAAATTAGGACAAATTTGTTTTTGGTTTGCTTTAATTTCATATTTTATTTTAATACCTGTTGTATGTTACAGAGTATTTAAAGTTAAAGAAATTCCAGAACCATCTAAGCCAACATTTGCAATTTTATCAGCACCTGGTTCACTTGCACTTGCAGGATATTTGAATACTTTTCCTGAAAAGAATTTTACTTTCGCTGCTGTTTTGTTTGGATTTTCACTATTTTTCTATTTAGTAGTTTTAGTTAATTTACCAAAATTATTGAAATTAAAATTTTCTCCGGGTTTTTCTGGTTTTACATTCCCACTTGTAATAAGTGCAATTTCAAGTAAATTATTTAGTGGATATGTAACAAAATTATATGGAGCAAATTCGGTTTTAAAATTATTTGTAAATTTTCAAGAAATAGTAGCAACGTTGATTGTACTATATGTTTTTATTGGATATATGAAATTTTTATTTTCAAAAGAGAATTAAATTATTATAAAAATTGCTTGACTATTTAATTAGTATATGTTAAAATATTTGAGTAATATGATGAATGAAGTAGAGTACTCGCTCTCACCTTGTTACTATTTTGTTTCAGGTTTATGTTAATAATTTAAGTTTTGTAATTATTATGGCGGGTGTTTACTCGCCGTTTTTTTATGGAGGTGTTATTATAAAAGAGCTTTTAATTAATGAAGAGATTAGAGCAAAAGATGTTAGGTTAATTGATGCAGAAGGTAATCAAATTGGAGTAGTTCCAATTTCGAGAGCATTAGAAATGGCAAATGAAAAGAAATTGGATCTTGTTAATATTTCTCCTAATGCTAATCCACCTGTTTGCAAAATTTTAGATTATGGAAAATATAGATATGATTCATTAAAGAAAGAAAAAGAATCAAGAAAAAAACAAAAAGTTATAAATGTTAAAGAAATTAGACTTACTCCAAGTATTGATAAACATGATATAGAAGTTAAGGCAAAACATGCGAATAATTTCTTAAAAGGTGGAGATAAGGTAAAAGTTTCTGTAAGATTTAGAGGTAGAGAGTTGGGACATACTGATATTGGTAAGGTAGTTTTAAATCAATTTAAAGAACTTACTGCAGAATATGGAAATGTAGAAAAAGATTCCGTAATGGAAGGTAGAAATATGACAATGTTTTTATCACCAAAACAAGATTAATAGGAGGTTTTAGATATGGCTAAAATGAAAACACATAGAGCGTCAGCTAAGAGATTCAAGAGAACTGGTACTGGAAAAATTAAAAGATTTAAGGCATATAAGAGCCATTTAACAAGTAAGAAATCACCAAAGAGAATTAGAAATTTAAGAAAATCATCAGTTATCAGTAGTGGAGATCAAAAAAGAATCAATAATATGATTCCTTAATAATGGAGGTAAAGAGTAATGGCAAGAATAAAACGTAGTTTAAATGCAAGAAAAAAACATAGAAAAGTATTAAAACAAGCTAAAGGTTATTATGGTGCAAAGTCAAAATTATTCAAAGTTGCTAATCAAGCAATTATGAAATCAATGACTTATTCATTCATAGGAAGAAAGAGAAAGAAAAGAGATTTTAGAAGCTTATGGATTGCAAGAATTAATGCCGGAACAAGACAATATGGTTTAAGTTATAGCAAATTTATGTATGGACTAAAGAAAAATAATATAAATATGAACAGAAAAATGCTTTCTGAAATGGCTATAAATGATCCAGAAGGATTCAAAAAATTAGTTGAATTAGTAAAATAGAGAAAATGTCCCTTCATAATTGAAGGGCTTTTTTTTGGAGGTTATTTTGAGAGATTTTATAAAGCAGTTAAAAAATAAGCTTGAAACTAATCCGCCTGCGGTATTAACTTTAGGTTTCTTTTTAATAATAACTGTTGGATCTATTCTGTTATTTTTACCTTTTTCATCTAAAAATTTAAATTTTACAAATTTTATAGATTGTGTATTTATATCAACTTCTTCTGTTTGTGTAACGGGGCTTTCAACTATAAATATAACTAATGAATTTAATTATTTTGGAAAAACTATTATAATGCTTTTAATTCAAGCAGGAGGATTAGGCTTTATGACAATGGCTACTATGGTAGCTATGATTTTAGGCGAAAAGATAACTTTAAAAGATAGACTTGTAATTCAAGAACAAATGGGATCAACAAAACTTAGTGGAATGGTTAAACTTATAAGATATGTAATTTTTTCAACCTTTTTGATTGAAGGTTTGGGTGCAATATTACTTTCTTTTACATTCGTTCCTAAGTTTGGGTTGAAAGGAATTTATTATTCTATTTTTCATTCAATATCAGCTTTTTGTAATGCAGGTTTTGATGTTTTAGGAGAAAATAGTTTAGAGAGTTTTAATACAAATCCATATTTACTTTTAATAGTTTCGTTTTTAATAATATTAGGAGGTCTTGGATTTCATGTTTATATTGATATAAGTAATTTTAGATTCAATTATAAAAAGTATTCATTGCATACTAAGATTGTTCTAGTAATGACTTTAGGACTTCTTATATTTGGAACAATTGCTTTTTTTGTCTTAGAATATTCTAATGCAAAAACTTTAAAAAACTTAAACTTTTTTGATAAAATTACAAATTCATTTTTTCAATCTGTTACTACAAGAACTGCAGGTTTTGCATCTATAGATCAAACTGGTTTTACGGAATCTTCAACGATTCTAAGTGTATTTTTGATGTTTATAGGAGGCTCTCCTGCAAGTACAGCTGGTGGTATAAAGACAACTACAATATTTTTATTGATAGTAACAACTATATCTTTCATTCAAAATAATAATGAGATAGAAGTTTTTAAAAGGAGAATTTCTTTTTCTTTAGCAAAAAGAGCAATTGGAATATTTGTTATATCTTTGTTACTAGTTAATACTGTAGTTTTTATTTTAACTTTGATTGAAAATGTAAGATTTATAGATTTGCTTTTTGAAACTGTTTCAGCTTTTGCGACAGTTGGACTTAGTAAAGATTTAACTCCACATTTAAAAGATATTACAAAAATATTATTAATTATATTGATGTTTATTGGAAGAGTAGGTCCGCTTACAATTATTTTCTCTTTTTATAAAAAGGTTAATAAAAAGAAATTTAAGTATTCAAGTGGAAATGTTATTGTTGGATAGGAGATAGTATGAAACAAATTGCTGTTATAGGTTGTGGAAGATTTGGAATGAGTTTAGCCATAACCTTGGGAAAACTTGGAAATGAAGTAATGGTTATAGATAAAGATGAAGAGATTATAAATTCTATTGCAGACAAGGTTACACATGCTATAATTTGTGATGTTAGTGTAGATGGAAGTCTAAAGGAATTAGGACTTGCTAACTTTGATATTTGTGTTGTTGCAATAGGTTCTGATTATAAAACTTCAATTATTGCAACTGTAGAAGCAAAAGAGCTAGGTATTCCAAAAATTATTGCTAAGGCGACTGACGGTGTTCAGGCTATGGTTCTTAGAAAAATAGGGGCAGATAGAGTTATAATTCCAGAAAAAGATATGGGAGTAAGAGTAGCAAATAATATAAGTAATTCAAATATTTTAGACTCTATCAATTTATCTGATGAATATTCTCTTGTTGAAATTTCGCCAATGGAAGTTTGGGTTGGAAAATCAATAAAGGATTCTGAAATTAGAAATAGACATCATGTAAATATAGTTGCTATAAAGAATAAAGATGGCTTGGAGATAAATGTAGGAGCTGACTATGTTATAAAGAGCAGTGATATTCTTTTAGTTGCTGGTAGAAATGACTGGATTGGTAAGCTGGTATAATATGGAATTTAAAGTTATAGATAGTAAAGATAATAAAAGGTATAAATTATTTAAGAGTCTGTATTTGAAAAAAAATAGAGATAAATATAAATTATTTTTGCTAGAAGGAAAAAAACTCTTATTAGAGGCTATTGGCGAAGAACTTGATATAGAAAATATAATTTGTACTGAAAAATTTATTGAAAACTTTGATTTTAATGAAAAATATTTAGATAAAGTTATAATCTTATCTGAAAAATTATTTAAAAACTTGACTGAACTTACAAATTCTGAAGGAGTTATTACTGTTGTAAATTATATTGAGGATAAAAAAATTTCTTCTAAAAATATAATTTGTTTAGAAAATGTAAGTGATCCGGGAAATTTTGGAACAATAGTTAGAACTGCAAATGCTTTTGGAATTAAGGATATATTGACTATAAATTGTGTAGATAAATATAATTCAAAAGTTTTAAGAGCGACTATGGGTGCAATGTTTAGAACAAATATTGTAGATTGTGAAATTGAAAAAATAAAAGAATTACAAAAAGATGGATATAGATTAATTTCTACGACATTAAGTGAAAATTCAAAAATTTTAGAAGATTTTAAATTTGATGGAAAAAATATTGTAGTTATGGGAAATGAAGCAAATGGAGTTTCAGCTGAAATGCTAAGAATTTCAAATGCACATTTAAAAATAGATATGGACAATTCAATGGAGTCTTTAAATGTATCAATAGCAGCTGCAATAATAATGTATAAAATATATAAAAATTAAAGGAAGTGTTTATAAGCACTTCCTTTTTTGTACTATATATTTTTGGGACAATTTTTCAATTATTTTAATCTTGCCAATGCACCAAATGGATCCCATGGTTCAAGTTCTATTGTTTTTTCATCAAGAGCTTTTAACCATTTTTCATCAATGTATTTTTTGTCAACCATTACTTCATAGTTGTATTCATCAAACCATTCATCAGTCATTGAAAAAATACCTTTATCTCCAACTGCATCTCCCCAAGAGTTTTCAACTTGCCATTCTAATGGTTTTCCATTTTCATCAAGATTTACTCCTGTAAACACCATTGCATGAGTTAATACACTTTCGTGATAATCAAGTCTTTCTGCTTTTGTAAAGTTTTCTAAAGTAGGGAATATGTCATCATACAAGAACATATCTAAGTCCATAATTCCTTTTTGCTTTTCCAAAAACTTAATTACATCACAGCCAAACCATACAGGTTCCCCAGCTTTAATTGACTTTATAGCACTTTCTTTTAATACTTCTATAGGAACATTTAAGTATTTTATTTTGTCAGCTTCTTTAACTGTTCCTAAGAATTTTACTGTATAAACTTTTCCGTAAGGTTTGTCATCAGTTGGAGCATTGATTAAACTTATTTTATCTTTTAAATTCCAACCAACATATTTATCGAAAAATTCTTTAGGAGTAATATTTGATATTCTGTGGAATTTTTCGTCTTTATCTCTGTATTCATAGGTGAAAGTTTCAGGAATTTCTCCCAAACATTTAGTTAAAATATTGTAAACTGTATAAAGAGTTTCATTTTTTAAATCTTCAATTTCTTTTAATGGTTTGCCAGCTTTATGAAGATTTCTCATATCACAAGCTGCTTTTCTAAGATATTTAGTTAGTATTGCTTCCATATCTCTTGTGTTTGAAGAGTGGAATGTTTCTGGCATAATTCCTTTAGGAACGACACCATATTTTTCTAAAAGACCTCTAAACATATCCCATTGACCACCATCTTGTACAGGTGCAGTTAAAAGATGAGAAACAACTCTTGAATCAGTTTTTTCGTCTAATGTTTCAATTATACTTTCTAAAAAGAAGTTTGCTTTTTCAAGTTTATCCCAAAATAGAGTATATGTTTGTGAGTATTCCATAGATTTTATGTTTAATTTTTCCATAGTTGAAACTCTTGCAACATTTAATGCAGAGAACATCCAACATCTACCACTTGATTTTTGGTTTGTTATTTCACCTTTTTTTGTAACATCAGAAAACTGAAAATTATGTCTTTTATAGACTTCATGATTTGTAGATGCTTCGTGTAACCCCACTTTTGCAACACTTGCAGCTACGATTTTGTTTGTTTTACAAGAATTAAATCTTTCTTTAAATGACTTAAGAATTTCATTTGTTAATGCCATTTGTATCACTCTCCTTAAAAAAATTTTTTGTGAGAAACCTCACAATTACATTGTAACATAAAATTATAATAAATAAAAGATAATTATTATCAAAAATGATAAAAATTATAAGTTTTTAAATATATTATATATTAAGATAAAATAATAAGTAACCTAAAAAATGATATTATAACAATAGTTTTTTATTATAAATATTATAAATTTTTAATAGTTTTTAAAATATAGAAATAGGAAATATTGGACTAAAAAAATTCTTGAAATATTGATAAAATGGTAATAGATCATATTAATCGCTATAACATTAGAATAATTACAGATAATTAAAAAGGAATGTTTCCTGATAATTACAGGTCACATTCCTTAAAGTAATTAATTTATTTGTATTATGAAAATCTAATATTAATCATTTAAGAATTATTTTAAAACTTCTCTTAGTTTTTCAAGAATATATTCATCAATTGGTTTTCCATCAATAAATGCATTTTCTCCATCTGGTAACATAATTCTAAAGAAGTTGATAATTAAATTTCCATCAACTATATAGTAATCATCTAAATGTAATGGAGCAATGTAAACTTTCAAGATTTCTTTATTATTGTTTGGAAATTCTTTGTTTAATTCTTCAATAAGATGATTTACATTAAGAACTTTTATAGGTTTTGCCATAAGTTGTGGAAGTTCAAGGTCTTCCATCATCCACATATTATTATTCCAAAATCTTTTTTCTTCTTTAGTAGCTGTAGAAAGTAATTCTCTATTTTGGATAGCAGATAAAACTCTTCTTACTGATTCTTCATTAAAATCTTTAGTCTTTATAGCTTGTAGTGGATATTGTTTAGCTACATCAACAAAAAAGCTTTCAGCAACTTTTTCTTTTTCAGCTAATGCAGTCCATAAATATAACATGGATTCGATAGTTTCTAAGTTTAATTCAATTTGTTTAATCATATAAGCCTCCAATAAATTATTAAAATTTACAATAAATATGTAAAAAATTTCATTTCTATATTTTGCATAAAAAATTTTTATGAACAATGTAAAATATAGTATAAATTAATTGTAAACTTTTTTTGTAAAAAAATCAATACTTATGTAATTTACTTGTTGTAAAATTTGAAAAGTTTTGTTATACTTGTACGGTAGATTATAGGAGGGGAGATTATGAATTATAGTACATTAAGAAAAGTTATTATTACAACATTTGCATCTGTTATAGTATCTGCAGGGGTTTATTTCTTTATGGTTCCTTATAATTTGACTATTGGAGGAACAGCAGGGCTATCAATAGCATTAGCAAAATTTATTCCTGGTATACCTGTTGGGGTATTTCAACTTGGAATTAATATTATTTTGTTTATTTTAGCATTTTTACTTGTAGGAGCAGAGTTTGGTGGACTTAGTATATATGCTACAATTGTATTATCTATTTCACTTATTGCTTTCGAAAAAATATTTCCAAATATTCAACCATTAGTTGATACTCCGTTTATGAGTATGATTATAGGAGTTGGTGTTACGGCTTTTGGTATTGCTCTATCATTAAATCAAAATGCCTCAACTGGTGGAACTGATATCGTTGGAAAAATATTGAATAAGTATATTCATGTAGATTTAAGTGTTGGAGTTTTTATAGCTGATTTCTCTGTTGTAGTTATGGGTTATGCTGCTTATGGAATTAATGCTGCAATGTATGCTCTAGTTGGTATTTTATTTAATGCAGTAGTTATAGATAAAGTTCTTACTGGATACAAGACTAGAATTAAAGTTTATATTAACTCAAGAAAATGGGAGGGTATTAATGATTATATCCTTAATGAGATTGTTAGAGGAAGTACATTGTATGAAGTAAAAGGAGGTTTTAATAAGAGTCAAAGAGTTATGATTGAAACTATTCTTACAAGACCTGAATACATAAAACTTATGAATTTTATTAGAGAATTTGACAATAACGCATTTGTAAATGTTGCAACAGTTAGTGAAGTTTCTGGAGAAGGATTTAGTTACCTTACTGAAGAAAATAAAAAAGTTTTAAAAGAAAAGAATAAAACTAGAAAAATGTAATTGTAAAACTGTTATGGAGATTTGTTTCATAACAGTTTTTTATATGAAATAAACACAGTAAACATCGATTTCTTATTGACTTTTTACATAAAATTTTATATACTATAATTAGGATGATAACTATATGTTTTAAATTAAAATATATTTAATTTGATAGTATGTCTATCAAAATTAATAGTGTTTATTTATTTTTATAATTTTAATAAAGGAGGAGCTATGAAAAGAAAATTTTTATCAAGAGTTTTGTTGATTTTATCTTTATTTATGGTAAATATTCTTGTTTTAGATAATTATGAAGATAAAAATATTGTTGTTGCTGAAGGCTTTAGTGGTTGGAAAGAAGAAGACAATCAAAAGTATTTTTACCAAAATGGTAAAAAATATACTGGAAAATATCAAGATAAATATTTTGTAAATGGAAAATATGCCAATGGAATTTATGAAGGAATTCTATATAAAAATGGTGTAGAGCAAAAAGGTAAGGTTTATGTAAACAACATTTTTTATGATCCTGATGGTAAACCTGCAAATGGCTGGTATGATGATGGCACAGCATGGTATTTTTTCCAAGATGGTAAAAAACATACAGGAAAAGCTGTAGATGCAAATGGCGAAATGTATTTCGTAAATGGGAAATATGCTAATGGATATATAGATAAACTTTTCTATAAAGATGGTAAGTTAGCAGATTGGTGGTGTGATGATGGCACAGCGTGGTATTTTTTCCAAGGTGGTAAAAAACATAACGGAATTGGAAAAGATGCTAATGGAATAAGATTATTTGTAAATGGAAAATATGCCAATGGAATATATAATGATAAATTATATAAAGATGGTGTAGAGTCAAATGGTAAAATTTATGTAAATGGAATATTTTACGGATATGATAAAAAACCAGCAAATGCATGGTATGACGATGGTACAGGTTGGTATTTCTTTAAGGATGGTAAAAAGCTCACTGGAAAAGGAATAGATGCAAATGGTGAAATGTATTTCGTAAAAGGAAAATATGCCAATGGTTATGTAGATAAACTTTTTTATAAAGATGGGAAATTAGCTGATTGGTGGTGCGATGACGGAACAGCATGGTATTTTTTCCAAGGCGGGAAGAAACATAATGGAAATGGAAAAGATGCTAATGGAATAAGATATTTTGTAAACGGAAAATATGCTAATGCCTATATAGATGAGATTTTTTATAAAGATGGAGAAATCGCGAATTGGTGGTGTGATGACGGAACAGCATGGTATTTTTTCCAAGGTGGGAAGAAACATAATGGAAATGGAAAAGATGCTAACGGAATAAGGTATTTTGTAAATGGAAAATATGCCAACGGAATATATGATGATAAATTATATAAAGATGGTGTAGAGTCTGATGGTAAAACTTATGTAAATGGAATATTTTACGGATATGATAAAAAGCCAGCAAATTGGTGGTATGATGATGGAGAAGGATGGTACTTCTTTAAAGATGGTAAAAAATACACAGGAAAAGCAGTAGACGGAAATGGCGAAATGTATTTCGTAAATGGAAAATATGCAAATTGTTATATAGACGGATTGTTTTATAAAGATGGAGTAATAGCCAACTGGTGGTGTGATGATGGTACAGCATGGTATTTTTTCCAAAATGGAATAAAACATAATGGACTTGGAAAAGATGCAAATGGAACAAGATTATTCGTAGGTGGAAAATATGCCAATGGAAGATATAATGAAAAATTATATAAAGATGGTTTAGAATCTGCGGGGAATACTTATATAAACGGATTGTATTATGCCGAAGATAAATATTTAGCAAATGGTTGGTATGATGATGGAACTGCATGGTATTTCTTTAAAGATGGTAGAAAGCATACAGGAAAAGCTGTTGATGGAAATGGCGAGATGTATTTTATAAATGGTAAGTATGCTAATGATTATGTTGGAGGAATTTACTATAGCGAAGGTAAAATTGCAGAATGGTGGTGCGATGATGGCACAGCATGGTATTTTTTCAAGAACGGAAAAAAACTTACAGGTTTTGGAGTAGATGCCAATGGAAGAAGATATTTTGTAAATGGAAAATATGCCAATGGAAGATATAACGGAAAGTTATATAAAGATGGTTTAGAATCTGAAGGCAATACTTATATAAACGGTTTATATTTTGGAGGAGATAAATATCTAGCCAATGGTTGGTATGATGATGGATATGATTGGTATTTTTTCCGAGATGGAAGAAAACATAATGGATATGCAACAGATGAAAATGGATCAAGATATTTTGTAAACGGAAAATACGCAAATGGATATTATGGCGGAAAATCTTATATTGATGGAGTTGAAGTAGGCTTGGCGGATTCTGATTGGTACGTTTCAAATGGAATTTGGAGGTCCAAAAATACAGGTAGAAGTTGCCATGTAAATGGAAATTTTATAGTAGTAAGTTTGAGTGATCAAAAGTTATGGCTTGTTAGAAATGGAACTATAATTTCTAAAGTAGGTATTGTAAGTGGTAAGCCTTCTACACCTACTGTAACAGGAATTTTCAGTGTGCTTTCAAAGGAATATTCAAGAATTCTAAAAGGACCCGGATATGCTTCTTGGGTTCAATATTGGATGCCATTCCATGGAAGTTATGGAATTCATGATGCAAATTGGCAACCAGGTTATGCTTTTTCAGATTATTACTACTATAGAAGAGGTGGCTCACATGGTTGTATAAATGTTTATCCTGGTTCAATGGGATATATTTACAATAATTCTTATATTGGAATGAGAGTTATAGTCTATTAGTATTGATTTTAAAAAACAAATATGTTAGAATTATCTTGTTAATACTTACGTTGAACGATAAAAAATAATATGAAAATTTTAGAGAGTAGTTGTTTGGTGCAAAATTACATTTTTGTATTATGGGGAAATCGGGAGTAATTTTTTTAGAGTGATGTTTTTAACATAATTAGGGTGGAACCACGGTCATATCGTCCCTTGCGATATGGCCTTTTTGTTTATTTATTTTTAGGAGGAATATTATGAAATCAGAAAAGAGTATGGAAAAAATTGTTTCTTTATGTAAAAGTAGGGGAATAATATATCCAGGGTCAGAAATTTACGGAGGACTTGCTAACACTTGGGATTATGGTCCTTTAGGTGTTGAATTTAAAAATAATGTAAAAAAAGCTTGGTGGCAAAAATTTGTTCAACAATCTAAATATAATGTTGGTCTTGACAGTGCAATTTTGATGAATCCGGAAGTTTGGGTTGCTTCAGGTCATGTTGGAAGTTTTAGTGATCCTTTAATTGACTGTAAAGAATGTAAATCTCGTTTTAGAGCTGATAAACTCATTGAAGATTTTTATTTTGAAAACAATCTTGGAGATATAAATGTTGATGGTTGGGAAAATGAAAAAGTTGAAGAATTAATGAAAGAAAAAAATATTTGTTGTCCAAATTGTAAAAAACAAAATTTTACAGGAATAAGAAGATTTAATCTTATGTTCAAAACTTTCCAAGGTGTAACTGAGGATAGCAAATCTGAAATTTATTTAAGACCGGAAACAGCACAAGGTATTTTTGTTAATTTTAAAAATATTGCCAGAACTTCTCGAAAGAAAGTTCCTTTTGGTATTGCTCAAGTTGGAAAATCTTTTAGAAATGAAATTACTCCTGGTAATTTTACTTTTAGAACTCGTGAATTTGAACAAATGGAATTGGAATTTTTCTGTAAACCTGGAGAAGATTTAGAATGGTATGACTATTGGAAAAACTATTCTTTTAATTGGTTATT
The DNA here is from genome assembly GCF_035282635.1 of Parvimonas sp. D2. Classification (NCBI taxonomy): domain Bacteria; kingdom Bacillati; phylum Bacillota; class Tissierellia; order Tissierellales; family Peptoniphilaceae; genus Parvimonas; species Parvimonas sp. D2. The sequence continues at coordinate 233,484 of NZ_JAYKBO010000002.1, forward strand.
GTCTTTAGGAATGAATGAGGAAACTTTAAGACTTAGAGACCATGAACAAGAAGAATTGAGTTTTTACAGTAAAGCTACTTGTGATATAGAATTTTTATTCCCATTTGGTTGGGGAGAACTTTGGGGGATTGCAGATAGAACAGATTATGACTTATCAAGACATATTGAAGTTTCCGGCGAAGATTTGAGATATATAGACCCTGTTACAAATGAAAAATATATTCCATATTGTATTGAACCTTCACTTGGAGCAGACAGAGTTGCGTTAGCATTCTTATGTAATGCTTATGATGAAGAAGAGATAGGAGAAGGAGATGTTAGAACTGTTTTAAGACTTCATCCCGCTTTAGCTCCATTCAAGGCTGCAATTTTACCACTTACTAAAAAATTGTCAGATAAGTCTGATGAAATTTATGATGAACTTTCAAAATATTTTATGATAGATACAGATGTTTCAGGAAGTATTGGAAAAAGATACAGAAGACAAGATGAAGTTGGGACTCCTTTCTGTATAACTGTCGATTTTGATACTTTGGAAGATGATTGTGTAACGGTTAGATTTAGAGATACTATGGAACAAGAGAGAATAAAAATCTCAGAACTAAAAGATTTTATTGAAAAGTCTTTAGAATTTTAGGAGGAATTATGGTTAAGAAAAAAGTTGTTTTTGGCTCAAGTATGTGTCCTGATTGTATTGTTATGAAAAAAGCACTTGATGAAAGAGAAATTAAGTATTTGTATTTAGATATTACTGAAAATTTAGCAAATCTTAAAAAATTCTTAAAATTTAGAGAAAATCCTGCATTTGATTTTGCTAAGGAAAATGGCTCAATAGGCATTCCTGCAATGGTGATAAATGATGGAGAAAAAATAATTTTTAGCATAGAAGAATTTGATGAATATAATAAGTAGGAGGCAATTATGTTAGAAAATTTAAAACCTGAAAGAGTTTTTTATTATTTTGAAGAGCTAACTAAGATTCCAAGAGAATCTGGAAATGAAAAGGCAGTTAGCGATTATTTATACGGTGTTGGAAAGTCTTTAGGATTAGAAACTATTCAAGATGAAAGCAATAATATTGTTATAAGAAAACCTGCATATAAAGGTTATGAAGATCACGAACCTGTTGTTATTCAAGGACATATGGATATGGTTGCAGAAAAGGCTGACGGAGTTGAACATAATTTTCTAGTTGATCCTATTCCTGTTATTGTGGATGGAGATTGGGTTAAGACTAAAGGTACAACTCTAGGAGCTGATGATGGAATAGCAGTTGCAATGGGACTTGCCATTTTGGAAGATAAAGAAGCTAAACATCCTGCACTTGAATTACTTGTAACTACTGATGAAGAAAGAACAATGGCAGGTGCAAGAGCAGTAAAGAGAGAACTTTTAAATGGAAGAAAGCTTTTAAATATTGATGCTGAAGAAGAAGGAGTACTTTTATCAGGTTGTTCAGGTGGACATAATATTATGGGTACTTTGAAAGTTAAATTTGAAGAAAATAATAAGAAAAATACTTTTGTTTTATCTGTAAATAATATGCTTGGTGGTCACTCCGGAATGGAAATTCATCAACAAAGAGGAAATTCTTTAAAATTTGCTCTTAGAGCAATGGATTTGGTAAAAGAAATTGCTGATTACAGATTGGTTAGTATTGAAGGTGGAACAAAACATAATGCAATTCCTAGAGATGCAAAAGTAATTTTTACAAGTGATGCTGACGAATTTAAAATTGATTTTTCTAAATTAATTAGTGAATATCCACTTGATAAAGATATGAGAGTTTCTATAGAAAAAGTTGAAAATACAAAAGAAGTTTTATGTAAGGGATGTCAAGAAAAAATTGAAAATGTAATTAGAAATATTCCTCATGGAGTGTATTCAATGATGGAAGAATATCCATCAATCGTTGAATGTTCTGACAATTTTGCCATGATTAAATTTGATGGAAATTTTGTTAGATTTACACTTTCATTAAGAAGTTCAAATCCTAAGACTTTTGAAGAATATACAAATATAGTTAAAAAAGTTTATGAAGAAAATGGTGTTGAATATACATTAGAAGATTATTATAAACCATGGGAGTTTGCAAAAGTTTCAAAATTAAGAGATACTGCTTTAGAAGTTTATAAAAATTTAACAGGAAAGAAAATGAAAGTTGAAGTTGTCCATGCCGCTTTAGAACCAGCAGTTTTTGTTGATACATTCCCTGAAATGGAAATGATATCAATAGGACCTACAATGAAAGATGTTCACAGTCCTGTTGAAAGATTGAATATTTCTTCAACTCAAAGAACTTTTGAATTTGTAAAAGAATTATTAGAAAAATTATAAAAATTATAAAAAATAAGTATATAATATATAAAAAATCGCGATAACTTTACTCGCGATTTTTTTATGTACTACTCACCGAACACTTTTGTGAAAGGTGAGGAATAGTTTTAATTTGAATTATTTTCGTTTAAGACTTCAAGAAGTAAATCTAAATTTAGTCCATGAACCATTGTAGCTTCTTCAAGAGTCTCCATTTGACTTGCAGGACAACCAACACAAGAAAGTCCAAAATTAAATAGAATTTCAACAGCATCCGGATGAATTTGGATAATGTCTCCAATTAGCATATCTTTTGTTATTTTCATAACTGCACCTCCTAGTTATCTTATACCCATATAATACAGGTAATTGAGAAAAAAATCAAGTTATATTTGACTCTAAAAAATAAAATTGTTAAGTTGTAAAATATCGTGGTAATTATAGAATGAATGATTAGACTATTATTATTTTTTATGATAAAATAATTAAGTTATATGGAGGCTTATATGAAATGTTGTGATAATAAAAAAGCAATAGATAATCTATATAAAAATATTGCTGTAAACGATAGATTAAGAGAAAGTGAAAATAGTAAAGAGCTTGAAAAGAAGATTGCTTTAAGTCTAGGTTATACTTTAGAAGATATAGAAAATGGCGCAAATCTTGGCTTGGGTTGTGGAAATCCAATTGAAAATGCAAATTTAAAATCCGGAGAAACAGTTTTAGACTTAGGTTGTGGAAAGGGAATGGATGTCTTTAAGGCTTGTAAAATAGTTGGAAAAGAAGGCTTTGTTATTGGAGTTGATAGACTTTCTGAAATGATTGAAAGAGCAAATTACATAAGAGAAAAAAAGAAGTTTTTAAATACTAAATTTATGGTTTCAGATATAGATAATCTTAAAGTTGAGAGCAATACTGTTGATTGTGTAATTTCAAATTGTGTAATAAATTTATGTGAAGATAAGGAGAAAGTTTATTCTGAAATTTTTCGAGTTTTAAAATCAGGGGGAAGAATTTCAATTTCAGATATTGTTCAATTTAATGAATTGCCATCATGGGTCAAAGATGAACCGATTTTTCATGCAACTTGAGTCGCTGGCTCAATAACTTCGGAGAAGTTAAAGAATATTTTAAAAACGGTAGGTTTCGAACTTTATACTATAATTGAAGAGGAATTAACTGAAGAATATCTTGCAAAATGGGGACATAAAATAGATTTAAAGAAATATATAAGACGTGGTAAAATTTTAGCTTTTAAGCCAAAAAATTAGGAGAGAAAAATGGAAAAACTATATTCATCAATTTTTATGATTGTTTTAACTTTTGTAATTATATATTTTATTTCAAAGAAATACGATTTGGATAGAAATCAAAAGTTAATATTTTGGTTGTTTGTACTTTTTTGGAGTGGAATAACAGTTGTAAGAGCATATAGAAAGCTCTATGCTATAAGTCCCATGGAAGAGGGGGGGCTTGGTTTTTCGATTGTTTTGGCTGCACAGATAACTTCAGCATACGGACTAATAAGTTGCTTTATCAGACTGCCAATTTTTATACTGAGTGATATTTTTAATAGAAAAAAAATATTTATTCAAATTGCACTTTTTATTTTAACATTAGCATCTTTAATTGTAGTTTTAAAACCAAGCTATAATACTCTTTATTTTTCATCAATAGCTATGGGAATATGTGCATCTATGCTTGCAGTTTTCAATGTGTTGTTTTCAGAGACTTTTTCTAAGGAAAAAGCTGCAATTTCAGCGTCGATTCTATCAATAGCACCGCTTTTAGCAGAATTTATAGCAGCTCCAATACAGTATTTGTCAACTTATGGTACATATAAGAATTTTAAATTGCTTTGGACACTTTCTGCTACAATTTCAATTGTAGCTTTGATATTAAGTTTTTTTGTTAAAGATGTTTCTTATTCTGCAAAGAGATTTAGCCTTGAAAAAGTTAAAAAAGTTTTTGAATTTAAAGGCTATTTATATATCTGTTTAATTGCAATTTTAGTTTCATTTATAAAGTTTTCAACGTCAGGAGCAAATATGATTGCTTATGCAAAAGTTAATTTAAATATGCCACCTATATGTTTGGCTTATATTGACGTACTATTTGCTTTTCCACAACTTATTGCAAGTGTATTAGCAGGAACTTATTTTGCAAAGAAGATAGGAATTGAAAAAACTTTAATCTTAGGTTTAGTTTCAAATCTAATATTTTATATAATTATTTTATTAACTAATTCATATATCCCTGCATTTTTTGGATATATTTTTAATGGTTTTGGCTATGGAATTGCGTATACTTGCTTGATTTCAATGGCTATGCAATATTTTGAAAAAGAAGATAGAAATGTAAGTATGGGAATTTTTCAATTGTTCTTTGCTATGGGAGTCTATTTTGGAGACAGAGTTTATCTATGGATTTCAAAGTTAATACCAGAGGGAATTTTAGGATTTGAACAGAACAAATCAATTTACCTTATAGTTGTTGTCATTACTTTATTAAGTATAATAATGGCACAATTTAAAATAAAAGAGAAAAATTAAAAAAGTATTGTACTTTATTTATATTAGTATGAGAAATTTAAATTTAGTATGATAAATATAAATACATTGTTTTTTGCTATAATTAATGATTTTTTTCTTTGTTTATGATATAATTATTGTGATTATGTGTGTAATCAAGAATAAATTTAGAAAATAAAATAGGAGAAAAAATGGGTAATTATTTTGGAACAGATGGTGTAAGAGGAGTATATGGAGAAAATTTAACTGACGAACTTGCATATAAACTCGGAAAATCTGTTGGATATATTTTAAAAGATAAAGAAGAAAAGTTATTTATAATAGGTAGAGATACTAGAGAAAGTGGAAAAAATCTTGAGAGTAGTTTAGCTAAAGGCTTATTAGAAATGGGCTTTAATGTAGTTACTATTGGAATAGCGCCAACACCAACAGTTGCTTATTTAATTAAATATTTTAAAGCAGTTGGAGGAGCTGTTATTTCTGCTTCACATAATCCTTTTAAATATAATGGAATTAAGATTTTTAATGAAGATGGCTTCAAACTTTCTGATGAAATAGAATTTAAAGTTGAAAATATTTTAGATGATGAAAATTTTGACTTTGGAGAAGTTCAAGAAGGAATTTTCACTGAAGAAAAAGAGGCGGTTTCTATTTATGCGGATTATTTAAAATCAAGAGTAGATGCAGATTTTTCAAATTTAAAAATAGCAGTAGACTTTGGAAATGGGGCAAGTTATAAAATTGCAAGAAAATTATTTGAAGAGTTAGGAATGGAAGTTATTTCTTTAAATACTGCTCCTGATGGAAAGAATATTAACTTAAATTGTGGTAGTACAAATATGGAAGTAATAAGAAAAGCCGTTTTGGAAAATGATGTTGATATGGGATTTTCTTTTGATGGAGATGCAGATAGATGTTTAGCTGTTGATGAAAAAGGAAATATTATGGATGGAGATCATATTTTAGCAGCTATGGCTAAGTCATATAAAGAAAAAGATGAACTTACAAATAATGCTGTTGTTGGAACAGTTATGAGTAATATTGGACTAAAAAAATATTTAGACTCAATAGATGTAAATTTTGTTGCAGCAAAAGTTGGAGATAGGTTCGTTCTTGAACAAATGCTTGAACATGATTACATTCTTGGAGCTGAGCAATCTGGACATATGATTTTCCTAAATGATAGTACAACGGGAGATGGGACTTTTACAGCTTTAAAGATTTGTGAACTAGTTGCAAGTAGTATAAATAAATTGTCTTATTTTAATGAGCTTATGGTTTCATATCCACAAGTTTTAGTAAATGCAAAAGTTAAGCTTGAAAATAGAAATGCTTATGCACAAGATAAGGAAATAGTTGCTGAGATAAAACAAATTGAAGAAAAATTTTCAGGTAATGGAAGAGTTTTAATAAGACCTTCTGGAACTGAACCTTTAGTTAGAGTTATGATTGAAGGAGAAAATCAAGAAGAATTGGAAGTTGAAGCTAAAAAACTTGCCAAATTTATTGAAGAGAGGTTAGGATAGTATGAAAGATAGATTGATAGTTGCTGACAGTTGTTGTGATTTAACAGAGGAGATGAAAAGCAAACTAGATATCGAATTAGTTCCTTTGACATTACAACTGGATGATGTTGATTATTTAGATGATGAAAATTTAGATGTAGATAAATATATAGAAGCTATGAGAAATGCAAGTTCTATAAAAACAGCTGCTCCATCTCCTAAACTTTTTATGGATAAATTTGAAGAGGCAAAAGAAGTTTTTTGTGTAACTTTATCTGGAAAATTAAGTGCAACATATTCTAATGCATGTTTAGCAAGGACAATGGTACTTGAAAAGGGAGAAAGATTAATTCATGTTTTTGATACTAAGTCTGCTGCCTCTGGAGAAACTTTAGTTGCCTTGAAAATTCAAGAATGTATAGATAAAAAAATGACGTTCCAAGAAATTGTTGATAATGTAACAAAATACATTTCAGAAATGAATATATTTTTTGTTTTGGAAAGTCTTGATAATTTAATAAAAAATGGAAGAATTTCTAAATTAAAAGCTATGATTGCTTCTGCTTTTTCTATAAAGCCTGTTATGCAAGGTGTTAATGGTGAAATAGATATTTATAAGAAAGTTAGAGGCTTAAAAAAAGCATATAGTGAATTAATTGATGCAATAGCTGAAAATAGTTCAAATATTGAAGAAAAAATATTGGTAATAACTCATTGTAATTGTTTGGAAAGAGCAAAAGAAATAAAGAATAAAATAGTTGAAAGATACAATTTTAAGGATATTTTGATTGTTTCTGCAAGAGGATTATCTTCTACTTACGAAAATGAGGGTGGAATAATTATCAGTTATTAGTGAGGTAATTTTGAATAAGAGAGTTATTTTAGGAATGAGTGGCGGGGTCGACAGTTGTGTTGCCTGCCATTTGTTATTGGAAGAAGGTTATGAAGTAATTGGAGTTACTATGAATTTAGTACCTAAAGGACATCTTTATGATGAAGAAAAAGGCTGTTGTTCTTTATCCTCTGTTATGGATGCAAAAATTGTTGCTGAAGCTATGGGAGTAAAGCATTATACAATGAGCTTTAGGGAAGAATTTGATAGAAAAGTAATTGAAAATTTTGTAAGAGAGTACTCTCTTGGTTACACTCCAAATCCTTGTGTTGCTTGTAATAAATACATTAAATTTAATAGCTTTGTAGAAAAAATAAAGCCTCTAAAGGCTGATTTTATTTCTACTGGACATTATGCAAAAGTTGAATTTGATAAAAATTATAATAGATACTTATTAAAAAGAGCTAAAGACTCTAAAAAAGATCAAACTTATTTTTTATACAATACAAGTCAAGAAGTTTTATCAAAGACTTTATTTCCACTTGCAGATTTAGAAAAGGAAGAAGTAAGACAAATTGCTAAAGATGAAAATATTTTGACTTATTCAAAAAAAGATAGTGAAGAAATTTGTTTTGTTCAAAATAGAGATCATGGTCTTTTTATTAGACAAAGAAATCCTGAATTGATTAAAGAAGGATACTTTATTGATGAAAAGGGAAATAAATTAGGAAAGCATAATGGCATAGTCTATTATACTGTTGGTCAAAGAAAAGGTCTTGGAATTGCATTGGGTAAAAGAGTATTTGTATCTAAGATAAATGCAATAGATAATACGGTAACATTATCGGATGAAGATGCACTTTATAAAGATAAAATAAAAATAAGGGAAGAAAATTTTATACCCTTTGATACTTTAGAAAAGCCCTTGGAAGTTAGTGTAAAAGTAAGACATGGTCAAAATGAAACTAAAGGATTATTATTCTATAAAAATAATGAGTTATTTGTAGAATTTGAAAAACAAGTAAGAGCTCCGAACAAAGGACAATCAGCTGTGTTTTATTTGGATGATATTGTAATAGGTGGCGGAATAATCGATGAAGTATACTAAAAAAGAGTTGCGATTGCAACTCTTTTTTTTTATGGATTGTTATTTTCATTTGTGTTAGTATTAGTATCGTTGGTATTACTATTACTATCGTTATTATTGTTGTTATTATTACTGTTATTATTACTGTTATTATTACTGTTATTATTATTGTTATTGTTATTTGTATTTGGATCATCTACTATATCAGATACATCTGATGGAGGTGGATTAATAAAGTCATCTCTAGAATAATCAGTTTTACCTGGTTTATAAGCACTAGCTTTAATATAATATTTTCTCTCTTCAACATATTGCTTTGGAGTAGATTCAGTAGCTAATTTTCCATTTCTTTTATCAATCTTATAATAAACAAAATATGATTGTTCAAATTTTGTAGGTTCAGTACCTTTTACAAAATATTCATAAACAGCTTTTCCTGATCCTTCTGTAGCTAACAATCCTGATCTGACTGAAATGTATTTCTTAATTACATTTTCAGGAGGTGGGTCAAATTTCTTTGCCTTTTTACCTTCTAAGACTATCTTATTAACTTTTCCCCAAAGAGTTGCTGCCATAGAATTATTATTATTTAGTTCTATATTTTGATTATCAAATCCAATCCATGTTCCAATAGTATAATAAGGTGAAAAACCAACGAACCAAGAGTCTCTAAGGTCACTTGTAGTACCTGTTTTACCAGCAACTTCTATTGTTGGATGTTTAGCACCAGGTGCCATAGCATCAGGTACCCCTTTAAGTATATCTCTCATAATAAAAGCATTAGCATTTGACGTAACTTCTCTTTGCTTTTGATCTGGTTCTAAAATCACTTTACCTGTAGAGTCGACTACTTTTGTAAATGAAATAGGTTCAAGGTATTTTCCATCATTTGCTATTGAGGCATAAGCAGCAGTCATTTTTAAGTTAGTCATACCTCTTGTCATACCACCTAAAGCCATACTTGATAAGTTTTCGTCATTATATTCAATATTTTCTGACCTTGAAACATAAGTATCATCTAATTCATTTTCTTCATTTATTAAACCAAATCTTTTCAAATATTCTTTTGATTTTTCAATTCCAATTTTCTCTAGCGTTTTAACTGCATTTACGTTTATAGACTGAACAATACTTTCTCTAAGCGTTTGAAGACCTCTATAACCATTATACCAGTTTTTTGGCCACAATTCGTGCTTATCATTATAGTGTGGAGCATCTTCAATTCCAGTAGCAGCAGTATATCCATTATCAAGTGCAGGTGTATATACTCCGATAGGTTTCATAGTAGAACCTGGCTGTCTCGGAACTCTATAAGCTCTATTTAGAGGATTACCTTTTGTTTCTCTACCTCCAATTATTGCAATTAATTCGCCTTTAGTATGGTCTATTACTACAGAAGAGGATTGTGGTTGAACTGTTCCATCTTCATCTATTTGGAAGTATTTTGAGTTTAAAGTTAAATCTCCATTATCATTTACATTATAAAAATCTTTATAAGTTTCAAAGAAACTTGCAGAAATTTTAAAAGTTTTTTCATTTTCAATAGTTAAATTTTCCTCAGGAACTTGAAAACTTCCTATTCCATGGGTTACAAGATTGTTTTGGTTATTAATAGTATAGAAACTTGATACCGCTAAAACATTTTGGTACATGGAAATTCTATTACTCTTAATTTCCAAAGATTTATCTTCGTTTATGGTAAATTCTCCTTTTGGAATTATAATATTATTATTTCCATCGATAATATTAGATTTTTTATATAATATTATCTTTCCGTTAGAATCAGTTATATTATTCGATCTATCTCTTTTAAATGAGGCAAATGCAGGTCCACCACTTTTTGGGGCCTTCATAACATTTGCAAAATCACTATAAAGATTTTCTAAATTTTTCTGAATAGTTTGATCCATTGTAGAATGAATAGTCAAACCACCATTGTATATTTTATTCCAGGCTTCTTCTTTTGTATAATTATACTTTTTCATTAGCTTTTCAGCAACTTGGTATTTAACGTATTCTGTAAAGTAAGTTGAAACCTCTCTCTCAAATCCCTTATTAGGCTTGATAGCAGCAAATACATCTTCTTTAAGAGCTTCTTCATATTCTTCTTTAGTTATTTTCTTAAGTTGATACATTTTTTTCAAAACATATTTTTGTCTATCTAGTACTTTAGGATTATATACTGCTTTATAAACTTGACCATTGATGTTTAAATCTTTTATAACAGAAGATTCATCATTTACATTTTCTGGCTTAATAGTCTTATATAGAGAATAGTTTGATGGACTTTGAACAATAGCTGCAAGAAGTGCAGATTCTGCAATAGTCAAATCTTTTACATCTTTTGAAAAATACCCTTGACTTGCTGATTGCACACCATAGGAATGCTGTCCTAAGAAAACTCTATTTAAATAGGCTTCAAGAACACCTTCTCTTTTTAAACTATCTGTAATTTTAATTGCAAGATATGCTTCTTTTAATTTTCTTTCTATTTTCTTTTCATTGGAAAGGTATAAGTTTCTAGCTAATTGCTGAGCAATTGTTGAACCACCTCTAAGTCTACCTTTAGCAGTATCGAAAAGACTCTTTGCAATACCAATAGGGTCAACACCTTTATGTGTATAAAATCTTTCGTCTTCAATAGAAATAAAAGCATTTACCAAATGTTCAGGAACATCGCTTAGTTTTACAATTGTTCTATTTTCTAAGTTTTCTATTTTTTCAACTACATTTTCATCTCTATCTAAAATTTTAGAAGATTGAATCATTAGTTCATTTATATTAGACGTATCAACAACTGGAGCATCCTTCATAATATCTACGAATGTTGTTGCAAAAATTCCTGTAATTCCTGCTCCAAGCATAAGAATAGTCAATATAGTTATAGTTAAAATTTTGAAAATTGATTTTCCAGAACTTTGCTTCTTATTTTTAGGATTTGATTGTATACTTCTTATTTTTTTCTCTGACATAAAAAACCTCCTCAAAGAACAATCATTTTGATTTTTATATAATTACTTTTATCTTATTTTTAAAAGTAAAATAAATCACCATATTACAAAATTACCTTATGATAATTGAATTATTGTAGTTTTGATGCAATAAATACAGTCTAGCGCCTTATGGCTAGACTTTAATAATTATATCAAAATTCCTTTTTGATAATTGAATTATTGTAATTTTGATGAAATTATTGTAGTCTTGTCATAGTGCACAAGACTACAATAATTATACCATAAAATTAAAATAATATAAAATTTTTTGAAAAATCTTGATTTTTTGTTATTTTTATGATATACTACTTGTTGTGTTACCGCACGGATTAGGTTTTTAAAGCATAGCACCTAATTTCGGCGAGACTTAAGAATGAGGAGGTGCACTATGTACGCAATAATTGAAACTGGTGGTAAACAATACCAAGTTGAAGAAGGACAAAGCATTTTTGTTGAAAAATTAAATGTTGAAGAAGGTTCTAAAGTATCTTTTGATAAAGTTCTTTTAGTTTCTAAAGATGGAGATATTAAAGTTGGTTCTCCATTGGTTGAAGGAGCTAAGGTTGAAGGAACTGTTGAAAGACATGGAAGAGGAAAGAAAGTTATAATTTTCAAGTTCAAAGCTAAGAAAAATTATAGAAAGAAAAAAGGACATCGTCAACCATTTACAAAAGTTAAGATTGAAAGTATTGCATTTTAATGACTGATATTTATATTTTTAAGAAAAAAGATTTATATTATGGATTTGAAATGGATGGACATGCTGATTTTAGTAAAGAGAATGATATTCTCTGTGCGTCATTATCCGTTTTATCAATAAATACACCAAATTCTATTGAAAAGATTTGTGCCATAAACCCTAAGTGTATGGATATAGATGTAGGAGATGGATATTTAAAGATGATGATAGATATTGAAAATTTAGATGAAGCTAAGGTTAGAGATGTTCAGACAATAATAAAAACTTTTGAAGTTGGCATTATATCATTGAAAGAAAAATATAATAAATATATTGAGATTTATTATAAGGAGGTGTAGAGTATGTTAAAAATGAATTTACAACTTTTTTCTAGTAAAAAAGGTTTAGGTAGTACTAAGAACGGTCGTGATAGTAGAGCTAAAAGATTAGGCACTAAAAGAGGGGATGGACAATTCGTTCTTGCAGGAAATATTTTAGTTAGACAACGTGGAACAAAAATACACCCAGGAGTAAATGTTGGTAAGGGTGGAGATGATACACTTTTTGCTAAAGTTTCTGGTGTTGTAAGATTTGAGAGAAAAGGTAGAGATAAAAAACAAGTTTCTATTTATCCAGTATAATAATGAGCTCCTTTAGAGGAGCTTATTTTTTTAAATAACAAAATATGTTAAAATATATTAAGAAAGTGGAGGTGAATTTATGGAAAGACCTTTAGTTTGTGTAGTTGGACGACCAAATGTTGGGAAATCAACACTTTTTAATAAACTTATAAATAAAAGAATTGCTATTACTGAAGATACTCCAGGTGTTACAAGAGATAGATTATATCAAGATGCCGAATGGCAAAATAAACATTTTATTCTTTGCGATACAGGAGGACTTGAGCCTAATAGTGATGATATTATTTTACAAAAGATTAAAGCTCAAGCAGATGTTGCAATGGAAAATGCTGATGTAATTTTATTTGTAGTGGATGGGAAAAGTGGCTTAATGGATGAAGATAGAGAAATTTCAAACTATTTAAGAAGAACTAAAAAGCCAGTTGTTCTAGCTGTAAATAAAGTTGATACTCATAAAATGCCTGCAGAAGTTTACGAGTTTTACGAACTTGGTTTTGAAAATTTGAGTATTATATCTGCGACTCAAGGTTTCGGACTTGGAGATTTGCTTGATGAAATTATAAAAGAATTTCCTGAAAATAAATATACAGGGGAAGAAGATGAAGTAACAAAAATTGCATTAATTGGGAAACCTAATGTAGGTAAGAGCTCTTTAATGAATAGAATTCTTGGGGAAGAAAGAATGATTGTTTCTGATATTGCCGGAACTACAAGAGATTCTATAGATTCTAGAGTTGAAATTGATGGAAAAACTTACATTTTCACTGATACTGCTGGGCTAAGAAGAAAAAAGAATATAACTGAAAACTTGGAAAGATATAGTGTAGTAAGAACTTTAAATGCAGTTGAAAGATCAGATATTGCAATTCTTTTGATTGATGCTACAGAAGGTGTTACAGAACAGGATACAAAGGTTATTGGTTTTGCTAAAGAACAGAATAAATCTTTAATCATCGCAGTTAATAAATGGGATTTAATAGTTAAAGATAATAAAACTTATAAAGCCTTTGAAGATGATATAAGAACTAAATTAAGTTTCGTTCCTTATGCGCAACTTGTTTTTATTTCGGTTAAAACAGGTCAAAGAATAGATAAATTGTTTGAGGCAATTAAAATTGCAGATGAAAATTATAGTACAAGAATTTCAACAGGAATTTTAAATGATATTATAAATGATGCAGTTGTTCATAATTCACCACCTACTGATAAGGGACAAAGACTTAAAATATTTTATGCAAGTCAAGTTTCAGTCAGACCGCCAAAATTTGTAATATTTGTAAATAAAGTGGAGTTGATGCATTTTTCTTATTTGAGATATTTGGAAAATCAAATTAGAAAGAATTTTTCATTTACTTCTTCTCCAATAGTTTTTGAACTTAGAGCAAGAGGAGAAGATAATGTTTAAATTAATATTTTGTATAATTATTGCTTATTTTTTAGGTAATATATCTGGTGGAATGATTTTTGGAAAATTATTATTTAATAAAGATATTAGAGATTATGGAAGTAAAAATGCAGGAACGACAAATGCATTAAGAGTTTTTGGTATTAAGGCAGGAGCTCTAACATTTATTGTTGACCTTTTAAAATCAATTTTAGCTTGTTTTATAGGAATGAAGCTATTAGGATTAAATGGTGTTCTATTAGCTGGAATTTTTGTGGTTATAGGGCATAATTGGCCTGTGTTTTTGAATTTTAAAGGTGGAAAGGGTATTGCATCCTCTTTTGGATTTATTATATTTTTAGACTATAAAATTGCAATTGTAGCAATATTGATATTTGTAACAATAGTTATACTTACTAAATATATTTCATTAGCATCAATGATTACAACAACTTTAGTATTACCAATATCATATATATTTTTTAAATATAGAAATATTTATGTACTATTAACATTATTATTTCTAGCAAGTTTAAGTATATATAGACATAAAAGTAATATTGTAAGACTTATTAATGGTAATGAAAATAAAATAAATTTTAAAAAATAATATTATAGAAGGCAGAGATTAAAAAAATTTCTGCTTTTTTTATTGTGAAACAATAAGAATCTCTTAATAAAATATCCTATTATTGCTGATTTTACTATATTTTACAAATAAAAAATTTTTTTATTAAAGTGTTGACAACTATTACGTTTTATGATATACTTTAATTACGATATATCATAAAACGTAATAGAAAGGAGAAATAATGGGAAGACAAACTAATAGTGGAGCTTTAACAGAATCTGTTTTTTATATTTTACTTCGTCTTCATAACCCAGCTCATGGATATGCTTTAATGAAAGATATTGCAGAGATGACTGATAATAGAGTAAATCTTGGAGCAGGAACACTTTATGGGGCATTAGACACACTACAAAAAAAGAACTGGATTAGACAGTTGGATAATGAACCTCAAGATAGAAAAATAGAATATATTATAACAGATACAGGAAAAAAATATTTTGAGTTAGAACTTATTCGTTTAGAAGAATTATTGAAAAATGCGAGAACAGTAAAGGAGAAAAACAATGAAAACAACAGTTAAAAAAACTTTTTTGGACATTAGTAAAGAAGAAGAATGGTTAAATGAACAGGGAGAAAATGGACTTATGCTTATAGGATATAGCAATGGAAATTATGAATTTGAAGATGTTTCACCTGCTAAGTATCAATATAAGATTGATATTCCAAACTATTCTGGAGAAAAGAAAAAAGAATATCTTAATTTTATAGAACAAAGTGGAATTACTATAGTTGCAGAATATGCAGGAAGAGTATATATGCGAAAAAATAAAGCTTATGGAGAATTAGAGTTATATTCAGATAGTAAAGATATTAATAAACAAGTTAGAAAAAGATATTCAATGTTTATTTCTATTGGAGTTTCACAGTTTGCTATTGGAATTATGTTACTAATTTCAATGTTAAAATATATTAAAGAAAAGAATGCGCCATTTTGGATAACTGCAATTTTCGGAACAATTTTTGTTATTTGTGGTACTGTATTTTTTATCATGGGAATTCTTAAGCAAAGAAAAAATACCATTAAAAAAGAAAAAGTTGATATTTTCGAAGAATAATAGCTGGTGATTTTAGATTATAATAAAAAATTGTATTGACTTATTCAGCTCAAAATAGTAAAATATCTATGTATGTAAAATATGCTTTTTTAAAAATTAGGAGGAAATTAATGAAAATTTTAGTTATTAACTGTGGAAGTTCATCTTTAAAATATCAATTATTTGATATGACTGATGAAAGTGTATTATGTAAGGGATTAGTTGAGAGAATTGGAATTGAAGGTTCAAAATTAACTCACAAAGTTGGAAGTGAAAAATTAGTTGTTGAAGAAGCAATGAAAGATCATACAGCAGCTATCAAACATGTATTTGATGCTTTAGTTCATGAAAAATTTGGAGTTGTTAAGAGCTTGGACGAAGTTAATGCAATTGGACATAGAGTACTTCATGGTGGAGATAAATTAACAGCATCATGTATAATTGATGAAAATGTAAAAGCAAAAGTTAAAGAATTTATTAAATTTGGACCACTACATAACCCAGCAAATTTAATGGGTATTGAAGCTTGTGAAAGCCTAGTTCCTGGAAAACAAAATGTTGCAGTATTCGATACAGCATTCCATCAAACAATGCCAGCAAGAACATTTATGTATGCGATTCCTTATGAATACTATGAAGATTATAGACTTAGAAAATTTGGTTTCCATGGAACAAGCCATAGATATGTAACTTTAAGAACTGCTGAATTGTTAAATACAGATAAGAAAAACTTAAATATTATTACTGTTCACTTAGGAAATGGATCATCAATCGCCGCAATTAAAAACGGAGAATGTTATGATACAACAATGGGATTAACTCCGTTAGAAGGACTTGTAATGGGAACAAGAAGTGGAGATTTAGATCCTACAGTTATGACATTCTTAATGAATGAAAAAGGATATTCAGCTGATGAAATGAATCAAATTTTAAATAAAAAATCTGGAGTTCTTGGAGTTTCAGGATTAAGCTCAGACTTTAGGGACTTAGAAGAAGCAGCTGAAAAAGGAAATGAAAGAGCACAACTTGCTTTAGATATGTTTATCACAAGAGTAAGAAGATATGTTGGTGGTTTTATGGCTGAATTAGGTCATGTAGATGCAATTTCATTTGCTGGTGGTATTGGAGAAAATTCAGCTTCAATGCGTAAATTAATATTAGAAAACATGGAAGAATATGGAATTATTATTGATGATGCTAAAAATGATACAAGAGAAGAAGCTGTTATTTCAGCTGATAACTCAAGAGTAAAAGTCTTAGTAGTTCCTACAAATGAAGAATTAATGATTGCAAGAGATACTATGAATTTAGTAAAATAATGTTGACAAATTAATATTTTTGTAGTATAATATTTTTGTTATCCGTTTAAAACGGAGGTATATGTTATAAGAATTCAGAGGAGGTGTTATAATGGCAGTACCTAAGAGAAAAACTTCAAAAGCAAGAAGAGATAAAAGAAGAGCATCTTCATATAGACTACCTAAAGTGGCTCTAGTTAGAGATCCTGAAACTAATGAATTGGTTGTACCTCACAGAGTTAATCCTGACACAGGAATGTATAAAGGAAGAAAAGTATTAGATGTTGAATAAAAAGTAGTTTAAAGGGATTTAGATTTCTAAATCCCTTTAATTATGTATTAAGATATAATAAGATAGAGGGTAATTTTGAAAAAGACAAAAAGTAGAAGACTTATTTTTATAGTAGCAATTTTTGTATTAATTATTTCCTATGTAGTATTTTCATTATATACTAAAAATAAAAATAAAAAGTCGGAAATAGAAAAAGATTTACCTTATAATTTTGAAAATTTATCTTTGCCTGAAGTTACAGATTTTTCAGATATTTTAACGAATTATGCAAAAACTTTGGAAAAAACTCCTATTTATGAAAATGCAAATCTTTCTATTCAAAAAGGTAAAATTGATAAGGAAAAGTATCTTGAAGTTTATGGCTATAAAGATGGAGTAAGTAAAATAAAATATAATGATAATTTTTATTTTGTTAAGAGTAAAAATATTGAAGATGTATCCAAAGATAAAAATTTTAAAGTTATAAAGGGAATACTTTTAGTAAATACTGAATATGGATTGCCAAGTGATTTTAATCCACAAATGGATAAATTTGTTGAAAAGCAATTTGAATTAATGAAAGTAGATGCAAATAGAGAAAAAATAACTCTTAATTTATCTAAAGATTATGTAAGTTATGAAGAGCAAAAAGAAATTCATAAAAATGCACCAAAATCTGATGGAGCCGTTATTTATGCAATGTATGCTGCACCAGGGCATAATGAATCACAAATAGGACAAAGTTTAGATATAATTGGCAAAGATGAAGAAAAAAATTTAACAGAAGCATTTAAAGAAACTGAAGAATTTCACTGGCTTATAAAAAACGCTCATAAATATGGATTTATTCTTCGCTATCCTGAAAATAAGGAAGATATAACAAATTTTAAGTTTGCACCATGGCATTTTCGTTATGTTGGTGTAGAAAACGCAAATAAAATATTAAAAAATAATATCACATTAGAAGAATTTTTTAGACTTGATTAAAATTAAATTAAGAAAATTATTAATTAAATATTAGAATAAAAAATAGACAATTTCATATATTGTCTATTTTTTTATTGTGAAACAACAAGGTTCCCGGACACTCACCCGATGCGAAGTGTCGTGAAAGGGTAGGGTTCTTATGTTAATTTGATTTTATCGAGCAAAAAATAAAAAATATATTGCATAACCAATAATTAAAGCCATAACTATTGAGCCGATTCTGGAATACCATTTATATTTTTCATAAGTTCCATTATTTTTCATAGTCGGTATAACATACTTCTTATAAATATATATATTTTGTACTATAAGAATAATAAGTAATATCCTAAAATGTAATTCTCTTGATATCATAATAGCACCTCCTATTTTTTATGCGATGTACTCCTTACAATAAGTATATTTGAAACTTTTATAACTGTCAAGCTTTTATGTGAAAAAGTTTGTTAATAGTTATGATATCTTATATCGATAGGAACCACAACTTTACACGATGTTTTGTATAGAGAGAGTGTCCAAGAACCTTGTTGCTTCACAATAAGAACCTCACCCTTCCACGATGCTTTGCATCGGGAGGGTACCCGAGAACCTTGTTGCTTCGCAATAAAAATCAATTCATTAAAGGTTGTAAAAAAACAGTAAATCATCAAATTGTTTTACTGTTTTTTTGTTTAAAATTTTGACTTTACTACATAGTTAGCCATAAACAAAGACTGAAATTCGTTGACTTTTTCATATTAATAATTTATAATTTATATAACGTTATATTTTTTGGAGAACATAGTTATGATTGATAAAAAAATAAGGATTAAGTTCTTATTTTTAGTAATTTTTTTAGTTTTAGCTTTTATTTTTTCTTTTAGTATTGGTCGATATCCAATTAAATTTTTGGATGTAATAAAAGTGATAACAGATAGATTTTTTTATGGAATAGTTGATAATTCACCTGCAAGCACGGTGATATGGAATATAAGGATTCCTCGTGTTTTATGTGCAATTTTAGTAGGAGCGGGAATTTCTACTAGTGGAGCATTATATCAAGGACTTTTAAAAAATCCCATGGTTAGTCCTGACATTTTAGGAACAACTCAAGCTGCTGCATTTGGTAGTGCATTTGGAATACTTATGTATTTTAATTTTTTTGAAATAACACTATTATCTTTTAGTTTAGGTATTCTTTCAGTTTTTGTAACTTACACTTTAAGTAAAATTTTTAGAAGTGATAGAATTTTAGGTCTTATTTTGACTGGAATGATGATAGGAAGTTTATTTTCTTCTTTAATTTCCTTTGTAAAACTTGTTGCAGATACAGAGAACCAACTGCCAAGTATAACATATTGGCTTATGGGTTCTTTGGCTTCTGTAAAAATGATAGACTTTAAATTTATCTTTTTCCCAATTGTAACAGGACTTATTGTATCTAATCTTTATAAAGTAGAAATAAATATTTTTACAATGGGTGAAGAAGAGGCGAAAACACTTGGACTTAATACTGAAAAAATAAGATTTATTATAATATTTTTTGCAACACTTATGACTGCTTCAAGTGTTGCGGTTACAGGTATAATAGGTTGGATTGGACTTGTAATACCACATTTTTCAAGACTTATTTTTGGGGATGATTATAGATTTGTAATTCCCGCATCTGGACTTTTAGGAGCTAGTTTTTTACTTGTTGTCGATATTTTATGCAGAAATATTACTACTTCTGAAATTCCAATTGGAATAGTTACTTCTTTTATCGGTGCTCCAATATTCTTGTATTTGATTTATAAAAAAGGTAGAGATTATGATAGAGGTTAAAAATTTAAATGTTTTTTATGGGAAGAATGAAATATTAAAAAATATTAGTTTTTCATTAAATAAAGGAGAAATAATCTGCATTTTAGGAGAAAATGGAGCTGGAAAATCAACTTTATTAAAAGCACTTTTAAAACTTATTCCTATAAAAAATGGAAATGTAATTATTGATGATTTTGATTTAAAAGAATTAGATAGTAAAAAACTTTCAAGATTTATTTCATATATTCCACAAATTCATTTTCCAGCTTTTGACTATAAAGTTATTGATGTTATCTTAATGGGAAATTATTCTAAAAAAGATGGATTTTTATATAAAACAACTAGGGAAGATTATGAAAAATCTGTTGAAATTTTAAAAACTTTAGGAATTTCTTATCTAAAAGATAAAAATTATAGACAAATTAGTGGTGGGGAAAGACAGCTTGTGTTAATTGCTAGAGCATTGTTACAAGCTAATAACTACATTTTTATGGATGAGCCGGTTGCAAACTTAGATTATGGCAATCAACTTAAGATAATGGAGATTTGTAATTCATTAAAGGAAAAAAATATAGGATTTTTAATTACTACTCATAATCCAAATCATGCATTAACTTATGCAGATAAAATTTTGATTGTTAAAAAAAATAAGGAAAGTCATTTTGGAGATATTTCAATTTTAAATAAAGAAATTTTAGAAAAACTATATAATGTTCCTATAAATTTAATTGAAACTGAAAATGGGAAATTCTGTATTCCTGATTATAAGGAGGTTAGACAAGATTATGTTTTGGAATGAAGATAGAATAAAATGGTATTTAGTTGCTTCTGAATACACAAAATACCACGACAATATGACTTCAGAAATAAAGAAAATCATTCCAAAAGGAGAAAGTCTCGTTGATCTTGGTTGTGGATTAGGAATTTTACCAATGAAATTATCTAATTATTTCAGCGATATAGTCGGCGTTGATTATGATGAGCATGTTTTAAAACTTTTGGAACAAAGCATAACTAAAAATAAAATTAAAAATTTTAAAACAATTTGCTCTGACTGCTATAATGGGGAACTTATAGAAAAAATCGGGAAGAGGGACAATATTTTATTCTCTCATTTTGGAAATATTGAAGATTATTTTTATAATTTTTATAATTTATTTTCTAAAAGAATGATTATAATTCGAAATGATGTCGAAAAAGAGATAGTACATAATCCGAAAAAAAATACAATTCAAGATATTTGTAAATTTCTTGAAGAAAGAAAAGTTCCATATAAAATTTACAGACAAACTTTTGAATTTGGACAACCTTTAAAAGATAATGAAGAAGTTATGAAGTATTTAAAAAAATGGTATGGCGAAGAAGGAATTAATATGATATCTAATGTAAAAGATATAGATTATAGTTACAATGGAGAAGTTTTTACAAAATATTATTGTAAACCTAAAAACACAGCAATTGTGGTAGTGGAAAAGGAGGAAATATGAAAAAGCTTAAAAGAATTTTGGCGCTTTGTTTAGCTTTTGGATTTCTGTTTACTGCTTGCTCTAATAGTACTGAAAAGAAGGAAGAAAAACAACAAACAGAAACAAAAGAAGAAACAAGAGTTTTTAAAGATGACTTAGGCAGAGAAGTTACTTTAAAACAAAATATAACAAAAGTTGCACCATCAGGGAATCCCGCACAAGTAATGTTGCATATTTATGAGCCTAAAAAGCTGGCTGGAATTGCATCAAAATTTTCTCAAAGTACAGAAAAATACATTTCAGATGATTTAAAAAAATTGCCAGAATTTGGTGCTTTTTATGGCAAAAAGGCAAATCTAAATATGGAAGCAGTTATTAATGCTAAACCTGATGTAATAATTGATATGGGTGAAAAGAAAAAAGGAATTGAAGAAGACTTAAATAAGCTTCAAGAACAATTAAAAATTCCTGTGGTTTTTATAGAATTAACTCTTGATAAATTACCTGAAGCTTTTGAAAGACTTGCTGAAGTTCTAGGTAATAAAGAAAGAGGAAAAGAGCTTTCAGATTATATAAAGAAAACATATAAGGAAATTGAAGAAAATAAAGCGAAGATAAAAGATGTTAAGAAAGTTTACTATGGTGGAGGAAAAACAGGATTATTTGCGAATGCAAAAGGTTCTATTCATGCTGATATCATAGAATTCATAGGAGCAGAAAATGCAATTACTGTTGAAAAAGTTCAAGGTGGTTCAGGAAATGAAATTCCTTTTGAAAAATTATCAGAAGTAAATCCTGATTTCTTAATTTTTGAGTCAAAAGAATTGGCTGATCAAATAAAAGGTGATTCAACTTTTAAAAATCTAAAAGCTGTAAAGGAAAATAAAGTTTTTTATGCACCTAGTGGACCTTATAACTTTTTCGGAAGACCGCCTGCAGCAAACAGAGTAATCGGAATGAAATGGCTTGGTAATTTAGTTTATCCTGATATATATAAATATGATATGGAAAAAGAAGTAAAAGAATTCTATAAATTATTTTATAATTATGAATTAAAAGATGAAGAAGTAAAAAGTATTTTAGGAAAATAACAAATATTATAAGAAAAGACTGTGTTCTAACACAGTCTTTTCTATTACATAATAATTTTATTATTGATTCACAAAATAGTAAGTATTGTAGAATAGTAAAGTAACAATACTATTTTGAAAAATTATCTTCTATAATTTGACCATTCTTCAAAGATAATAATATTTTACTATCATCAGGATATAAAATATTTATTACCATATCTGATAAAACTTTATTTATAAGATTTGATGAATATACAAAGTATTCACAGGATTTTTTCCATGTTTCTTGAGCTTTTTGAGTATCTTTGAATTTTAACATTTGGATAAGCCCTTCTTTTGCTTGACCTTTTAGTTTAACATTTATAGCATCTTGTTCTTCGTTATATTCGACATCTCCAGCTTGTTTTATTTCTTTTTGAAAAATTTCTATAAATTTAGATAAAGTTTCTTTTTTTGTTTGAGATTTAATTTTTTTTATTTCGTCAGCAGTTAAAACTTCAGAAGAAATTTTATCTTCTCCTTCAATCTTTTGTTCATTAATATTTAATTCTTCTTCTACTTTTGTAACTTCTCCATTTTTATAAATTAAAGCTACAGTATCAGGTTTTTCTGGATTTAAAAAGTATAATTTAACATTTGGAAATAAGTCATCTATTTCGCTTTTTTTAAGATTATCTCCAAGCGCTTTTAATTCTTCGTCAAGATTATCACTATTTAATGATTCAATTAATGATTGTTTCATTTCTCCAACAGCAAGAAGTGTTATTGCATCGGCATTTATATTATAATCTATTTTAAATTCATTCTCTGAATTTTCAGATAAAAATTCTATAAATTTAGATAAAATTTCTTTATGAACTTCTGCTTTTATCTTATTAGTTTCTCTTTCTTTAACTTTTTTAGTAATTTCGCTTTTTTGTTCTTCAGTAATTGTTGACTGGGCATTTTCTTTTTCTTTCGTATTTTCTTCATTCTTTCCGCAGCCTACAATAGTTGTCAATACTAACAACATTAATAATAATTTTTTTCTCATTTTTAATCCCCTTATTTATTATACATTGAATCTGAAGTAAACTACATCTCCATCTTGCATAATATATTCTTTTCCTTCAAGTCTTACAAGTCCTTTTTCTCTAGCTGCAACCATACTTCCAAGGGAAATTAAATCATCATAATTTACAATTTCAGCTCTGATAAAGCCCCTTTGAATATCTGAATGTATTTTTCCAGCTGCATTTACAGCATTTGTTCCAATTTTAATTGTCCAAGCTCTTGTTTCTTCCGGTCCTGCAGTTAAAAAGCTCATAAGTCCTAAAAGATTATAGCTCTCTTTTATTAACTTTGAAACACCGCTTTCAGAAATACCTAAATCGTTTAAAAATTCAATTTGTTCATCTTCTTCAAGTTCTGAAATTTCTTTTTCAATTTGTGCGCTGATTACTACGATTCCAGAATTTTCTTTCTTGGCAAAATCATCAAGTACTTTTACATACTCATTATTTTTTCCTTCATCAAGCATATCATCTTCATTTACATTTGCTACATAAATAATAGGCTTAACACTTAAAAGAGAGAAGTTTTTTAAAATTGCTTTTTCGCTATCATCAAAACTTAAAGATCTAATGGATTTTCCTTCTTCTAAAACAGGTAATATTTTTTCTAAAAGGTCAACTTCCTCTTTAAAACTTTTATTTCCCTTTAGTGACTTTCTGGCTTTTTCTAATCTCTTTTCAACGAGTTCAAGGTCTGATAGTATAAGTTCTAAATTTATTGTTTCAACATCTCTTAGAGGATTAACTTCTCCATCTACATGAACAATATTTTCGTCTTCAAAACATCTTATAACTTCAACAATAGCATCAACTTCTCTAATATGAGATAAGAATTTATTTCCTAGACCTTCGCCTTTACTAGCTCCTTTTACGAGACCGGCAATATCGTAAAATTCAATAACTGCAGGGATTGTCTTTTTTGAATTGTAAAGTTCTGTCAATTTATTTAATCTTTCATCAGGTACATTAACTAGACCTACATTAGGATCTATAGTACAGAAAGGGTAATTTGCTGATTCAGCTCCTGCTTTAGTAATTGCATTAAATAATGTACTTTTACCAACATTTGGTAGTCCAACTATTCCTAATTTCATTTATTATCTCCTTTATAAAAAATCTTTTTTATCTTAAAATACACAAGACATATTATATCATAATTCTTCTAAGATAATCAATCGTAATTTTATTGTTCAAAGCAAAATTTTAAGAAGTAACAATCTTTACTTGAAACTTGTAATTTGAATGTGATTTCATTTCGTGTTATAATATTAAGAAGATATGAGATACGACAATAGGAGGGTTTATGCTAGAAGTTAGTGCCGGTGGAGTTGTTATTCATAATGGTGAATTTCTGCTGTTGAAGAAATTTAGCAATGAATGGGTTTTGCCAAAGGGTAGGCTTGAAAATAATGAAACTAGAGAGATTGCCGCTATTAGAGAAGTTCAAGAAGAATCAGGAATACGAGCTAGAATTATCAAGTATTTAGGATTCGTAAAATATGATTATCAACATAATGACGGAGAAAAAGTGAAAAAAACAGTTCATTATTTTTATATGGAACCTGAGGATTTGAATTTAATTCCACAAAGAGAGGAAGGTTTTGTAGAAGCAATATTTTTACCATATGATAAAGCTATGAAATTAGTAAAGCATGATGCTGAAAGAAATATGTTAAAGAGTGCCAATTATTTTTATGAAAAGAGAAAAAGAAAATAATGGCTTTTTCAACTGATTTAAAAAATGAACTTTCAAGAAGAGAAATAGTAGAAAAAGATTCTGCTATTTCTGAGCTTTCTGCTTTTATAAGAACTAATGGAACTATAGTTTTCAGTAACTTTGCTTTTATAATTCGTTTTGAAACTACAAATAATTCAATTATAAGAAGAATTTTTAAACTCTTTAAATTTCTATATTCTTATGATGGGAAAATAATGGTTTCAAAGATTTCCAATTTAAGAAAAAACAATGTGTATAAAATTGTAATAGAAGATGAAGAAATTTCAAAAAGATTTTTACAAGATACTTTTTTCTCTGACTTGGATAGTCTTTTTCTAAAAGATGATTTATATGAAGATTCAGCTAAAAGTAAAAATTTTATTAAAAATTTTTTATGTGGAATTTTTTTAGGTGCTGGATCAATTGCAAATCCTGACAAGAGTTATCATCTTGAATTTACTTTGAATTCAAATGAATTGGCAAAACTTGTAATAAAATATTTGAAGCTATTTGGAATAAAGGCAAAAAGTATAGAAAAAAAGGATCAATACATTGTATATGTAAAAGATAGTACAATGATTTCTGACTTTCTTTCATTAATTGGAACTGTAAATAGTTTGTTCAAGTTTGAAGAAACAAAGATGATAAAGGAAATAAAGAATAATACGAATAGACTTACAAATTGTGAAACGGCAAATTTTGATAAAACTTTAAATACTGCATTTGCACAAATAGATGCAATAAATAAAGTTTATAAAATATATGGTAAAAAGAATTTAGATAAAAATTTACTTGAACTTTGTGAGTTAAGATTAAAAAATCCAACTCTTTCATTAAAAGAGTTAGCTGAAATCTTAAAAATAAGCAAATCGGGAGTAAATCATAGATTTAAAAAAATAATGGATATGGCGAATAAAATTTAATTTTGTTCGCTTTTTTATTGTGAAACAACAAGGTTCTCGGGAACCCAACCGATGCGAAGCATCGTGGAAGGATGGGGTTCTTATTAAATAAATTGAACTGTAGTTTTGCTATTTTCGTATTTGAAATCTTCAAATGAAAAAGAATTAATATTTTCTAAATTTGTATATTTGAAATAGTATTTTAAAGTTTTTGAATTGCTTATAGAATAGTAAAGGGTTATATTTTGTGAATCTTCTGAAAGATTTTTCAAATCTTCTTTACTAATTGCGAATTTTTTTAAAGAATTAAATAAAATATTTTCGTTATTTTCTAAAAAATTATTAGTTTTTAAATTTTCTAATTCTATGTATGCTCTTATGAATCTTTTTGTAGGAGTAAAAATATTTCCCTTTAATTCTCTTTTTTCTAAATATTTTTCTAAATTTCTTATATGTTTTGTAAAGCTAGGACTGTTTGTCATTATATTATATTTATTTTCATAAACTTTTAAATTTCCGTCTTCAATTTCAACAATCAAACTTTTATTGTTTTTGTCTGTAAACATATAATGATAATGTCTTGAATAGTTGTTTTCATCAACAAGAGATTTTTCAATTATATAAATTTTTGGAGCAAGATTTTTTATATCTTCAAGAGTTTCACAATTTGTCAAAAATACATTTAAAATCTTTGTGGATGTTAAATTAATTTTTGACTCTACAGGCTCTTTTTTAAAATGAATAGCATTTCTAAAGGAGTTGGTACAACCTAAAAGTCCTTTTTCATTTATTCCATCAATTAAATGGTCATAATCTTTAAAAGTTGCTCCCATTATTTTGTATTTTGTATATAATTTATTTCCAAAGACATCTTCTTCGTAGTTAAAATCTTTTGGAAAATACTTAAATTCATATCTATGATAAGATCTTAAATCCATAGTTCTTCCAAGTAGTGTTTCTCCATTTCTAAAAATAGAAAAAGTTGTACACATAAAATCACCTCTTAAAGTATTATAACAAAAAAACTTTACAAATCCAAATAAATTTGCCTTTTTTCCTAATTTAGATTAAAATATATGTAAGTATTTTATGAGGTGGTATGTTGAAAGAAATTAGACTTTTTTGGAAGATTTTAAAAAACAATAGACTAACTTATTTTCTTTCTATGATTTCTACAATTTTTATACAAATTTTTTCCGGACTTACACCTATTGTAATTATGATTACAGTAGATTCAATAATTGGAAATAAAGAGTATAAATACAATATTTTAGAAAAAGCTGTTAATCTTATAGGTGGTAGAGATTATCTTAGAGAAAATATTTACATATTAGCTTTTGTAATTGTTATTTTAACAGGTATTAGTTGTATTTTTATTTTTTTAAGAAATTATTATTCTAATGTAGCCTGTGAAAATTTAATATATAATTTAAAAGAAAAAATGTATCATAAATTTTTAAATTTAGATATGAGATGCTTGAATGATTATTCTACAGGAGATTTAATTCAAAGAAGTTCTTCGGATATTGAGACTGTAAGAAAACTCTTTTCAGCACAACTTGTGAATGCCTTTGGCTCCATTGCCACAATAGCTTTGGTTATAGTTGTTATGTCTTTAATAAATTTAAAGCTCGCTACAATAAGTATAACTCTTTGTATTGTAATTGCCATTTTATCATCAGTTTTTTATAAAAAAATTGGTGAAATTTTTAAAAAGACAGATGAAGCAGAAAGCGAGCTTATGGTATTTATCAAAGAAGCTCTATTTAATATAAGAGTTATAAAGGCTTTTAATAGAGAAGATTATATTTTAAATCTATTCAGAGAAAAAAATGAAGAATTTAATATAACTCAAAATAATTTTATGAAGACTTTTGCAAGATTTAGAGCTGTAAATGACTTTTTAACTTTCCTACAACTTGCAATTATTTTAGTAGTTGGAGGATATGAAACTATTGCTGGAAGAATGAATTTTGGAGATTTAATTGCTTTTGTTATCTATATTAATATGATTATTTGGCCTATTAGACAAATGGGACAATTACTTAGTGATATGGCGAGGGCAAGTGTTTCAATTTCAAGAATTTATGAAGTTTTAGATTTACCAGAAGAGGATTATGATTATGGAATAAGAGATGTTTCATTTTCTAAAAAGATTGAATTTAAAAATGTTAGCCTAAAAATAAATGATAATACTGTTTTGGATAATATTAGTTTTGTTCTAAATTCAGGAGAAAGTTTAGGCATTATCGGATCTACTGGTAGTGGGAAAAGTATGATAGTATATTTATTACTTGGATTTTTTGAGGCTACAAGTGGAGAAATTTTAATTGATGGTATTAATATAAAAGAGATAAATAAAAAATATATTAGAGAAAAAATTTCTGCAATTATGCAAGATAGTGAACTCTTTAATATGTCTATTTTGGATAATGTAAAGATTGTAAATAATGATATCGAAGAAAAAAGTGTTTATGATGCGACAAAGATTTCTTCTATACATAATGAAATTTTGAATTTTTCTTCTAAGTATGATACCGTCGTAGTAGATAACGGTATAAATCTTTCAGGAGGTCAAAAGCAAAGAATTTCTATTGCTAGAAGTTTATTAAAACCTTTTGAAGTTTTGATTTTGGATGATAGCTTAAGTGCAGTTGATATGAATACTGATTTAAAAATAAATAATGCACTAAAGTCTATGGATAGAAAATTTACTTCTATTTTAATTTCTCATAGAATTTCAACGATAATTAATTGTGACAATATAATTGTTATGGATGGTGGAAGAATAGTTGAAAGCGGAAAACATAGTGAGTTGATTAAGAAAAATGGGATGTATAGTAAAATTAATGAAATTCAAAGTAAGGAATATGATGTAAATAATGAATAAAAAGAAAGTTGTAAATATAAATGTTTTTAGAGATTTAATAAAATTTTATAAAATAGAATACAAAAAACTTTATATGCTTATGTTTGTAGTTTTGATTTCTGGAATTTTACAAGCAGTTGTACCTTTATCTATAAAATTATTAACTGACGATTTTATCACAAAACAGAATTTAAAGGGTTTTATTTTTGCGGGGATTGGATTTTTTTCACTTGTAATAATTTCAACTCTTGCAATTTATAGCTTCTATGTTTTTGGAGGTAAGCTTGAATATCAAGTATCAAAGGAAATAAGAAAATCAGTTTTTGAGAAAATTGAGAAATTTTCAGTAACTAATATAAAGAAATATGAAACAGGCGAATTGATTTCCAGATTAACTTCAGATGTTCAAAAACTAAGCGAAGTTTTTAGTTGGGGAGTTATAGATGCCTGTCATAGTATAATTGTCTTGCTAATATCAATAATAATAATGCTATATCTAAGTTATACATTGACTTTGATGTTATTTTTGATATTACCAGCAATCTATATTGTAACTTTAATTTTTCAAAAAAATATTTTGAGATTTCAAAGAAAGGTAAGGGATTATAACTCTAAAATTATAAGAAGCTATACGGAGTCATTAAGTTATATAAAGACAATTAAAGCACTTGGAATTGAAGACAAAAAGAAAAAAGAATTTAAGGTATTTAACGAAAAGTATAGGAAATACAATTTAAGATCTATACTTATTTCAGCAATTTTTGTGCCTGCTGTTATGTTTGTTGCAAGTATTGGTGTCGGTTTTGCTTTTAATTTTTCATCAATTTCAGTTATGAAAAATGTTATGACCTATGGAGCTTTTTTGAGTTTTTTAACTTATAGTTTTCAAATATTTGAACCATTTAAAATGCTTGCACAGATTTTTACTGATTTAAAATCTGCACAGGCATCTGCGGAAAGAGTTTTTCAAATTTTATATGAAGAAGATGAAATTATTGAAAATCAAAAAAGTGATTTAAACTTTGAAGGAAATATAAAATTTGAAAATGTAAGTTTCCATTATTTTGATGATGATAAATTAATTTTAAAAGATTTTAATTTTGAAATTAAAAAAGGAGAAAGTGTTGCTTTTATCGGTAGTACTGGAAGTGGAAAATCAACAATAGTTAATTTGATTTGTAAATTTTATAATCCAACTTCTGGAGATATTTATCTTGATGGAATAAATTACAAAAATATTGATAAAACTAGTTTGTACAATAATTTAGGTTATGTATTACAACAACCTCAGCTTTTCTCTATTTCTATTAAAGATAATATTAAGTTTGGAAACGAGGATGCTTCTGATGATGAGATTTTAGAAGTTTGTAGTTTGTTGGGAATAGATGATTTTGTTTTTAAATTACCTGACGGGATAGATACGGTCATTGGAGAAAATGGGTATAATATATCAAACGGTCAAAAGCAATTAATATCTTTTGCAAGAGCTTTGATAAAAAATCCTAAATTGTTAATACTCGATGAGGCAACTTCTTCAATAGATACTGAAACTGAAAAAATTATTCAAAATAAGATGAAGGATATTTTAGAAGGAAAGACATCTATTATTGTTGCTCATAGATTATCAACAATTAAGCATTGTGATAAAATTGTTTTGATTGAAAATGGAAATATTCTTGAACAAGGAACACATTTAGAATTATTAGACAAAAAAGGAATTTACTATAAAATGTATATTTCTGAAGAACTGAAAATATAGGAGGATGTTATTATGAGTGATAGTTGTAGTTCAGGAGGATGCTCAGGATGCCCTAGT
The DNA here is from genome assembly GCF_035282635.1 of Parvimonas sp. D2. NCBI lineage: Bacteria > Bacillati > Bacillota > Tissierellia > Tissierellales > Peptoniphilaceae > Parvimonas > Parvimonas sp. D2. Next base: position 264,350 of record NZ_JAYKBO010000002.1, read on the forward strand.
GCATCAAGCTGTGGAGTATCAGAAGAGTTTGAAAGCTTATTGGTTGACCAAAACCAATTTAGTGATATAAAAAAAGTTATTGGTGTTATAAGTGGTAAAGGAGGAGTTGGAAAATCTTTAATAACTTCTATGCTTGCTACAGGAATGATGAAGAGAGGTAAGGAAGTTGGTATTTTAGATGCTGATGTTACTGGTCCATCAATACCTAAGTCATTTGGGATTGACAGAAAAGCTCAAATCGATGAAAGAGGAATCATTCCTTGTACAACTGAAAATGGAATTAAAATAATGAGTATAAATTTATTGCTCGAAAAAGAAACTGATCCAGTAATTTGGAGAGGACCCGTTATAGGTGGAGTAATAAAACAATTTTGGACAGATGTAGTATGGGAAAATGTTGATTATATGTTTGTAGATATGCCACCAGGAACAGGTGACGTTCCTCTAACTGTTTTCCAATCTTTACCTGTAGATGGAATTATAATTGTAACATCTCCTCAAGATTTAGTTTCTATGATTGTCGAAAAAGCGGTTAAGATGGCAAGAATGATGAATATTCCAATTATAGGAATAGTTGAAAATATGAGCTATTTTAAATGTCCTTGCTGTAATGAAGAAGTAAATATATTCGGTGAAAGTGATTTACCTTATATTTCAAGAAAATTTGGTCTTACAAATGTTGCAAAGATACCTCTAAATAAAAATATACCTGAAATGGTTGATGAAGGTGAAGCAGAAAAATTAGATACTGATTGCTTATCAGATATATTAGATGCAATAGAAAAATTATAGAGAGAACGCGTTCAAAACGAACGTGTTTTTTTATGTGGTAAAAATAAGATTTTTTATAGACTTAAAGGACTTACGATTTCTAAAATTGAAATTAAGTACTTTTTGTTGTATAATTATTGTAAAATATGGATTAAATAAGAGGTTTTTATGGAGCATTTTAAATTAAATTTGGAAAGTGATTTTAAATTTGATGACATTGTTGTAGCTCTAGGAAATTTTGATGGCTTTCATAGAGGACATCAAAAATTGATTTCGGAATTAAATAATGTAAAATTAGATAAAGGTTATAAGAGTGCAGTTTTTCTCTTTGAAAACCATACAAAAGATTTGATTTTTCATCAAAACGCAAGTAGGATAATGTCTTTTGAGGATAAATTAAATAAACTTGAAAGTTTTAAAATAGATTATGTTTTTAGTATTGAATTTTCTGAAAAAATTAAAAATCTTTCACCAAAAGAATTTTTAGATTTTTTAACTATTAATCTAAATATAAAACATATTGTGGTTGGAAAAGATTATAGATTTTCAAAAAATCGTGAAGGGAATACAGATTTTATAAAGTCCTATATGAAAGAAAAGTGTCTATCTTGTACCATTATTGATAAATTACGCTATGATAATATTGAGATTAGTAGTACAAAAATAATTGAATACATAAAATCAGGAAAAATTGAATTGGCAAATGATTTGTTAGGAGATAATTATTCAATTAAGGGAAAAGTAACTCACGGCTTTCAAAGAGGAAGAAATCTTGGCTATCCTACAGCAAATTTGGAGATTTCTTTTAATTATGTTATGGTAAAAGAGGGAGTCTATTTTACCAAAACTATAGTAGATAAAAATGAATATTTTAGTTTTTCAAGTGTTGGATATAATCCAACTTTTGATAACAAAAAATCCACGATAGAATCGCATATATTTGATTTTGATAAGGATATTTACGGAAAAGATATTGAACTTTGCTTTTTAGAAAGATTAAGAGATAATATAAAATTTAATTCTGTTGAGGAACTGATAGAACAATTAAAAAAAGATGAAATTAGATGTAGAGAATTAATTAAGAATATAAAATAGGAGATAAATATGAAACAAATTTTAGTTACCGGGGGAGCTGGATATATTGGCTCTCATACTTGTATAGAACTTTTAAATGAAGGATATGAAGTTGTAATAATAGATAATTTTTACAATTCCAGCGAAAAAGTTTTAAGAATAATTGAAGAGCTCAGTGGGAAAAAATTCAGATTCTATAAAGGCGATATTAGAGATAAAGAAATACTTAGAAAAATTTTTTCAGAAAATGATATTTATGGGGTAATTCACTTCGCAGGACTTAAGGCTGTTGGAGAATCTGTTGAAAAACCAATAGAATATTATGATAATAATATTAATGGAAGTATAAAACTTATAGAAGTTATGAGAGAGTTTAATGTAAAAAATATAATTTTTAGTTCTTCTGCAACAGTTTATGGGAAGCCAAAATCAGTTCCTATAAAAGAAGATTTTTCACTTTCTGTAACTAATCCTTATGGAAGAACAAAATTATTTTTAGAAGAAATTTTTACAGATTTATATATTTCTGATAATGAATGGAATGTTATTCTTCTTAGATATTTTAATCCAATTGGAGCTCATAAGAGTGGTAGAATAGGAGAAAATCCGAATGGAATTCCTAATAATTTAGTTCCATATATAACTCAAGTAGCGGTTGGTAAATTGGATTATGTTAGAGTCTTTGGAGATGACTATGAAACAAAAGATGGAACAGGTGTAAGAGATTATATTCATGTTTTAGATTTAGCATTAGGTCATATAAAGGCAATTAAAAAGTTTGAAGATAGTAAGGCTGTTAGAATTTATAATCTTGGAACAGGTGAAGGTTATAGTGTTCTTGATATGATTAAAAATTTTGAAGAAGTTACAGGTAAAAAGATAAAATATGTAGTTACTCCAAGAAGAAGCGGAGATATTGCAGAATGTTATGCTGATTCTACTAAGGCAAAGGAAGAGCTTGGCTGGGAAGCTAAATATGGAATAAGAGAAATGTGTGAAGACAGTTGGAGATGGCAAGTGAATAATCCAAATGGATATGAGGATTAAAGAGGTTTAAAAATGGACACGAAAAGTATTTACTACGAAACTAATATAGTTAAGGCGATATTACATTTTGCAATACCGGGAATTTTGAGTATTCTTATTGCGGAATTATATAATATGGTTGATACATTTTTCGTTGGTAGATATGTCGGAGCCGATTCGATTGGCGCTTTAAGTGTAGTTTTTCCTCTACAAAGACTTGTTATTGCAATTTCTGTTTGTCTTGGAATAGGAGTTTCAAATTTAATTTCCAGAAGACTTGGAGAAAAAAGAAATAAAGATATAACAAAATATACAACAGCGGTAAATGGACTAACTTTACTTATTATATTTGCAGTTACAATTATAACAATTCTGTTTGTTAAGGATATTTGTATGTTTTTAGGGGCTAGAAATGATATTCTAACTTATTCTATAAGGTATCTTAGAATAGTTATGTTTGGTAGTATATTTTTAGCTTTTACAACGGTTTTCGGTTATATGAACATAGCTTACGGAAATATGAAAGTTATGTTAATTGCTTCAAGTATCGGAGCTTTAATAAATATATTTGTAGATTATATTTTAATTAAAAATTTGAATATGGCTGTTGAAGGAGCGGCGATTGCTACTATTTCGAGCCAATTTATATCTTTTTTATTTTCACTTATCTTTGTAAAAAAATTACAAAGAGAAAATAATTTTTCTTTAATTCCAAGACTTGACCCCAAAATTTCATTTAATATTTTGACGATAGGTTTTTCTTCATTTATAATAGAATTTTCAGATGCCATTTTAATTAGTGTACTTAATCATTTACTTTTGCCGGTTGGCGGTAATGATGCGATTATTCTAGTAGGAGTAATAACAAAAGTTTCTATGTTTATGTTTGTTGCAATGATAGGAGTAAGTAGTTCAATTCAACCACTTATTTCATTTAACTATGGAGCGAAAAATTTTGTTAAAATCAAGAAAATTTTAAAAACAGGATTTATTTTTGTATTTTCATTATCCACTCTTATATGGATATTTATGAATTATAATGTTAGATTTATTATAGGTTTATTTCTAAAAGACGAAAGACTTTTACAAATGGCTGCAGATAGTTTTAAATATGTAATTCTGGTTTTTCCGATTTTAAGTTTTTATTATATTTGTATATACTTTTTCCAATCAGTCGGAAAGGAAAAATATAATTTTTTCTTATCAATTTATAGAGAAACACTTCTATATATTCCGATAGTTATAATTATGGTAGGAAGATTTGGTGTTTTAGGAGCATGGATTAGTTATCCGATAGTTGATTTTATTTCTGCTGTAACAGGATTAATCTTGCTTTTAAAAACTGTTAAAAAGATTAGTACTTTTTAGGAGGTCGTTATGGATTTAGGTAAAATTAGAGAAGATTTAGAAATTTGTATGGATGAACTTATCGAAAAAGCTAAATTTGAAGAGGGAGACATCTTTGTTTTAGGTTGTAGTACAAGTGAGGTAAAAGGAAAATATATAGGAAAAGATACTGATATTGAAGTAGGAAAGCTAATTGTTGAGACTATAAAAGAAAAGTTAGATAAAATTAAAGTTAATTTTGCAGTTCAATGTTGTGAACATTTGAATAGAGCAATAGTTATAGAAAAAGAAGTTGCGATTAAAAATAATTTTGAAATAGTTAATGTAGTTCCACAAAAAAATGCAGGTGGTGGAGTAGCTACTTCTGCATACGAATTATTTAAAAATCCTGTGGTTGTAGAAAAAATAGTTGCAAAAGCAGGACTTGATATAGGAGATACATCAATCGGAATGCATGTTAAATTTGTTCAAGTTCCCGTTAGATTATCAATAAAAGAAATAGGAAATGCACATTTAACTGCGTTAACTTCAAGACCAAAATTGATTGGAGGAAGTAGGGCAGTATATCAATAGTTAATTGGAGAATATATGTTTGAATTTTTAAAAGGTATAAAAGAATTAGAAAACATAGAGAGTGTTGAAAAGATAAATAAAGGATATTCTAAAGATAAAAAGTTTAAGATAAAATTGAAAAATAAAGATGAGTATTTGCTTTTAAGATTATCCGATATTTCTCTTTATGAACAAAAAAAAGAAGAATATGAAGTTATTTCAAAATTTTCTAAACTAGGCTTTGAAATGTCAAAGCCTATTAGTTTTGGAATATGTAATGATAAAAAGAATGTCTATATGCTCTTATCTTGGATTAACGGAGTTGATTTAAGTGAGGAACTTCCAAAATTTTCAATAGAAGAGCAATATTTACTTGGAAGAAAAGCAGGGAGAATTCTAAAAGCTATTCACAGTCTAAAAGTTGAGGATAAAAATTTTGATGATAGGCTGAAAATAAAATTGTTGGATAAAATAGAAAAATATGAGTCATCTGATGTGAGAGTTGAAAATGACGATAAATTTATTGAATATGTTAAAAGAAGTGTAGATAAAGTTTGTAGAAATTATTCTTATTTACATGGAGACTTTCATCCTTCAAATTTAATTTTAATGGAAAATAATGAGATAGGTGTTATAGATTTTAATCGTTGGGAAATATCCAACTCTTATGAGGAATTTTATAAATTAGAAAGTTTCGGGATAGAGTTTAGTATTCCATACTGTGTAGGGCAGATTGACTCTTATTTTGAAGATAATGTTCCAAATGAATTTTGGAAAATTCAAGCAATTTATGTCGCTTGTTATACCTTATATTCAATTAAATGGGCTGAAAAATTTGGAGAAAAAGAAATTCTTGGAATGAAGAGAAGATTTTATAAGACTTTTGAAAATTATGAGAATTTTAAAACAATTATACCTAAATGGTATTCTGATTATAAAAATAATAAAGGCTATTCGATTTAAATCGAATAGCCTTTTTCTCTATTTAGAATAGTTTGGAGCTTCTTTAATTATTTGAACATCATGTGGGTGAGATTCAATAAGTCCAGCACCTGTCATTTTGACAAATTGTGCAGTATCTCTTAAAGTTTGTAAGTCTTTAGCGCCTGTATATCCCATGCCTGCTCTAATTCCACCTACGATTTGATAGATTGCATCTGCTAAAGTTCCTTTATAAGGAATTCTTCCTTCAATACCTTCCGGAACAAGTTTTTTACCTTCTTCTTGGAAGTATCTATCTTTTGATCCTTTTTCCATTGCAGCAAGAGAACCCATACCTCTATAAGTTTTAAATCTTCTTCCTTGGTAAATTTCAAATTCTCCCGGAGATTCATCAGTTCCTGCAAGCATTGAACCTAACATTACAACATTTCCACCTGCAGCAAGAGCTTTAACAACATCTCCTGAATATTTTAATCCACCATCTGCAATAATTGTTTTTCCCATTTCTCTTGCAATAGTAGCGCAATCATAAACAGCTGTAATTTGTGGAACTCCTACACCTGCAACAACTCTTGTTGTACAGATTGAACCAGGACCAACACCAACTTTAACAACATCAGCACCTGCTTCAAAAAGTGTTCTTGTTGCTTCTGCTGTTACAACATTTCCTGCAATAATATCAAGATCTGGATATTTTTCTCTAATTTCTTTAACTTTTCTTACAACTCCCATAGAATGACCATGAGCAGTATCTATAACTAAAGCATCAACACCAGCATTTACAAGAGCTTCTACTCTTTCAAAAGTATCGGCACCAGTCCCAACTGAAGCTGCTACAAGAAGTCTTCCTTGTGCATCTTTTGCAGAATTTGGATATTTAACAACTTTTTCTATATCTTTAATAGTTATTAAACCTGTTAAAATTCCTTTTTCATTTACAAGAGGTAATTTTTCGATTTTATGATTTCTTAAAATTTTTGTAGCATCATCTAAAGTAGTATTAGAAGGAGCTGTTACTAAATTTTCTTTTGTCATTACAGAATCAATTTTAACTGAATAATCTTCTAAAAATCTTAAATCTCTATTAGTTAAAATTCCAACTAATTTTTTTTCTTCCATTGAATTAACTATTGGAACGCCTGAAATTCTATATTTTCTCATCAAATCTTCAGCTTCTTGAACTCTATGATTTGGAGTTAAGAAAAATGGATCATTAATTACACCACTTTCTGAACGTTTAACTTTTTTAACTTCTTCTGCTTGCAGTTCAATAGGCATATTCTTATGTATTACACCAAGTCCGCCTTCTCTTGCCATTGCAATAGCCATCTTATGTTCTGTTACAGTATCCATTGCAGCAGAAATAATAGGAATATTTAACTTGATTTTCTTTGTAAGTTGTGATGATAAATTAACATCCTTAGGTAGAACTTCACTCTTTGCTGGAATTAAAAGTACATCATCAAATGTTAAGCCTTCTTTTTGGAATTTTGTTTCCCACATAATATTTTCTCCTCCTAAATTAAATTATTTATTATAAACATACTTTTAAAAATTTTATTCATGACAATAAAAATTTTACAATATACAAATTTGTATTTTTTTGTTATATAAAAAATTCATTGTCTAACAACAAAATTTACTAAAAAAATATATTAACATATATTATACAACAAATTATAAAAAAATCAATTAAAAACATTAAAAAACAAAAGTTTTCCCAAAAAAATTTTTAAAAAATTTAAATAAAAAAATTATATACTTTAAAAAAGTAAAAATATATAGCTAAAATTTATGTTAAAAATTCATACTATTTTATTTTTTACTATGCTTTATTTGGTACGAAATATAATGCAATTATACTTTTTAATATAAATAATTAAAAATTTTTGAAATTTTTTCGAATAAATTTCAAAAAAACACTAAAAAATTAATAAAAGGTATTGAAATTTTTTTCAATCTACACTATAATTTAAGTATACTATAATATTATAGTGGATGTCCAATAGAATAGTACATAATTGGATGTATTGTTATAGTAAAAATTTTAGGAGGTATATTAGAATGAGAGTAGAAAAAGGATTACTTTATACTGAAGATCATGATTGGGTAAAAGTTGAAGGAAATGTAGTAACAGTTGGACTAGCTGATTATGCACAAGATCACTTAGGAGATATTGTTTACGTTGAACTTCCAGAAGTTGATGATGAAGTAGAAGCTGGCGAATCTTTAGCTTCTGTTGAATCAGTAAAAGCTGCTAGTGATATTAACGCTCCTGTTTCAGGAAAAGTTATAGAAGTAAATGAATTATTAGACGATGAACCAGGTGAAATTAACAAAGATTGTTATGCTGCATGGGTTTGCAAAATTGAAATGTCTAATCCAGCTGAATTAGAAAAATTAACTAATGACGCTGATTATGAAGCATCATTATAATAATTTCTTAAAATTATATTTTTAATAAATGCCACTTGCGTGGCATTTATTTTTTTAATAAGGAGGTATTATGGTAGATAATTCCAAAAATAAAAATTTAAAATTAGGTATTATTTTTATGATTATTTCTACACTTGGTTTTAGTTTTATGCAGATTTTTGTAAAGCTAACATCAGGTCAATTTACACTTATGCAACAAGTTTTTATGAGAAATTTTGTAATGCTTATTATTTGTACTATATATATTCTTATAAGAGGTAGTAGATTTTTAGGCGAAAAAAAGAATAGAAAATTACTACTAATGAGATCAGCTTTTGGATATATGGGAGTTATTTTTAATTTTTATGCTATAAATCATATGGTTGTTGCAGATGCAGGAATATTGCAAAGAACTAGTCCTATTTTTGTAGTTTTAATTGCTTGTTTTATATTTAAAGAAAAGTTTACATTAGAAAGATTTTTAACATTAACATTTTCTTTCATTGGAGCAATTTTTGTAGTAAGACCACAATTTAATTCTAGATTATTTCCCGCATTAGTTGCAATGAGCTCTGCTCTTAGTGCATCTATCGCATACATGTGTGTATCAAGAATAGGAAAGGCTGAAAGAACTGAGACTATAATCTTTGTATTTTCTTTGTTTTCAACTATTTGTAGTTTTCCTTTTATTTTTAATAATTTAAATATTCCTGATTTTAAGATGTTAATTTATTTGATTTTAATTGGAATTGCATCTGCAGTAGGTCAGTTTGGATTAACTATTAGTTATCAATATGCAAATGCTTCTGAAGTAAGTATATTTAATTATTTAGGAATTGTATTTGTAGTTGTTTTGGGAAAAGTAATACTTGGAGAGTCAGTAAGTATTTATAGTTTAATAGGAATTGCCCTTATTTTTTCTATGTCATTGATGTCATATATAGTAAATACGAGAAAAAATAGAGATAAAAAAATGTAAAAAAATAGCAGATATTACATTTTTTTAATATTTTTTAGTTTTCGCTTGGGAAAACAGGTCATTTTTTGTAACCATTCTGTAACCTTTGAAAACTAGGGAACTATATTTCTCAAAAAATTACAAAAATGTTACAAACACTCATTTTGAATTAAAAATATTGTTAAATTTTTATTTTTTTTTGAAAAATTCATTGAAAAATAGGAATTTTGTTGACGATTTTGGAGAAAATCATTATAATTCTATTGTCAGCTTATTGCTGATTAATTTAATTAAGGAGTGATTATTTGAAAAGAGCAATATTTAGAAGTGTTTTAGCATGTTTGTGTGTTTATGCTACATTTTCTGGATTTTCATCTAAGTCACTTGCAGACGAAAAGGTTAAAGGATTTGTAATCTCATCAGAATCCGATTCCAAAACTATTGAAAAGGTAAACGACAGAATTTTAGATAACACTAAAGGTAGTGCATCTAAGATATCTTATGTAGTTAATATAGACGATAAAATTAGCTTCAGTTTGGCAGGTTTACTTTCATTAGATAAGGGTGGAGTTGTTATTCCTGTAAAGAATAATAATATTGATGACGTTTCGAAAGCTATTTTAAAAAATAGTGAGCAAGTGTATGTTGTTGGAGATAAAAGTTCAATTTCAGATGATATTTTGAATGGTTTAGACATCAAATTCGAAAGAATTGGTTCCGATAATCCAGACGATACAAATTATCACGTAAATAAGGTTTCAGAAAAACGTGATCTTTTGGTTGTAGATTCAGGAAATGATTCTGATATTTTAGGAGCTATTCATTATGCACGAATTTATAATATGAATTTGTACATTTATGATTCAACTAAGGAAATTGATGAAAATATAATTTCAGAAGTGAAAAACGAAAAAAACATATACTTTTATGATGGAGTTAACTCTGTTACAGAAAAGTTAAAGTCAAAAATATATGATTTATCTGGTAAAGATAAGAAAGACATAAAAAGTTATTCATTGGATGGAAAAGATTTATTAAAAACATTCAAGGATAGATTCTCATTAAGAAAGAATGACAATGTTGTTTTATCAGAAAATAAAAATTTAACAGATATGGTAAGTTCTTATATTTTGGCTGATAAGAGTGGATATAACTATTTAGTTATGGATTCAGATTCTATGAACTTGGATATTGAAAAACTTGTTACAGAATCAGAAGCTAAAAATTTATATTATGTTTCTACAGATAAATTAGAAAAATATGTAAATTTTAGATCATTGTTATCCTCAATAAATAAAGAAGAAGTAACAGGATTTGAAGTTAATGATTCTAAGGGAGAAATTACTGTTTCAGATTCAAATTCAGATAAAAAGAACGAAAATGCTGTTTCAGAACAAGTTACTTTAAAAGATAATGAGAAGTTAGTAGACGGCAAAGTAGTTCCAAAAGAAGAAAAGAAAGAATCTGAAGAATCAAGTACTGCAAAATCCACAGCAGAAAAATCTACTAGTGAAAAATCAAAAACTGAATCATCTAGTGCTAGCACTAGTAATAATAGTAGTAGTGATGGAAGCTTTAACTATAGTAAGGTTCTAGTTATGAATGCAACTTCATATACTAATGATCCAGCAGAAAATGGTGGATATAGCACAACAAGATTGGGAACAAAGCTTAGATATGGGGTAGTTGCCGTAGATCCTAGAGTAATTCCTTTAGGAACAAAATTATATATTGAAGGTTATGGCTATGCTGTTGCTGAAGATACAGGTGGAGCTATAAAGGGAAATAGAATTGATCTTTGCTTTACAAATAGATCTCAAGCTGCTAAATTCGGAAGAAGAAATGTAAAAGTTTATATTTTAAAATAATGAACTTATTAGAGAAGAAATTAATAAATTTCTTCTCTTTTTTATTGTGAAATAACAAGGTTCCTGGGAACCAACCCGATGCGAAGCATCGTGGAAGGGTGGGGTTCTTATTTAACTATTTATACAATAATGATATAATAATAGGAATGTTGTATGACAATTTTTTGTAAAAATATAAAATGCTCTTATTAAGCAAAAAGAAAGTATATATGAAAGGATTAAAAAATATGTTTCGTAAATTAAAAGAATTTTTTAAAAAGACAGAATTTAATACAGAATTTATAAAAAATGCGGGAGCATGTATAGTTTCAAAAAATATTTTAGAAGGTAAAGGTAGATTAACTTGGATTTTAAGAGAGAAAGGGGCTCATCCATCAGATACAGGATGGAGATTTTTTTCAAATATAGATACAGATGAGTATATAAATAATCCAAATAATATGGTGGTTTGTGATTTTAATACAGTGGCAGAAATAGAACCAGCAATAATAGAAATCTATACTTTACCAGTTGGAACTGATTTACAATTAGTAAAAATAGATGGTAAAATTAAATTTTTTGACAATATAACAGAAAAAGAAATAGACTTGGATTATAAATAGAAGTTAAAAAATAAAAAATTTAATAAAAAGGAGATATTATGGCAGTAGGACTTAAAATAGATTTTTTATGGTATTCAATTGGACAACCTGATTTTCTTCATTCTTTTTTCTCAACAGTTTGTGTTAATCTTGAAAATTCAAATTGGGGAAGTAAATTTCCAATATTGATGAAAGAATTATATGAAGGGAAATTAAAGTATGAGAATATTGATTCTGCAATTCGAGAATTAAATGAAATTGAGTTATTATTTAGAAAGTTTGGCACTGATAAAGTAGTTTGGGATATAGATAATCTCAAATTAACTCCACCATGGGGAGATAATATCAGCTCTGATATTCATAATTTATCTGAATATTTTTGGACTAGTGATGGATATAATCTTTTTGAGATAATAAGAGAAGCATTAGAAGAAGGAAAAAAAGAACGAAAAAAAGAACGAATAGGTGTTGAACTTAAAAGCATCTAAATGATTTTATTAATAGTCCATTAGATTTACAAGAAAAAATTAGAAAATATTTTGTTGAACTTGCTGAATCAGTAAAAGTAACTAAAATCTAAATTATATTATAAGGAAGGAGTTGAAATTATTTCTTCTTTTTTCTTTATTTTTCAGCTAGTTATTATTAGTTTTTGACAATAGACAATCGTTTTTAAATATGATATAATAGTTTTGGCAAAAAATTAAGAATAGATAACGAATTAAAAGGAATTTAGTTATAAAAATTAAGAGTTTACATCTGTTAATTTAAATTTATTTTTGAAATGAAAATCTAGTTTATTTTAATTTTTTTGTTATTATAATTTTTGGAGGAAATATATGTTTGGTTATTCAAAAAAAGAATTAAGCTGGATTTTATATGATTGTGCAAATTCTGCTTATTCTATGGCGATTACTACTGCATTATTCCCGATTTATTTTGGAATGGTCGGTGGAAACGAAATGAATTTAGGTTATTACAATTCATTTGCCAGCATTATTATTGCTGTTCTTAGTCCTGTACTTGGAACTATAGCTGATTTTAAGGGTATGAAGAAAAAGTTATTTACTTTATTCTCATTAATTGCAATTTTTTCAACATTATTTTTATCATTTGCAGGAGAGTTTGGCTTACCTTTATTAATGTCTTTTTTTGTTTTGGGAAGTGTAACTTTTGCAGGTTCTAATATCTTTTATGATGCATTTTTAGTTGATGTTACTCATGATGATAGAATGGACAAAATTAGTACGGCAGGATTTGCCTATGGATACATAGCTAGTGTTATACCTTTTATTTTTTGCTTAGGAGCTGTTTTGCTTTTTGGAATGAAAAATCCTTTAGGTTATCAAATAGGATTTGTTATTACATCTGTTTGGTGGTTAGCACTTACAATACCAATGTATAAAAATGTTGATCAAGTTTATGGAGTAGAACCTGTTCCAAATCCGGTTAAAGAAAGTTTTAGTACGGTTCTTCATACTTTAAAAAATATTGAGAAAAATAAGGTTGTAGTTATATTTTTATGTTCTTATTTTTTATATATTGACGGAGTAGATACTATCATAAAGATGGTTATACCTTATGCTACATCTGTTTTAGATGCAGATAAGTTTAATACACTTGTACTTTTGGGAATTTTGATTTATGTTCAAATAGTGGCTTTTCCTTTTGCTATTATTTATGGAAGATTAGCTAGTAAATTTGGAACTAGAACTATGATTAAAGTTGGAATTATAACATATATGGTTTCAGTAATATTTGCTTATTTTATGAGCAATTTGGTTCATGTTTTCGTGTTATCAACATTTATAGCATCTGCTCAAGGTGGAATACAAGCATTGAGTAGAAGTTATTATGCAAAAATTATTCCAAAAGAAAATGCAAATGAATTTTTTGGTTTCTATAATATTTTTGGTAAATTTGCTGCAATAATTGGACCATTTATTATGAGTTTAATAACTACTTTAACACATAATCCAAGATATTCTATATTAGGTATAATTCCATTATTTGTTGTAGGTTATTTAATAATGTTACAATTACCAAAGGAAGAAAAATAATGGTTTTTAAATTTAGTTCTGGAAATACTTGGAAAATGAAAAGTGAATATAAAAAGCAAAAGTTTGATATAGATTTTGAAGCATTAAAGAAAAAAGAATTAGAAATTTTACAAAATTTTATTTCTTGTTGTGAAAAAATGAATTTAACTTATTATATTGGCTTTGGAACTTTACTTGGTGCAATTAGACATAAAGGTTTTATTCCGTGGGATGATGATGTAGATGTCTGTATGCCAAGAGGGGATTATGATAGATTTGTAAAAGAGGCTAGTGAATATTTACCGGAAAATTATTTTATTCAAACAATGGAATCAGATCCAAAATATGCTTTAAATTTTGCAAAACTTCGAGATAGCAATACTGCTCTTTTTGAAAAACATGTTTTAGATGTAGATATTAATCATGGAGTATTTATTGATGTTTTTCCGCTTGATGGATACATTAAAGGTCAAAATAAGGTATTAGATTTAAGAGTTAAGGAAAAACCAGTTTTTGAAGAGGCAGATACTAATGCTTTTTCAAATGCATTAAGTGGATTTGGCAAAAAATTTGTTTATAAATTAGGAGAAACTATACCTAATAAATTAAAAACTGATATTTCAAAAATGTCAGTTCCAAAAGATAATCCAAAGTTTGAAGATTGTGAGTATGTAGCATGTATGGTTGATAATTTTTATATTATGCCATTTAAAAGAGATTTTTTTGGAAAAGGAGTAAAAGTAGACTTTGAGAATTTGAAAGTTAATGCTCCAGAAAATTACGATGAATACTTAAAGGTTTTATATGGAGATTATATGAAGTTACCGCCAGAAGATCAGAGAGAAAATCATCATAATTTTCATTTAGCAGATGTAAATAAAAGTTTTAGAGAATATCAAGAAAAAAATTAAGCTATGATTACATAGCTTTTTTTATTGTTTTGTAGAATTTTTTTTTATTTTTTGATATAATAGTTACAGTTTTGCACTATTTATTAATTAAGGAAACAAATAGTATTTTAATTTTTTATTAATAATAAAGATTTTAAGGAGGTGTATTATGAAAGAAGTTGTTGATAAACTTGTTGAATGGCTTAGGGATTCTGTTAAGGAAGCTAATTGTAAAGGTATTGTCTATGGCCTTAGCGGTGGAGTTGATTCAGCTGTTATTGCTGCGCTTTCAAAACTAGCCTTTGATGATGAATCTTTAGCTATTATGATGCCAATAAATAGTTCTTTAGAAGATGAAAAAGATGCTAAGTTGGTAATAGATAAATTTAAACTTAATGCAATTAAGGTTGACTTATCTAAGACTTATTCTATTTTTGTAGATTCTGTTGAAAAAGGGGATAATTCAATGGCTTATGCTAATGTTAAGCCAAGACTTAGAATGACTACTTTATATTATTATGCACAACTAAAAAGATATTTAGTAGTTGGAACAAGCAATAAATCAGAATTTACTGTTGGATACTTTACTAAATATGGGGATAGTGGTTCTGATCTTATGCCACTTGTAGATTTTACAAAGAGAGAAATTTTTGAACTTGCAAGATTTTTGGGTGTTCCCGATAAGATAATTCAAAAGCCTCCAAGTGCAGGGCTTTTCGAAAATCAAACTGATGAAGATGAAATGGGATTTTCCTACGATGATTTAGAAAAATTTATAAATAATGAAAAATTAGATAAAAATATAGAAGAAAAAATAAAAAGAATGGTTAAAATCTCAGAACATAAGAGAAATTTTGCCAAAGGGTTTAGGAGGTAATTATGTCAGGACATAATAAATGGAGTACGATTAAACATAAAAAAGGAAAAGAAGATGCAAGAAGAGGAAAAATATTTACAAAACTTGCACGTTATATAATTGTTGCAGTTAAAGAAGGAGGAGCAGACCCTGAATATAACCCAGCTTTAAAAACTGCGATAGAAAAGGCTAAAGCTGAAAATATGCCTAATGATAATATCGAAAGAGCATTAAAAAAAGCTGCTGGAGATGGAGATGCAAGCAACTATGAAACTATAATTTATGAAGGTTATGGTCCTGAAGGAATTGCAGTTGTAGTTGAATGTTTAACAGATAATAGAAATAGAACAGCTGCAGATGTAAGACATGCATTTGATAAACATGGTGGAAATCTAGGGCAAAATGGTTCAGTGCTATTTATGTTTGAAAAAAAAGGTGTTGTTGTTATCTCAAAAGATCAAGCTGAAGAAGATGATTTAATGGACTTTGCTTTAGAAAATGGTGCAAGTGATTTTGAATCTGATGATGAAGTTTATACAATTTATTCTGAAGTTTCTGACTTCATTACTTTAAGAGATGCTTTACAAGAAAAGGGATATACTTTTAGTGCTTGTGATTTAGAATATGTTCCAAGTAATAATTCTCAAATTTCAAATCCTGATAATATTAAGAAAATGGTTAAGATGATAGATCAACTTGAAGATAATGACGATGTTCAAAATGTTTATCATAATTGGGATATACCAGAAGATTTAGATGTAGAATAATATGAAAAAAATATTTGCTTTTTTGATTTCTTTAAGCATAATTTTGTTTATTTTATTATATTCAATAGATTTTATGGCTAAGGATATTTCTTACTATAACAATTTTCATAATGAATATAAAATTGAGGAGGAGTCAGGACTTTCTAAAGAATGGATAGAAAGTGCAAGTAATTCTCTGGTTGAATTTATTAAAAATGGTGATAAAGAAGTATTAAAAAATCATTTTAATGAAAAAGAAATTTCTCATATGGAAGATGTGTATAAACTATTTAAACTTGATAGGGTTGTTTATACATCTTTATTTATAATTACTTTGATAGTATTTATATATAAATTAATAAAAAATGATAAGTTATTTTTTAAATATATTAGAAAGTATATACTCATATCATATATAGCTGTAATTTCTTTTTTAGGAGTCTGTTCTATGTTTTTTTCTGAGAGTTTTATTTATTTTCATAAGTTGTTTTTTAACAATGATTTATGGCTTTTAGATTATAAAACAGATTTAATGATAAGAATTTTACCGGAAGAATTTTTCTTTGTCTTATTTTTAAATGTACTTGTATTATCTACAATATGTATTCTTTTAATTTATATTTTTCTTAAATTTAAAGATAATAAGTATAGTTAGGAGGAAATATGGAAGTAAAAATTGATAGAGTTGCTTTTTCTTTATTTGGAATTGATATAATGTGGTATGCAATTATCATCTGTTTTGGTATTATGGCAGGACTTTTTGTAGCAACAAAAAACTCCAAACTTAGAAATATTGAAGAGGATGAAATTTCAAACCTTTTGCTTTTTGCTTTACCTATTAGTGTAATTGGGGCAAGAATATATTATGTAATATTTGAATG
Source organism: Parvimonas sp. D2 (assembly GCF_035282635.1). Taxonomy (NCBI): domain Bacteria; kingdom Bacillati; phylum Bacillota; class Tissierellia; order Tissierellales; family Peptoniphilaceae; genus Parvimonas; species Parvimonas sp. D2. The sequence continues at coordinate 281,296 of NZ_JAYKBO010000002.1, forward strand.
GGAAAGCTATAAAGGCGATTTTTTATCTATAATTAATATAAGAGAAGGTGGACTTGCAATATATGGAGCTGTAATAGCTTCTGTTATTGTAGTTTACTTTTTTGGTAAATATAAAAAAATTGATTTTAGAGATTTAGCTGATGTTTGTGCTCCAGGATTAATACTTGGTCAAGCAATTGGAAGATGGGGAAATTTTATTAATCAAGAAGCTCATGGAACTGAAACTACTTTACCTTGGGCTGTTATTATAGATGGTAAAAAATATCATCCGACATTTTTATATGAATCAATTGGAAATTTTCTAATTTTTATATTTTTAATGATATATATGAGAAAATATCAAAAGAAGAAAGGTGAGATTATTTTGCTTTATGCAATTTTATATGGAATTGTAAGATTCTTCGTAGAAGGTTTGAGAACTGATAGCCTAATGTTTTTAGGATTTAGGGTTTCTCAAGTTCTATCACTTGTTGGTGTAATTGTTGGAACTATACTTTTCTTTTTGAATAGAAAATATGGAAAGGACATTAATAATTTATAATTTATTACTTTAAAAAATTTTTTAACTACATAGATTAAATCTATGTAGTTTTTTTGTGAAAAAAATACTAAAAAAACTAAAAAAAATGGAAAATTCACTCCACTTTTTTATAGCTTTTTTAAAATTATTGAAATTTACACATTTCTTTGTGATAAGATTTATAAAAATTTTCAAAAAAAGGGTTGCAAAATATGAAAAAATGGTGTAAAATATAAGTGTAATAAAAAATGTGGGTTAATATGGAGTAAAATGGAGTTACAATTTTAGGGGGTGATGGCATTGTTTATTGGAGATTTTCCACATACTTTAGATGATAAAGGCAGATTAATTATGCCATCAAAATTCAGAAATGAGTTAGGATCTAATTTTGTAGTAACTCGAGGTCTTGAAGGCTGTCTATTTGTATTTACGGAAGAAAAGTGGACTGAATTTACAGAACAACTTAATTCAAAAGGTTTTAGCAAAAAAGATGTTCGTTCAATTACAAGATTCTTTTGTAGCTGTGCAATGAATGCAGATTTAGATAAACAAGGGAGATTTTTAGTAAATAAAAATTTACGTGAATTTGCTGAAATTGAAAGAGATGTTATGATTATCGGTGTTTCTGACAGAATTGAAATATGGTCTAAAGAAAAATGGGATGAATACAGTGAATCAGAATATAGTGACGATACTATTATGTCTGAAAGATTCGATGGTCTTGATTTTTAAGGAAATTATTTATGGAATTTAATCATATACCTATAATGTTAGATGAAGTAATAGATAATTTAGATATTAAACCTAACGGAATATATGTTGATCTGACTGTTGGAGGTGCTGGGCACTCAACAGAAATTTTAAAAAGAATAAAAAATGGAAAACTGATTTGTGTTGATCAGGATGAAGAAGCGTTGGTAGTTGCCAAAGATAGACTTTTAAAGATTTCAGATAATGTTTTATTTTATAAAAGTAATTTTGAAAATTTTAAAGAAATACTAGATTATTATGGAATTGACAAAGTTGATGGTGTTTTATTAGACATCGGTGTTTCTTCTTATCAAATAGATAATGGTCAAAGAGGTTTTTCTTATATGATAGATGCTCCATTGGATATGAGAATGGATAGAGATCTAAAAAAAAGTGCATTCGATGTTGTGAATTATTATAGTTCTGATGAATTAGAATATATTTTTTACAACTATGGCGAAGAAAAATGGACAAAAAGAATTGTAGAATTTATTGTTAATTATAGAAAAGAAAAGTTAATAGAAACTACTTTTGAATTGGTTGATATTATCGAAAGAGCTATTCCAAAATCTGTTAGAGCTAAGGGAGGACATCCTGCAAAAAGAGTTTTTCAAGCAATAAGGATTGAGGTTAATAGAGAATTAGAAGTAATAAAGAAAGTTATTCCAGATATAGTAGAAAGACTAAATAAAGATGGTAGATTATGTATTATAACTTTTCACTCTTTGGAAGATAGAATTGTTAAGGAATCATTTAAAGAATTGGCAAGAGGTTGTATTTGCCCTAAGGAATTATATGTTTGTGTTTGTAATCACAAGCCAAAAGTAAAAATCTTAACAAAGAAGCCTTTGGTGCCTTCCAAAGAAGAAATGAATGATAACCCTAGATCGAAAAGTTCAAAATTGAGGGTTTGTTCAAAAATTTAGGAGGATGATTTATATGAGTATGGCTCAAGTAAAATATATGAATGTTTCAGGCGAGAGAATTTCGGAGAAAAATAAAAAAGCCTACGGAATTACCAGAGAATCCAGTTTATATAAAAATATTACACTTTTTATATTCACTTTTATTACATTAACTTTTAGTGTAGTAATTTTATATGGATATCTAAATATTGCTCAACAAAATAGAATGATAAATACACTTAACTCTGAAATTCGCTCGTTAGAAACAGAAAGAGATGATAATTATATGAAACTTGAGCCTTATAAATCTGTAGATAGAATTGCAAAGATTGCAAGACTTAATTACAATATGGATTTTCCTAAGAAGGAACAAGTTAAATATTTGGATAAGATTGATTAATTTCTTAAACTTAGACAAGGGGAGTTTAAATGAATAAAAAGAAATATAGTATTAAAAATAAAACAGTCTCTTCTCGTTCGGCTGTTTTATTTTTTATTTTTATCATACTTTTTAGTGTAATAATTGTTAAATTGGCATATTTACAATTATATTCAAAAAATAAATATAGTGTTGAACAATTTAAAGATTCTGTTAGTTATACACCTCTTGAGGCAAAAAGAGGAACAATCTTTGATAGGAACGGGAATACTTTAGCTAAAAGTATTAGTGTTTATAATGGATATTTTTCTACTCTTGATTATAACCGTTATAAAAAATCTAGTGGGAAGATTAAAGATACAGAAACACAAAAACTAGATAAAATCTTTGAATTATTACAATTAAATAAAGAAGAAATTATAGAAAAAGCTGATCAATATAACAATTTATTGATACAAAAGAATATTACAGAAGAACAAAATTCAATTATAAAATCTAAAAATTCAATTATAATTAGTGTTAATAATAATAGAGAAGTTTATTTCTCAGTATTAGAATATGATAAGTTTAAACAATATTCACAAAAGGCTAAAGAAGCTGAAGAGAAAAAATTAGATGAAATTTTTGCAGCTCTTGAACTGGATAAGAAAAAAGTTTTTGACAGAGCTGATAGAGGAACGAATTTTAAAATAAAAAAGAGTATTAGTCCTGAATTGGCAAAAGAAATTAAAGAAATAAATTCATCAATAATTAGTGTTGAAATTGAACAAAGCAGAAACTATATAGATGGAACTTTGGCACCTTTTATTGTTGGTCATGCAAATGAAAACGGTGGACAAAGTGGAATTGAAAATTATTTAAATGATTCTCTTTCAGGAACTGATGGATCTAAAAGAGTTATTAGAGAAAGTCTTAATAAGTCAGTTGAAGATGTTGTTGAGGCAAAAGATGGTAAAGATTTATATTTAACTATTGATAGTACCATTCAAAAATATGTTTCAGAATATGCTAAGCAATATTATGATCAAGAAAAACCTATAAAGATGAGTGTAATTGTTTCAGATGTTACAAATGGGGATATTTTAGCAATGGATAGTTATCCAAAATATGATACCAACAATCCTAACGTTCCTCTTGACGATAATACTCTTAAAAGTTTTGAAAACTTAGATGAAAAAGAAAAGTTAAAAAAGATATTTTCTATGTGGAGAAATCCTGCTGTAAGTGATGCTTATGAACCAGGTTCTGTATTTAAACTTATAACAGCATCTTCATCTTTAGAAGAAAAGACAGATACTTTAGATTCAACTTTCTTTTGTAATGGATTTATAAGAGATATACCAGGGGTTACTCTTAGATGTTTTAATTGGCAGAATCCACATGGAAAAGAAACATTTACTGAAGCCTTAGATAATAGCTGTAACCCAGCTTTAGTTCAAATGGTTAGACATTTAGGAAGAGACAAGTTTTACAGATATATAAATGGTTTTGGATTTGGAACTAAAACAGGAATTAATTTACCTGGGGAATCTAATGGACAAATTCCAAAGTCTGTATCCGATATAGGAGCGGCAGAACTTGCAACAATGAGTTATGGGCACGGCATTTCCGTAACACCTATTCAAATGATTATGGCTGCAAATGCAGTTGTTAATGGAGGTTATTTATTAGAACCTCAAATCAACATTAAGAATGTTGAAAAAGATGAAGATAATAAAATTAAAGTAAAAGATAATGAAGCTATCGTTAAAAATCAGATTATCTCAAAAGAAACAAGTGACAAAATGAGAGTAATCATGGAACATGGTGTAACAAATGGCATCGTAAAAAAAGTATATTCTAATAATGTAAGAATCGGTGGGAAATCTGGTACGACAATAAAAGCGGTAAATGGTAAATACGATGATCAAAAGACAATTGCTTCATTATATATAGCTTTTCCAATTGAAAATCCAAAATACAGCATTTTAATTGTATTTGATGAGCCAAAGGTGAATGTAGGTGGTACAAGCGCGTGTGCTCCTTTGGCTAAAAAATTAGCAGAAGAAATTGCTGAATATAAACAAATAACTAAAACAAATGATAATACTGGAATCGTTAAAAGAACAAAAGTTCCAGATGTTAAAGGTCTAACTTTAGAATATGCATCCGAAATTTTAAAAGGACAATTTTTAAATTATAGTGTAGAAGGTTCTAGCTCACCAAAATCAATTGTGACTGCTCAAAGTGAAGAACCAGAAAAAAACTTAGTTGAGGGTAGTACAGTAAATTTAACTCTATCGGATGATGAAAAGGAAAAATTGTTAGTTGTTGATTTTTCGAAAATGAATTATGATCAAGCGATGGATGTTGTAAATAAAATGGGATATAAATACAAAACTTCAGGTGGTAAAGGAAAATTCGTCTCCTCTAATAAAGAAATTGGAAGTTATATTTCAAAAGACGAAGAGCTAGTTTTAACCTTTGAAGATTAATTTAGGAGATGAAATAAATGAGAATAACAAATTTTACAATATGGAGTATTTTAGTTAGTTTTTTTCTAACAATTTTTATAGCAAAAGTTTCTATTCCATATTTAAGAAAATTTAAACTGGGTCAAAATATTAGAGATGATGGTCCGCAAAGTCATTTGTCTAAAGCAGGAACACCTACAATGGGTGGAGTATTTTTTGTAATTGCAATAATTCTTACAACATTTTGTTTAGGTAATTTTTCTAAAGAAGTATTTGCAGTATTGATTGGAATGTTAGGTTTTACATTAATAGGATTTTTAGATGATTTCTTTAAACTTATTATGAAAAGATCATTAGGTCTTACTGAAATTCAAAAATTAGTAATTCAATTTATAATAAGTATAGCTGTAATTATATTCATAGAGAAGGTAGTAGGAACAGATTTAAGATATCAATTAATTCCTTTTGTAAAAGGTGCGGTTAATTTTGGATGGTTTATTTATCCTATATTAATTTTTGTAATGATAGGAACAGCAAATGCGACTAATTTAACAGATGGATTAGACGGCCTTTCATCTTCTGTTTCAATACCTGTATTTTTAGGACTAGCTGTTATAAGTGCATCAAGATTTCCGGACGTTGGGGTTTTCTCACTAGTATTTATGGCAAGTTTAATGGGATTTGTTATGTTTAATTCTTATCCAGCTAGAGTTTTTATGGGAGATACTGGTTCAATGGCCTTAGGCGGTGCAATAGCCACAATATGTATATTAAATGGAATGATTTTTTATTTACCTATTATTGGTGGAATATATGTGATGGAAGCACTATCAGTTATCATTCAAGTAGTTAGTTATAAAACTAGAAATAAAAAAAGAGTTTTCTTGATGAGTCCGATACATCATCATTATGAATTAAAGGGATATAAAGAACCTCAAATTGTTACAGCTTTTGCAGTAATCAGCGGACTATTGTCAATTATAGCTGTCTATCTTTTCTTTCGTATTTAATTAGGAGTGTTTTATGGAAATTTTAAATAAAAAAGTTTTAGTTATTGGATTAGGTTTATCAGGTATTTCAACTATAAAAACACTGTGCTCATTAAATGCGGACGTTTACTGTTATGATGATAAGGAAAAATCAGAATTACAAAATGTTTTTGAAAATCTTAAAGGGTATAATTATAAATTCATAAAAAATTATAAAGATTATACATTTGATTTTATAGTTAAAAGTCCCGGAATTAAACCTTCTAATGAAATAATAGAATATTTTACTTATAGAAAAGTTCCTGTTTATACTGACTTGGAATTAGCATATACACTATTTCCAAAAAGAAAAATAATTGCGATAACTGGGACAAATGGAAAAACTACTACAACAACTTTAGTTGGAGAAATTTTTAAAACTGCAAATATTAAATCAAGAGTGGTTGGAAATATCGGAATAGGAATGCTTTGGGAGATTTTTAATTCAGATGATGAAACTGTAAATATTATAGAAGTTAGCAGTTTTCAGCTACATAATATTGAAAATTTTAAACCTTATATTGCTTCTATAGGAAATATTACTCCAGATCATATTGATTGGCATGGAAGTTTTGATAACTATATAGAAGATAAATTAAAAATATTTAAAAATATGGATAAAAATGGAAATCTTATTTTAAATATTGATGATGAAATTTTAGGTAAGATTAATGTAGAAAATACTAATGTAACAAAAATTTCTTTAAATAATAAAAATGCAGACTTTTATTTAAGTGAAAATAATTTTTATCACAATGATAAAAAGCTATTTTCTATGAAAGATTTAAAAATTTTAGGAAAGCATAATGCTCAAAATGTTTTAATTTCTTTGGCAATCTGTTATAATTATGGTATAATTATGGATACCATAATTTTTGCATGTAAAAATTTTGGTGGCGTTGAACATAGAATTGAGTTCGTTAGAGATTTTAATGGAATAAAATTTTATAATGATTCTAAAGGAACAAATGTAGATTCAACTATAAAAGCTATTGAGGCTTTAGAAAAACCTATAATATTAATTTTAGGTGGTTATGATAAAAATGTTGATTTTAATCCATTATTTGAAAGTTTTAATGGAAAGGTAAAGGCATTAATTTTAGTTGGAGATACAAAATATAAATTTTGTGATACTGCGAAGAAGAATGGGTTTGAAAATAATATAATTGTTAATGATTATAAAGAAGTTATAGAAAAATGTATTGAAATTGCTGAAAGAGGTGATAATGTTTTACTTTCTCCTGCTTCTGCAAGTTGGGATATGTTTAAAAGCTATGAAGAAAGAGGAAATTTATTTAAGAAGTTGGTAAATGAATTATAATGAATAAATATGATAAATACACTAAGAAATTAGTCATGGTTGTACTATTTCTACTTCTGTTTGGAGGTATAATGGTATTTAGTACAAGTTGGCCATATAGCTATAGACTAAAAGGAAATGAAATAGAAATAATAAAAAAGCATACATTATTTGTAGCTTTATCTATTATATCGATATTTATTTTTTCACAAGTGAATATTTTGAAATTAAAAAAATATAGTAAAATAATTTTTATATTAGTTTTTTTAATGGGTTTTTTAGTGTATTCTCCAATAGGAATTAATGTTTATAATGCGAGAAGATGGATAAAAATAGGACCTTTAACATTTATGCCTTCTGATTTCATGAAAATTGCATCTATAATGTTAATGGCATATATTATTGATAAATATAAAAATAATTTTACTTTTAAAAATGTATTTTTTAAATATTTAGTAATTGTTGGGTTAGCATCATTCTCTGTTATGATTCAACCTGATTTTTCGAATACATTGATAATTATAGGGACTATAACAGCTATGTATATAATAGCAGGTATGGATAAAAAGGCAATAATGTTTTCTGGACTTGGAATATCTATTGCGAGTTTTGGAGTAATATATTTATTAAATTCAGGATATAGTAGAACTAGTAGAATTCAAGCTTTTATAAATCCTTTAAAGTATAGAGATTCAAAATCTTGGCAACTTATAAAGTCTCTTTTTGCTATAACAAATGGATCTCTTTTAGGTGTTGGTTTAGGAAATGGAAGACAAAAGTATACTTTATCAGAAGCTCATAATGATTTTATTTTTGCAACTATTGCAGAAGAATTTGGATTTATAGGTTCTGTGTTCTTAATTGGAGTATATATTTACTTGGCATATTTAGGAATAATGATTTCAAGAAATATTAAGAACTTATATGGAAGAATGGTAATACTAGGAATAACATTTTCAATAGGATTACAAACATTAGTCAATATTGGAACAGCTACTGGGTCAATTCCTCCAACAGGAGTAACTTTACCTTTTGTAAGTTACGGTGGTTCATCATTGGTTATGACTTCAATAATGATTGGAATTATTCTAGGAATTGTTAGACATGATACTAAAGGGAGATAATATGAAAGTTGTAATATCAGGAGGCGGAACAGGAGGACATATATATCCTGCTGTTGCGATAATTGAAGAATTAAAAAAAAGAGATGAAAATATAGAAATTTTATATATAGGTTCTAAGAACAGTATGGAAAGTGAATTAATTCCAAGTTTGAATATAAATTTTAAATCAATTGAAGTAATGGGATTACCAAGAAAAATTAATAAAAAGTTTTTTAAATCAATTTTTATTCTGTTTAAAGGACTATCACAAGCAAAGAAGATATTGAAGGAGTTTAAACCAGATATTGCAATAGGAACAGGGGGGTTTGTAACAGGACCAGTTTTGTATAAAGCTCATAAACTTGGAATTTATACAATATTTCACGAACAAAATAGTTATCCTGGAATAACTAATAGAATCTTATCTAGATATGTAGATTCAATGGCTGTTACATTTAAAGAATCAATAAAATTTTTTAAGAACAATGAGAAATGTGTAGTTACTGGAAATCCAATTAGAAATAGATTTCAAAATTTGAATAGAGAAGAATCAATAAAATTTTTTGAACTTGATGAAAATTCCAAGAATATTTTTTCTTTTGGGGGAAGTAACGGTAGTGAAGAGCTTAATAAAGCAATTTTAGGAATTTTAGATAAATTCTATGATAATAATAAAATTTCTTTAATTCATGTAACTGGAAAAAGCAATTATGATAAATTTTTAGAAGATATAAAAAATAAAAATATTAAATTAGGAAAGAATGTAAAAATTTTGCCGTATATGATTGAAATGGATAAAGCTTATGGAGTTTCAGATTTGGTTATAACAAGTTCTGGAGCAATAACATTAGCTGAAATATCAAAAATAGGCTTAGCAAGTATACTAATACCAAAAGCATATACTACAGAAAATCACCAAGAATTTAATGCAAGAGCGTATAAAGATATTGGTGCTGCTGAGCTTATACTCGAAAAAGACTTAAATTCTGATTTATTATGGGAAAATATAGAAAAAATAATTTTTGACAATAATAAACTTGAACAAATGAAAAATAGTGCAAAGAAGTTAGCAACTCCTAATGCAGTAAATGATTTTGTTTCAATTTTTTATGATAAATTTAAAGGGAGATAGATATGGCTGGAGATAACAGAAAAGGTAAGAAGCCTAAAATATTTGTAAAGAGTAACAATTCTGATAGTTCAGTAAATGATGAATTTTACGAATATGATAAGTTAAAGGCTAGCAGTAATGTTTTGGATGAATCTTTTTTTGAAGATTTCAAAAGTGTAGATTTTGAAAAATTAAATTACGAGAAAGAACATCCTGTTTCTGAAGAAATGGGGGAAGACACTTTTTCTTCTAATGATAATATTGAAGATGAAGTTATTCAAGAAATTCCTGAAAAAGATAATATGGCAGAAAATGAATTTCAAAGTTCTAGCTATTTAAATTTGAATGATACTAATTCAGATAAACAAGTTGAGTTAGAAGATGATGATGATTTTGGCAGTTTGGAATCCAATGAAAGCATTACACAAAAAGAAGCATCTGAAAATCTTTTTTATGATGAAGAAAATGGAGAAGAAGGTTCAATTTTTAATCAATATGAGATAGCTAATACAGAAGAATCAAGTAAAGAAAATAATTATGAATCATTGTTTGAAACTAGTCAAGTTGTAGCTAATGAATCAGAAGATGATGACGACTTTGGAAGTATAGAAGAAAATAATACTGAAGAAGATGATGATTTTGGCAGTCTAGATAATGATATTGATATGACTCAAACTACTTATGTGAACGTAAATCAAAAGGCAAATTATTATGATGAAGTTATTGATAGTCATAATGAATCAGAAGAAGATGATGACGAAGAAGATGATGATGATGAGTATTATATAGATAAAAAAGGTAATAAAAAGAAGAGAAAAAGAGGATTAAGACTTTTCTTGAAGTTTATGTTAACTTTTTTATTGGCCTGTGCAGGGATAATGGTTTATTTTGGACTTACTCATGATTTATTTAAGATTGATTATGTAAAAGTAGTTGGAAATGTAGCAAATGAAAAAGAACTTATAGTTTCTAAAAGTGGTGTAAATATTGGAGATAATATATTTTTAACATCTTCTAGTAAAATTGAAAAAAATTTAAAGGCTCTTCCAAATATTGAGAATGTAAAGGTTAGAAAAAATTATCCTAATATAATTGAAATAGAAGTAAAAGAAAATTATGTTAGTTCTTATATTAATACTGCTAGCGGGTTAACAACTATTGATAATTACGGTAAGGTAAAAGAGGTTGCAACTGACAATTCTAAGGCATCGGGAGCTCAATTAAAGGGAATTTCAGAAACTGATTTAAAAGTTGGAGAAGATTTTTCAAATGATACTACTAAAGTTAAATTCTTAGTAGACATTTTGTCCAAAGAATATTATCCAAATGTAGTTAGTATTGACTTTACAAATGATAAAGAAATAGTAATCCAAATGAAAAATTCTTTAAAAGTTACATTTGGTGATTTAAATGATTATGCAAAAAAGACACAAATAATTGGAATTTTACTTAAGAAAATTCAAGTAGAAGGAATAAATGCAAAAGAAATTATATTAAATGTTGGAGATAATCCAATAATAGTAAAAAAATAGTGGAATTTTATTTAAAAATTTAGTATAATAACAGTGGTTACCTAAAAAATAAGTAGAAAAGAATATAGGAGGAAATTAAAATGGCATTTGAAATGGAAGTATGTGGAAGTGGCTTAGCTAAAATTAAAGTCTTTGGTATAGGTGGTGGCGGAAACAACGCTATCTCAAGAATGAAACAATCTGGTTTAAGAGGTGTTGATTTCGTTGCAGTAAATACTGATAGACAAATTTTAAATTCTATTGACATAGAAACAAAAATTCAAATAGGAGAAAAGTTAACAAGAGGACTTGGTGCAGGAGCTAACCCATCAATTGGAGAAAAAGCAGCTGAAGAAAGTAAAGAAGAAATAATGAAATCTCTTGAAGGAACTGATATGGTATTTATTACTGCTGGAATGGGTGGTGGAACTGGTACAGGTGCTGCTCCAGTAGTTGCTGGCATTGCAAAGGAAATGGGCGTTTTAACTGTTGGTGTAGTTACTAAACCATTTACATTTGAAGGTAAAAAAAGAGCTGTTCAAGCTGAACAAGGAATTGAAGCACTTAAAGAAAAAGTAGATACATTAATTACTATTCCAAATGATAAATTGATTCAAATTTCTGAAAAGAGAACAACAATGTTAGAAGCTTTTGCTATGGCAGATGAAGTTCTAATGAATGGTATTCAAGGTATTTCAGATTTAATTGCTATTCCTAGTATAATTAATTTAGATTTTGCAGATGTTAAATCAGTAATGCAAGATCAAGGTGTTGCTCATATGGGTATTGGTATTGCAAGTGGAGATAATAGAGCTGTTGAAGCTGCTAAAATGGCAATTAACAGTCCATTACTTGAAACTTCTATAGATGGAGCAAGTGCTGTTCTTCTTAATGTTACTGCAGCTAATGTTGGACTTTTTGAAGCTCATGAAGCTGCCGAATTAATTAGAGAAGCAATAGATGGAGATGCAAATGTAATTTTCGGTACAGGTGTTGATGAATCTCTTGGAGATGATATTAAGATTACTGTTATAGCTACTGGATTTGACCCTCTTGTAGCAGGTGGAATTAGAAAATCATCCGGTATTGAAAAAAAACTTGCATCAGATAAAAAAGATGATGGATTAGAGTTAGATATTCCAAGTTTCTTAAGATAATGAAATGTCCTAACTGCGGAGCGGAAACTACTAGAGTTCTAGATTCTAGAAATTCTATTGATAAAACTTATGTTAAAAGAAGAAGAGTTTGTGAGATTTGTGATTATAAATTTACAACATATGAGAAAATGCCTGAGTTTGTAATTTTTGTGTTAAAAAAAGATGGATCTAGACAAATTTTTTCTAGAAATAAAGTTTTTGCCGGTATAAAAAAATGTTGTGAAAAAAGAACTATTAAAGACAAAGAGATAGAGTCTGTTATAGATAATATTGAAAAAGATATTAGACAAAATTACAAAAATGAAATTAAATCTACTCAGATTGGGGAATTGGTTTTGAAATATTTAAAATCACTTGATGAGGTTTCTTATGTTCGTTTTGCAGCAGTTTATAAGGATTTTAAAGATATAAAATCATTTATGGAGTATTTACAAAAAGAATTTTAAGAGATGAATAAAAAATTCATCTCTTTTTTTGTCAAAAATTTTATAACTATATTTAAACATAATAATTAGAGTTTATGTACTTATTGTCAATTTTAATTTATTTTTTTTCTAAATTGTGATAAAATAATAGTGGATTAAGATTAATATTTTAATTTGTTTGAGGCATAATTGTCAGGGGAGTATTTTATGAAAAAAAATATTAAAAATATTATTATAATAGTTTTTATTATAGAAATTATTGGATTAGGATTAATTACTTATAATTCAATTGTTGAAAGAGGAAGAATTAGAAAAGAGAGAGAAAAGTATTATATTGTTACAGATATAAATCATAATGATGTTTTAAAAATTGAAAAAAAATACCTATCTCCGCAAGAATTAAATAAAATAGTAATTACTAAAGTAGAAAATGATAAAAAATATATTATTGAAGATAAAAAATTAATGGATGATGTTATTTCAAAGTTAGAGTTTAATAAATTTGTTTCTGATTCTAAACTTACTATGGATAACGAAGATATAACAATATCTTTTGAAAGTAATAATAATATTCTTAGTATTACATTATCCTCTGAAGGTAGGACTGCTAGTTTAAAATATAATGATGCGTCATTTTTAATAACTATTTCAGATGATTTTTATAATTTTATTTATGAGTTATATTCTAAAATTTCTTAGGATTGGAGTTTTCTATGAACATAAAAGAATTAATTGAAAAACATGGTAATTCTAATGAAAATTGGTTAATTTTAGAATTTTTAACGGGTAAAAAATCTGTTGAATTAAAAATGGAATTGACATTTTGTGTTGATTCTATATACAATGAATTTCTAGAAATAATAGAAAAAAGAAAACAAAATTATCCATTACAATATATATTTGGAAAATGGGAATTTTATGGTTTGGAGTTGTTTGTTGATGAATCTGCTTTAATTCCAAGATTTGAGACGGAAATTTTGGTTGATGAAATTTTAAAATTGGATTGTAAAAAGGATAAAATTTTAGATATAGGCTGTGGAAGTGGAGCTATAAGTCTTGCACTGGCTGATAATTTGAAAAAATCGTATGTTTATGGTATTGATATAAACAAAGAAGCTATAAAATTATCAAATAAAAATAAAGAGAAGTTGAATCTAAAAAATGTGGATTTTTTTGAAAGTGATATTTTTTCAAATATAAAGGAGAAAAATTTTGATATTATAGTTTCAAATCCTCCTTATATTGATGAGGTCGACATGAAAACACTGGAAAAAGAATTATCTTTTGAGCCTCAAAATGCCTTATATGGTGGAAAAGATGGATTATTCTTTTATAAAAAAATAATTTCGGGTTCTTTGGATTATTTATCTGCAAATGGAGTTTTAGCTTTTGAAATAGGATATAATCAAATGAAAATTATTTCTAATTTACTAATTGAAAATGGATTTGAAATTTTACTTCAAAAAAAAGATTTTGCAGGTTTTGATAGAATAATAATAGGTAAGAGGAGATAAAATGAGTTTAATTAGCTTGTTTTTAGTGTTTTTATTCATTGGAGCATATAATTTTGGTGGAGGATATGCAATGATTCCACTGATTATATCTATGGTTGTAGATAAATATGATTGGATTGGAATGAATGACTTTATAAATTTTGTTACAATTTCACAAATAACACCAGGTCCAATTGCGATAAATCTTGCAACATTTGTAGGATATACTGTAGGTAACGGAGTTATTGGATCTATTATAACTACTATGGCGGTTGTTTTACCAAGTTTTATTTTAATTACTTTAATTGTTTTTTTTATGCAAAAATTTAAAGATAATGTACATATAAAGAACTTTTTTGTTGGGATTAGACCTGTCGTACTTGGATTGATTGCATCTAGTTGTGTGTCTGTTATTGATTCTGACTTTTATACTATATATTCGATAATTACTTTTGGAATAATATTTTACTTAACTACTTATAAAAATTTACATCCGATAATTGCAATTTTTTTAACTGGTATAATCGGAATGTGGATTATTTAGGAGGTAATTATGTTATTTCAATTATTTAAGACGTTTTTGTGGATAAGCACTCTGACGGTTGGTGGTGGAGCTGCGATGATTCCGGTTATAAATAAAGAAATTGTTGAAAAAAGGAAATATATGACTCAAGAAGAGTTTCTAGATGCACTTGGCATAGCACAAAGTGTTCCAGGAGTTTTGGGTTGCAATATTAGTATTATTGTAGGATATAAGATAAAAGGGTTGGCAGGAGCATTAGTTTGTTTATTCTGTTCAATTTTACCTGCATTTTTATCAATTCTTATAATAGCGATGTTTTTTAAGGATATGAGTGCGAATTACTATGTCAGTAAATTTTTTATTGCAGTTAAACCAGCTTTAATAGCAGTGCTAGCTTCTGCTGTTGTAATACTTGGAAAAAAAACAAAGTTAAAGGCTGTTCACTATATTTTTAGTTTATTAGTTTTAATATTAGTTAGTTATTTTAAAATAAGTCCATTTCTAGTAATATTTTTAGGCGGATTTGGTTATGTTTTATATTGTAAGTTTTTAGTGGATAGACATTAATTAAAGATGATAAAATAATTCTATCTGAATTTGGAGGAAATTATGATTGATGATAGATATGATGAAGAAGAGAAAAATAGTCATGAACAGGAAGAAAAGAATTTTTGGAAAATTTTCTTTGATTATGCGAAAGTTATAATTCTTGCACTTTTAATAAGTTTTGGAATAAGAACTTTTGTTGTTACAAGTACTATTGTAGATGGAAGAAGTATGAATCCTACTGTAAATCATGGTGATAGACTTATGGTTAATAAATTGTTTTTTATGAAGAAGAATATAACTCGTGGAGATATTATCGACTTTTATGTTCCTGATGCAAAGAAATACTACTTAAAGAGAGTTATTGCAGTTGAAGGAGATACTGTTGAAATAATTAATGATAGAGTTTATTTGAATGGAAAAATGTTGGAAGAGAACTATGTAAGTACAAATGTTACAACTCCACATAATAATACTACAAAATGGGAAGTTCCTAAAGGCTATGTTTTCGTTTTGGGGGATAATAGGTCAAATAGTAGAGATGGTAGAGATTTAGGAGTTATTCCAAGATCTGACATTGTTGGAAAAATTATATTTAGATACTATCCTTTTAATAATTTTGGAGGTTTAAAATAATTTATGAAAATAGAACAGAAGAATATTAGAAATTTTTCTATAATTGCACATATAGATCATGGAAAATCTACACTTGCAGATAGATTGATAGAAAAAACAGGAATGATGACTAAAAGGGAAATGGAAGAACAGGTTTTAGATAGTATGGATCTTGAGAGAGAAAGAGGAATTACTATAAAGTTAAAAGCTGTAAAACTTTTCTACAAAGCAAAAGACGGAGAAACTTATGTTTTAAATCTTATTGACACTCCGGGACATGTTGACTTTACTTATGAAGTATCAAGAAGTCTTGCTGCTTGTGAGGGAGCTATTTTAGTTGTTGATGCAACTCAAGGTGTTGAAGCTCAGACTCTTGGAAATGTATATTTAGCATTAGAACAAGATTTAGAAATTTTACCAGTTATAAATAAAATAGATTTACCGTCAGCTAGAATTGATGAAGTAAAAGATGAAATTGAAGAAATAACAGGCTTTGATACAGAGGGAATTCCTTTAGTTTCTGCAAAAGAGGGACTTAATATTGAAGATGTACTGGAAGATATTGTAAATAATGTCCCTGCTCCAACTGGAGATGAAAATGCACCACTTAAAGCACTTATCTTTGATTCATATTATGATTCATATAAAGGTGTTGTTTCCTATGTTCGTGTAGTTGAAGGAACTTTAAGAGAGGGAATGACAATTTATATGATGGCAACTAAAGGAAAATTTGAAGTAACTGAAGTTGGTTATACTGCATCAGGAAATGTTCAAACTGGAGAGCTAAAAGCCGGAGATGTAGGTTATGTAGTTGCAAGTATAAAGAATGTAAAAGATGCAAGAGTTGGGGATACTATTACAGATTTTGAAAATATGACTGACTCAGCTTTACCTGGATATAAAAAAGTTATTCCAATGGTTTATTGTGGAATTTATCCCGCAGAAGGGGAGGATTTTAACAGTGTAAGGGAAGCTTTAGAGAAACTTCAAGTAAATGATGCTTCTCTATCTTTTGAACCAGAAAGTTCTGTTGCACTTGGCTTTGGGTTTAGATGTGGATTTTTGGGACTATTGCATATGGAGATTATTCAAGAAAGACTAGATAGAGAGTTTGATTTGAATATAATTACAACAGCTCCATCTGTAATCTATAAAGTTGCCAAAAAAACAGGAGAAATACTTGAAATCCAAAACCCAAGCAATTTGCCTAAAGAAACTGAAATAGAATATATGGAAGAGCCTATTGTTGAGGCAAATATTATGACTCCAAAAGACTATGTCGGAACTATTATGGACTTATGTCAAAACAAAAGAGGAGTTTTTGAAAATATGGAATATCTTGATCAACATAGAGTAAGTCTAAGATATATATTGCCGTTGAATGAAGTTATTTACGACTTTTTTGATGCATTAAAATCAAAAACAAAGGGTTATGCTTCACTTGATTACGAATTAAAAGGATATCAACGTTCAGATTTAGCTAAATTGGATATTTTAATTAATGGAGATTTAGTTGATGCCTTTTCAATAATAGTTCATCGTGAAAAATCTTACGAAAGAGCGAGAAATATAGTTGAAAGACTTAAAGATGAAATTCCTAGACATCAATTTGCAGTACCTATTCAAGCTTCAATAGGTTCTAAAGTAATCGCCAGAGAAACTGTAAGAGCTTTGAGAAAAGACGTACTTGCAAAATGTTATGGTGGAGATATTTCAAGAAAGAGAAAATTACTCGAAAAACAAAAAGAAGGTAAGAAGAAAATGCAACAAATTGGTAGCGTAGAAGTACCTCAACAGGCATTTTTAGCTGTATTGAAATATGATGAAAAATAGATAAGAAAGCCTATTATAAGATAGGCTTTTTGCTTAATAGGAGAAAAAATGAAAAGATTGGGATTATATATTCACATTCCTTTTTGTGATAGAATATGTAATTATTGCGACTTTACAGCATTTCAAGGTGCAAATTCTAAAATTAAAGAGTATGTAGAAGTTTTAAAAAAAGAAATTGAATTAAAAGGAAATAAAAACTTTTTAATAGATTCTATTTTCATTGGAGGAGGAACTCCAAGTTTTATTGACGGAAAATATATCTTTGAAATTTTAGAAAAAGTAAAGAAAAATTTTACAGTTCTTGATAATATTGAAATATCAATTGAAACAAATCCGAAAACTTTTGATGAGAAAAAATTAGAATACTATAAAAAAGCAAAAATAAATAGAATATCAATAGGAGTACAAAGTTTTAATGATGTAATTTTAAAAGAACTTGGAAGAAATCACAATTCCAAAGAAGCCTTTGATAGTATTGAATTGGTAAAAAAATTTGACTTTGATTTAAATTTAGATTTAATTTTCGGTTATCAAAGTCAAACAATAGATGATATTTTGTATGACTTGGAAATGGTAAAAAATATAAATCCTGAACATATCTCTTATTATGCTTTGATTATTGAAGAAAAGACGAAATTTAAGGCATTACAAAATGCAGGAAAATTGGATTTTTTAGATGAAGAAACTGAAAGAAAAATGTATCATCTAATCGTAGAAAAATTAGAAGAAATGGGAATGAATCAATATGAAGTTTCAAATTTTGCTAAAGTCGGGAAAGAATCTGTTCATAATAAAAAGTATTGGAATTGTAAAGAGTATTTAGGACTTGGGATTTCTGCTCATTCCTATTTAAATGATGAAAGATTTTCTAATACAGTTAATCTTTCAAAATACATAAAAGAATTACATAATGGAAATATTCCTGTAGATTTTAGAGAAAAATTGGATATGCCTACAAAAAAATTTGAATATATCATAATGAATATGCGTTTAAAAGAGGGGTTTTTAATTTCAGATTATAATAGACTTTTTGAGTCTGACTTTTTAGAAGAGAATAAAAAAGCTGTAAAAATAGGATTAGAAAATAATGTAGTCGAAATTAAAGATGATAGAATATATTTTACAAAAAGAGGTTTTGACATAATGGACAGCTTTTTTGTAAATTGTAATTTAAAGGAAACAAGGTGATAAAATGGTATTACTTAGAAAAAAATTAGAAAATATCAATTTAAAATATGAAAAAATACTAAGAATTATTAATACCATATTTAATATTTTATGGGTTTTGGTATATTCAATTTATTTTATAATTTCATTTTACTTATTGGATTTTCAATTATCCTATGTGTTTGATTTTTTACAAATTTTATTAGGATTTATTTTTATATTTAACAGTATGAATATGATTTATTTTATGTTAATTAGATATACTAAATTTAAACTTAGTTTTATAAATCCATTAAATATATTAGTAAAAATTTTAGCTTTTTTAAATATGAATTTACTATTATATATTTCTATTTTTAAATCTGAGTTTTTATTTTACAATCACTTTTTAACTTTATTTAATTATTCATATATTATATTTTTAAGTTTTGAGTTATTCTTTATCTTATATAATATTAATGATGTAAAATTTAAAATTAAGGATAATGAATTTCCAAAAAATAATGATGTAAATAAATGGTTTGACAACGAATATTTCGGTTATAGTTTACAACTTAAAGAGTTTCTTAATAGAGATGTAAAAGACTATATTAAGACAAATCACGAGAATTTACAATTTTTAGAAGAATTTATTTTTAGTAAATTTCCAACTGAAAATGATTTGATAAGAGAGAAATTTTTACTTGAAAAAAATAAAAATATTGATATAAATTCATTTGAGCTGATTTCAAAAGCTATAAATAAAGGGGTAACTATAGCAATAGCATTTATAGTAAAAACCGGTTTAATCTCTACAATTATTATTTCATCATTTATTTCTGCTGTTTTTGCGACTATAAGATTAATTTTGACATCAATAGCAGTTAAAATTTCTCTATTTATAGGAAAAAACAATATTACAAAAGCAGAAGATTTGAAAACATATCTAAAGGTAGGATTTTTAGTTTTTTTAATTATGATTTTAATATTGGCTTTGGATAATTTAAATCTTATTATTAAAAATTCAATAAAAAATAAAAAGAATCGAAAATATAAAGAAAACTATTTAAAGCTAGTAAGATATATATGTGATAATTATGATTGTTTAAAAAATAGAGGTAAATAATATGAAAGCTGTACTTTTTGATATGGACGGAGTCCTTATAGATTCAGAAATGTTTTATATGAAGGGAACTTATGATTGGATTTCTAAAAGAGGTTTTAAAGGAAAACTTGAAGACACTTTTAGACTAATTGGTACGAATATGGAAGGAACATATAATTTGCTTTATGAAATGCTCAACAAAAAATATACAATTTCTGAGATAGAAGAAGAAAATAGAAAGTATTTTTTAGAACATCCTATTGACTATAAAGCAATTCTAAAGCCTTTTGTAAAAGAAATTTTAGTATTTTTAAAAGAACATAAACTAAAAACTGCTGTTTGCTCATCAAGTCCTAAAAAGACGATTGAAAAAGCACTAAAAGATTGTGAAATTTTAGAATACTTTGATTTTATAGTAAGCTCAGACGAAGTCAAAAAAAGCAAACCAAATCCCGATGTTTATCTAAAAGCCTGTGAATTTTTAAAAGTTTCCAATGAAGATGCTTTTGTAATAGAAGATTCAACGAGGGGAATAGAAGCAGGAAAAAATGCAAATATAAAAGTAATTGCAATAAAAGATAAATTCTTCGGACAAGATCAAACAAAAGCAGATTATATCTTTGAAGATTTGGGAGAAGTTTTAGAATTTTTTAAAGAAATGAATTTAACAAATTATAATAAGAATTCCTTATAAATAACTAATATCCATTAATAAAATCTATTTTACATTATATTTTCTTTGTTGTAAAATATATGCAGGTATTTATTTTAGGAGGATATTATGAAAAAATATTTAAAAAAATTAACGGCTCTTTTAGCAGTTTGTATTATGTTTACTGCTTGTTCAGGACAAAAACAAAATACTGAAAAGAAAGAGGAAACAAATAAAACTGAAAGCAAGTCTGATACTGTTAATGCACAAATTAGTTTTAGTGGTTCTTCAACTTTAGCTCCTGTAATCAATAAGATTGCTACAGATTTTATTGAAAAATATACAACTTGGGATAAGGTTGATTCTTCATTGCCAAAAGAAAATATAACTATTTTTGTTTCATCTGGTGGTTCAGGTGCAGGAGTTAAGGCTGTTCTTGATAAAGTTGCAAATTTTGGAATGCTTGCTCGTGATATTAAGGATTCAGAAAAAGAAAAGGTTAAGGATTTGGAATCTTATACTTTAGGTCTTGACGCTCTTTGTATTTGTGTTAATCCTGATAATAATATTTTAAAAGCTAAAAATGGAAATTTAACTAAAGAAGAAATCATAAAGATTTTTTCAGGAGAATATAAAACATGGAAACAAGTAGATCCATCTTTACCTGATGAAGAAATTGTAGTTGTAACTCGTGATTTAGGTGGTGGAGCTCATGAAGTTTTCCAAAAGAAAATAATGAAAGATGTTAAGGTTAGAGAAGATGCGATTCAAGCTCCTTCAATGGGTGCATTAGTTTCAAAAATTATTGAAAATAAAAATGCTATTGGATATGCATCATATGGTATTACTAATCAAAACCAAGGAAAGTTAATTCCTATGAAAGTTGATAATGTTGAACCAACTGAAGAAAATATTTTAAATAACAGTTACTATATTTCAAGACCTTTAATCATTATGAAGAGTGGAAAATTAACTGCAACTGAAAAAGTATTTGTTGATTTACTTCAATCAGAAGAAGGAAAGAAAGTTATAAAAAGTATGGGATTCATACCAAGCAAATAATATTGGACAACCTTATTGTTTTGCAATAAAATTTAGAAAATACTGAGGAATACTTTTTGTATTCCTCTTTTTTGGAGTAATTATGAAAAATAAAGTTTTTAAATACACAGTCTATATTTTTACATTATTTACAATCTTACTTTTGTTGACTCTAATAGTCTTTTTGTATAATCAGTCCTTACCATTTTTTCTTAAAAATAATTTTCTAAAATTTATTTTTGGAAGAGTTTGGGATGCGACTGAAGTTTCCGGAAGTTTTGGAATTTTTAATATACTATTAGCAAGTGTATTTATATCTATTCTAGCTTGTATTATTTCACTTCCTATTGCTATTGGAACAGCTTTATATATATGTTTTTATACAAAAAATTCGAAAGTTTTTCTCATATGGCTTATAAACATTTTGGCAGGTATTCCGTCGATAATTTATGGTTTTTTCGGAATGATTATAATTGTAAAAAATATAGAAAGAATATTTAAGATTTCCGCTGGAGAAAGTGTTCTTGCAGGAAGTATTATTTTATCAATAATGATTTTACCTTATTTTGTTTCAAACCTTATTGAAACGATTGAACTTATAAAGAAAAAATACCAAAGAGATTCTGATGCTTTGGGAATAAGTAAAGAGTATTTTATCAGAAAAGTAGTTTTAAAGAAATTGCATTTTTCAATTTTAACAGGCTTTATGATTTCATTCTCCAGAGCAATAGGGGAAACAATGGCAGTTATGATGGTTATAGGAAATGCACCGATTTTTCCAAAATTATTGTCAAAAGCACAGACTATTCCATCGCTTATTGCACTTGAAATAGGGATGAGTGAAGTCTATAGTGAACATTATTATGCACTTTTTGCAAGTGGATTTATACTTTTGATTTTAGTTTTAATCATTAATATTTTATTATTTGTTATCAACAGAAAGAGTAAAAGCTATGATAAGATTTAAAGATAATTTAATTAAACTTTTTGCATATATATCTATTTTTATAGTTATGACAGCAATTTTTTTGATATTTTCTTTTGTGTTTTTTAATGGAATTTCAGGAATAAATTTAAAATTTTTAACGGAAAATCCTAAAGGAATGCCACTTGGAGTAGATGGTGGTATAAGAAATGCGATAATAGGATCATTTTTGTTGATGATATTATCTATGTTTTTTTCAACAGTTTTAGGTATTTGTTTTGCGATTTACAATAAAATTTTTTGCGAATCAAAAATAATTAAGATGCTTTTGAGTTTTCTTATTCAATGTATTTCATCAATTCCTTCAATTATAATTGGACTTTTTGTCTATGGATTTTTTATAGTAACTTTAAATATTCCAAAGAGTTTATTTACAGCAAGTATAGCTCTTTCACTAATGGTTTTTCCTTTTGTGGAGCTAAATGTTGAAAAATTAATTGAAGAATTTGATAGACAATGTATAAGAGATAGCTATGCTTTAGGAATTGATAAAATTTATATGTGTAGGAAGTTAATTTTACCTACTATTTCCAATAAAATAGTTTCAATTTCAATTTTAGCAGGAAGTTATGCCGCAGGGGCAACTGCACCTTTACTTTTGACTGGAGTTGTATTTATGGCAAAACCAAGTGGATTATTTAATCCTGTTATGGCTTTACCATTCCATTTGCATATGTTACTAAGTCAATCAGTTGCAACTAAAAAAGCATATGCGACAGCTATGGTTTTGATTGGACTTTTAATAATATTAAATTTATTATCTGAAATAATAATGAGAAATATAGGAGGTAAAATAGTTGAATATATTAGAAATAAAAAATCTTAGTATCTTCTACAAAGAAAAAAGCATTTTAGAAGATGTCAATTTAGATATAAAGGAAAATGAAATAATCTGTATAATGGGAAGTTCAGGCTCCGGAAAATCTACTTTACTTTCTTGTTTGAACGGATTTTTAATTGAAAATGGTGGAAATTATACGGGAGATGTGTTTTTTAGAGGAGAAAATATTAAAAACATCAAACCAATTGAATTAAAAAGAAAAATCTCTACACTTTTTCAAGACTCTAAACCTTTTGACTTTTCAATAGAAAAAAATATTACCTATGCAATGGAATTTTATGAGGGAAAAATCAAAAACAAAAAGGAAAAAGTTAAAAATTTATTGGAAAGTGTAAATTTATATGATGAGGTAAAAGATAATTTAAGTCTTTCTCCTTCAAAATTATCAGGGGGACAAAGACAAAGACTTTGTATTGCTAGGATGCTTACAACTTGCCCAGAAGTTTTGATTTTTGATGAACCTTGTTCTTCTTTGGATGAAAATAATTCCATAATAATTGAATCTCTTATAAAAGAACTTTCAAAAAAATATACTATAATAATTTCAACACATAATGAAAAACAAGCGAATAGACTTGCAGATAGAATAATTAGAATAGAAAACAAAAAATTAGTTTAAATGTTTATAATCTCACTTTAGTTGGGTATATATTTAAAATGATATTTTTAATTCAAAAATTTATAAAACTTAAGTATTTTTATATTTAAGTTTTTTTCATTGGTACATATTATACGGAGGAAGTTTATGGTAAAAACATTGAGTAAAAGTATAAGAGAATATAAAAAAGACTCGATTATGTCTGTTATTTATATTGTCTTTGAAGTTATTATGGAATGTATAATTCCTTTTATTCTTGCAAATTTGGTAAATGGAATAAGATCAAATATTCCAATTGGAGATTTGTTTAAACAGGGTTTGATTCTTGTAGTTATGGCAATGCTTTCTTTAGCTTTTGGAATTTTGGCAGGTAAAAAAAGTGCGGTTGCATCTGCAGGATTTGCTAGAAATTTAAGAAAAGATATTTTTGAAAAAGTTCAAGGATTTTCTTTTGAAAATATAGATTCTTTTTCTAATTCGTCATTGCTTACAAGACTTACAACTGATGTTACAAATGTTCAAAATGCTTATATGATGACAATTAGAATGGCAATCAGAAGTCCATTTATGTTTGTTTTTTCTTTTGTTATGTCATTTATTATGGGTGGAAAACTTGCATTTATTTTTGTTATAGTTGTTCCAATACTTTTAATTGGACTTGCATTTATACTTATAAAAGCGATGAAAATTTTCAAAAAAATATTTTATAAATATGATGATATGAATAATACTATTCAAGAAAATATAAAGGCTATAAGACTTGTAAAATCTTTAGTTCGCGAGGATTTTGAAATTGAGAAATTTGATAAAGTTGCAAGTGAAGTAAAACATGATTTTACAATTGCAGAAAAAATAATATCATTGTATGCACCTTTAATGCAATTTTGTTTATATGTAGATACTGTTTTGATTTTGTTTTTAGGTTCCTATGTCATAGTAGCTGGAATTAATCCAAGTTTTAATGTTGGACAGATATCTGCACTTATGACTTACAGTTTTATGATTTTGAGCAGTCTAATGATGTTTTCAATGGTTATTGTTATGTTAACAATGGCAATGGAATCTTCAAAGAGAATCTCAGAAGTTTTAAATACAGAATCAACTATAACAGACGAAAAGTCATTGCATAAAGTATTAAATAGTGGAGAAATTGAATTTAAAAATGTAATTTTTAGATATTCAGAAGACGCAAAAGAAAATGTAATTAATGATGTTTCATTTAAAATTCCTTCAGGCAGTACAGTTGGAATAATTGGAGCTACCGGTTCTGGAAAGAGTACATTAGTTCAATTAATTCCTAGACTTTACAATATAAATTCAGGAGAAATTTTAATTGACAATATTAATATCGAAAATATTGACATTGAATTATTAAGAGAAGAAGTTGGTGTGGTTCTTCAAAAGAATACTTTATTCTCTGGAACAATTAGAGAAAATTTAAAATGGGGAAACAAAAATGCAACTGATGAAGACCTTGATTTAGTTTGTAATATTGCTCAAGCAACTGAAATTATAAATAAAATGCCTAATGGATACGATGAATATATTGAACAAGGTGGAGCAAATCTATCAGGTGGTCAAAAACAAAGACTTTGTATTGCAAGAGCATTACTTAAGAAACCAAAAATTTTAATTTTTGACGACTCCACTTCAGCTGTTGATACAAAAACAGATGAATTGATAAGAAGAGGCTTACAATCCTATATGCCTGAAACTACAAAAATTATAATCGCTCAAAGAATATTATCCGTACAAAATGCAGATATAATTTTGGTAATTGAAAAGGGCAAAGTAGTTGCTAGTGGAAATCATGAAACTCTAGTAAGACAAGAAGGATTATATCGTGATTTATATTTAACACAAGGAGGAGTTGTAGATGAAAAATAGTAAAAAATCAATTTTATTCAGAGTAATAAAAGAAGTATTTACAGCTTATCCTGTACTTTTTCCTTTAGTTTTAGTTGGAATAGTATTTACTGCTGGGGTTAGCTCAATTCCAAGTTTATTTATACAAAGAATTGTAAGTTTACTTGAAGCTAGAGATCCTTCAGTTTCATGGTCTGTTTTTTCAAAACAAATGATTACTTTAATCTTAATATTAATTGGAGTAGATATACTTTCTTTGATTCTAACAGCTGTATATAATCTTGCAATGGCAACTATAACACAAGGGACTCTTTATCATATGCGAAAAAAGATGTTTGTAAAAATGCAAACTCTTCCTTTGAAGTATTTTGATACTGAAGGTCATGGGGATATAATGAGTTATTATACAAATGATGTTGATGCTTTAAGACAGATGATTTCACAAAGTTTACCAAATGTATTAGCATCATTAGTTGTTGTTATAACAGTTTTTGGCATAATGTTATATTTTAGTTTTTGGATGACACTTACCGTTCTACTAGGTGTTGTTGCCATGTATTTTGTAACAAAATATGTTGGTAAACATTCAAGAAAATACTTCATTGAGCAACAAAAATCATTGGGTAAAACTGAAGGTTATTTAGAAGAAATGATTTATGGACAAAAAGTTGTAAAAGTTTTTAATTATGAAGATGAATCAATGAAAAAATTTAATGAAGTAAATTATAAATTATTTGACGATTCTCAAAAGGCGAATTCTTATGCTAATATACTTGGACCAATTTTAAATAATATCGGAAATATTCTATATGTTGTTGTTGCAATTGTTGGAGGTCTTTTAATATACTTTAATGTATATAATTTAAGTCTTTCAGGTATGGTAATTAGTATAAGTATAGTAGTTCCATTTTTAAATATGACAAAGCAATTTTCAGGAAATATCAACCAAGTTTCAATGCAACTAAATTCAATTATTATGGGTCTAGCTGGTGTTGAAAGAGTTTTTGCTCTAATTGATCAAGAACCTGAAGTAGATAAGGGTAAAGTTGAAATAGAACAAGAAAATGGCAAATATGAATTTGTAAAAGAAAATGGAGAAAAAGTAGAAGTTCTAGGAAATATTGATATAAAAAATATTGTTTTCGGATATAATAAGGAAAAAACAGTTTTAAAAAATATAAATATTACTGCAAAACAAGGTGAAAAAATTGCACTTGTTGGTGCTACTGGTAGTGGTAAAACAACAATTGCAAACCTTATAAACAGATTTTATGATGTAAATAGTGGAGAAATTTTATTTGACGGAATAAATGTAAATTCAATAAAAAAAGCTGACCTTAGAAAAAATGTAGGAGTTGTATTACAAGAAACTAATTTATTTACGGGAACTGTTTTAGAAAATCTTAGATATGGACATTTAGAAGCTACAAGAGAAGAATGTATCGAAGCTTGTAAAAAAACAGGTGCTCACGAATTTATAATAAAACTTCCTGAACAATATGATACAGTATTAAGAAGTGGTGGAGAAAATTTATCTCAAGGTCAAAGACAGTTGCTTGGAATTTCAAGAGCATTACTTGAAAATAAACCGGTTCTTATTCTTGATGAAGCTACTTCTTCGATAGATACAAAAACAGAAAATGTCGTTCAAAAAGCCATGTATGTTTTAATGGAAGGTAGAACTGTATTTATAATTGCTCATAGACTTTCTACAATTTCAAATTCAGACAGAATAATTGTTTTGGATAATGGAGAAATTTTAGAAATAGGAACTCATGATGAATTGATTGAAAAACAAGGAAGATACTATCAATTATATACAGGAAAATTTGAATTGGATTAATAAGATTAAAAATCAAAGTCTGTAATTTGACTTTGATTTTTTTATGTTATATAATGGTGTTATACATTATCAATATAGAGTATAGAAATTTTATACTTTGTATTCTACAGAACATATAATAAATAATTCAAAGATGGGAATTGATATTTATGAAAAAGAATAATTTAACTTTAGATTTTAGTTTAGAAAATAGATTATATCATAAGAGTTTTAAAAAAATTATTAAAATAATATTGATATATTTAATTTTTAAGCTTATATTAAGTCTATATTTTATGTATAATGTTCATATGTTCAAACAAGAATTTTTGTATGGTAAAAAATTAGTATTTATGGTTGATGAAATAGAATACAAAATAGATACTATTGAAGAAAAAAAAGAAATTATTGACCTGATAACTGATTTTTCTAATAAAAGTGAAAGAATTTATTTTGCACCTTATAAATGCTTACCTAGAGTAGAAATTTCTACAGATAGTTATTATGTAAATGCTTATGAATGCTATGATTATTATTTTAGATTTATGTTAAAGGATTTTTCTGTTGGAGGAAGGTATTTAAAAGAAGAGTCTTTAAATAAGTTATTTGAAAAATATGGGAAAAAAGATTTTTTTGCTCTTGAGGGTGATTTTACAAATATTTCAGATGTTTATAAACAAATAAGGGAAAATAATAGAAGTTTTGATGTCAATTCATATATAGAAGATAAAGAAGATGTTGACGGAAAAACAATTTACCATTTATATAAAAAATATAAAGGTGCAAAAATATTAGATGGTTACGAAATAATCGTTAAAGATAATAAATTTAAAGTTACAAAAGTTGAGAACAAAAAATTTGATATAAAAGTTGATGATGCTCTTTCAAAATTTGGAATAGATAGATATTTAAAGTATAGAGAAAATAAAACTGGGGAAAAATTGAAAGTAATTAAAACTGAATTTATTCATCAAGATGGTAAATTTTATAATCGTTATGAAATAGAAGTTTCTTTTAATGGAAAAAAATCTAGAATTTTTCTATATGAAGAAAAATATGTAGGAAAATAATATTGTAAAGATAAAAAAATTTAAAGGAGACAAATTATGAAAAATAAACCTTTTAAGTTGGTATTAATACTATTTTTGTTTTTAGTTTTAATACTTTTTTATAATCATTTTAAGGTTGAAGTGGATAAAGAAATTTCAAAAACAGAATCTGTAATATTAGAAAAAGAAAAGACTATTAAAGAATATGTAGATAATGCTAATAAAGATGTAAAAGATAAAAAATTGGTAGTTGTTTATCATAAGAAAGTTAAGGATACAAATGGGAAAGTATATACTAGATATGATTTGCAAATTGAAAATGAAGATGGATCAAAATCAAAAATTTTTTCAGTTTATAGAAAAGAATAGTTTACAAAGAGTTACTTAAGTGGTAACTCTTTTTTGTTATATCAAAATATGATAAAATATTCATATCAGATTGAAAGAGGTAATTATTGTGGCAGTTGGATTTATAACAGGAAGATTTGGAGCAGATAGGACTGATAAGATTTTAGAGCTTTGTTTTGAAGAGGCTAAAAGAGAAGATAAAAAGCCTATTTATATTTTAGTTCCGGAAAAATTTACATATGAAATGGAAAAAAGATTAAGTGAAAAGCTTGAAAATAAAAAAAATATTGATCCTAATTTTAGAATTAGAGTTGTAAGTTTTTCAACTTTAAGTAAAATTGTTTTTACCAATGTCGGTGGACTTAAGGAGAGAAGACTTACGACAAGTGCTAGAAGTCTTTTAACTTTTAAAGCTATGGACTTGGTTTCAAAGGATTTGATTACTTTTAAATCCGATGATTTTAAAATGGGTTTTGTAAACAATATTATGGATATGATAATAGAGTTTAAACAAAATGATTTTTCAGTTTCAGATGTTTTTTCACTTACAGAAAATGTTAAAAATGAGTCTTTGAAATTTAAAATGCAAGATTTATATAATATTTATAAATCTTATGAAAATTTGATTGATAAAAAATACTCTGATACTGAAGATACTTTGAATATTTTTGCCGAAAAACTTGATGATTTTGAAAGTATCAAAGGAGCAACTATTTTTGTTGACGAATATATGGACTTTACACCTGCTCAATACTTGGTAATTGAAAAGTTAATCTATTTTTCAAAAAATATTTATTTTTCTCTTTTAACTGATTTTAAAAATTTACATTCAAAAATGAATATGTTTTTAAGAAGTAATTCAACAATCTTGAATATTAAAAATATTTGTGAAAATTATAATATTCCATTGCTTGAAAATATTTCACTTTCAAATGAAAGCTACTATAATTCTAAAGATTTATCTTTTTTGGAAAAAAATATTGGTACTTTTTCTCCAAAACCATATTCTAAAGATTCTGAAAATATTAGACTTTTAAAATTTAAAAATATATATGATGAAGTTTCTTTTGTTGCAGAGGAAATATCAAAATTAGTTAAAACTAAAGGCTATAGATATAATGATATAACTCTATGTATGAGAAGTTTAGACGAATATTCTTATATTATTGAAAGAGTTTTTGACGATTACAATATTGATTATTTCTTGGACGAAAAGATTTCAATTATGGAAAATCCAATTATTATTTTAATTTTATCCATTTTGGATATGAAGGATAAAAATTATTCCTATGATTCTGTTTTTAGATATTTGAAGAGCGGACTTACAGGGATTCCGGATGAGGATATTTTCCTTTTGGAAAATTATGTAATTGCAAATGGTATAAAAGGTAATCGTTGGTTTGACGAATCTTGGAACAGGTCCATCGTTCATAGTATTGAAGAAGAAAGTGATGATGAAACACTTGTAAAGATAAATGAGA
Source organism: Parvimonas sp. D2 (assembly GCF_035282635.1). Classification (NCBI taxonomy): domain Bacteria; kingdom Bacillati; phylum Bacillota; class Tissierellia; order Tissierellales; family Peptoniphilaceae; genus Parvimonas; species Parvimonas sp. D2. The sequence continues at coordinate 311,882 of NZ_JAYKBO010000002.1, forward strand.
TAAAAAATATTGTTACTTCTCCTATAAAAAACTTGCATGAAAAGTTAAAAGGTAGAAATACCGTAAAGGATATTTGTAAATATTTATATGAGTTCACTTTGGAAATTGGACTTTTTGATAGAATTAATGAACTTGTAACTAATTTTCAAAATGAAGGAAATTTATATAAGGCGAAAGAGTATTCTCAAGTTTGGGGAAGTTTTACAGCTGTTTTAGATGAAATTGTTGAATTTATGGGAGAGGAGAAGATTGCCTACTCAAAATTTATAAATTTAATTAAGACTGAACTTGAAAATATTGAGCTTGGAATTGTTCCACCTTCAAAGGATGAAGTCTTTATTACAACTGTTGACAGGATGAAAAAACCTTCTACAAAAATAGCTTTTGTATTGGGAGTTAATGATGGAAACTTCCCGAAAAACATAGTGGATAATGACTTAATCAGTGAAAATGAAAAAGAAAGTTTAAAAACTTTAGGCTTTAATTTTTCTAATAACAATTTACTAAAAACTACTGATGAACAATTTTTAAGTTATAAAACTTTCAGTATTGCTAAAGAAAAATTGTATATAACTTTTCCAATTTCAGATTTAGAGGGAAAGAGCCTTTTAGTTTCAAGATTTGTGAAAAAAATTAAATTCATTTTTGAAAATTTGGAAGTTGGAAGCATAGATTATTTAAAAGATTTTTCTATTACGGATATTTTTGAAACTTTTTCTAAAGAGAGATTATATCAAATCTTAGTTTCCAATATTGAGGCTTTAAATTCAAATAAATTGAGCGAAAATGATAAATTCAATTTTAGAGAAATAATTGATTTCTTGATTGAGGATGAAGATTATAAATATAAAATTGAAATTTTAAAGGATAAATTAAATTACAAAAAAGAAGCTGAAAATATCAAAGATTATACTTCATTTCTTTATGAAAGTGGAAATGTAAGTATTTCAAAACTTGAAAACTTTATGCGTTGTCCTTTTTCATATTTTATAAACTATGGACTTAGAGCAAAGGAAAGAGAAGTCTATGACTTTTCTCCTGCAGATTATGGAACTTATTGCCATAAGATTTTTGACGACTTTTTTAAGGGAGTTTTTGAAAATAATATTGATTGGAGTACAATTGATAGAGAATTCATCCAAAGGGAAGTAGAAAAATTAACGGCAAAAATGGCTGAAAAGTCTAATTTTATTCTTGAAAGCTCTCCAAAATATAAATATTTTTCAACTATTACACATAAAAATATTGTTGAAAGCATAGAAATTATGGCTGAACAAGTAAGACGTGGAAACTTTGTTCCAACAGGTTTTGAAACAGAATTTGGAGATAAGTCAATAAAACCTATCACTTATACTTTAAAGAATGGGAAAGAAATTAAATTAGCTGGTAAGATTGACAGAATTGATGTTTTTAAAGGAGAAAATTTTGACTTTTTAAGAATTATTGATTATAAATCTTCAAAAAGAGATATTGACTTAAATCAAGTCTATGCAGGACTACAACTACAACTTTTTGTCTATATGAATGCAATTTTATCTTCCAATAAAGAAAGATATAAACCTGCAGGACTATTTTATAGTGATTTTACAACAAATTTTGTCGGATTTGAAACTTATTCCAAAATGCTTGATATGAACGACGAAAGTTATCATAGTGAAAAACTTAAGAAAAATAAACTTACAGGATTTGTTATAAAGGATATGGAACTTTTGAAGAATTTGGATAGGACATTGGATGCGGATAATTTGACTTCTGAAATATTACCTATTAAATTAAAGTCAAAAGGGCAAGAAATCGGAGCAAGTACATTGGGATTGACTACTGATGAATTTGAAATTGTAAATGAATTTGTTTTAAATAAGACTAAGGATATCTGTGAAGAAATTTATGCAGGGAATATTGATATAAAGCCTTTCAGATATAAAAATAAAAAGCCTTGTGATTATTGTAAATATAAATCCATTTGCAGATTTGATATTAAGCATAATAAATATAATAATATTAAGAATTTATTGACTAAAGATAAACCGAATGAGGTTTTTGAAAAAATGGATTTGGAAAATAAAGAGAAAAGAGGTGAGAGATAGTGAGTGAAGTAAAGTGGACTAAAGAGCAAAGACAGGTAATTGAAAGTAGAAATACGAATTTACTTGTATCTGCAGCAGCGGGTTCGGGAAAAACAGCCGTACTTATCGAAAGAATTATAGAGCTTGTTTTAGATGAAAAAAATCCGATTGATATCAGCAAATTACTTGTCGTAACATTTACAAAATTGGCTGCATCTGAAATGAGAGAAAGAGTAAGTAAGGCTATTGAAAAAAAACTTGAAGAAAATCTGGAAAATGAACATCTTCAAAAACAATTACTGCTCCTTAGCGGTGCTGACATCACAACTATTGACTCTTTTTGTAAAGATGTTTTGATTTCTTATGCTCATTTGGTAAATTTGGACAGCAATATAAAAGTTATAGATCCTAGCGAAAATGAAGTTTTAGCTAAAGAAGTTATGGAAGAATTATTTGAAGGGCTTTATGAAAATAATGATGAGAGCTTTTTGAGATTAGTTGACTGGTATGCCAAGAAAAATACGGATGAAGGACTTTTACAACTTTTATTGAATGTAAATAATTTTGTGAATTCTCATCCTTTTCCAAAAATTTGGCTAAATGAAAAGGCAGAATTTTTTAATACGAGTACAAAGGATGATGATTTTTATTTAGAAAATTACATCTTGTATATAGCAAAAGATGTAGATATGGATTTGGAATTTTTTGAACTTAGTATTAAAAATAATTTGAAAAAAATAGAAAATTATCCTGAACTTGAAAAATATATAGATATTTATAATACTTTGTTGGATGCTTTATCTGTTGTAAAGGAAAGTTTAAAAGACTTTTTGAAGGATAATACAAAATTTGATGAGCTTAAAAAATCATCTTATGAATTTTTAAATTCAAACTTTGGAAGTTTTAGAATTTCAAAATGTGATGAAGAAGTAAAAGAGATATACAATAAAGTTAAAAAAGAATTGGATAGTATAAAGTTGGAGATTGCAGAATCACTAGGAGCTTTAAATTTAGATTTAGAAAATATAAAAAAAGAAAGTGATTTAATCTATCCTTATGTTCGTTCTATTTCCGATGTTGTAATTAAATTTAAGGAGAAGTTTTGGGAGAGAAAACAAAAATTTAATTATGTAGATTTTGCCGATATTGAACATTTGGCATTAGAGATACTTGTAGATATTGATGAAGATGGAAATACTAAACCGTCAAAAACTGCTTTAGAATATCAAGAAAAATATTCTGAAGTTTTTATTGACGAATATCAAGACAGTAACCTAGTTCAAGAAATTCTTTTATCAGCAGTTGCAAAAGAAAATAACAGATTTATGGTTGGAGATGTTAAGCAGAGTATTTATAGATTTAGACAGGCAGATCCGAGTATTTTTATGGAAAAATATGAAAATTATTATAGAGTAGATGAAGATATTGAAAGTTTTAATAGAAAGATAATGCTCTATGCTAATTTTAGAAGCCGAAAGGAAATTCTTGAGGGAACAAATCTGGTTTTTTCAAAAATAATGAAAAAAGAAACAGGAGAACTTGATTATACTGTTGATGAAAGATTAAATCCTATGGCAAGTTTTAAAGAAAGTGATGAAAATGTCGGTGGTGCAGTTGAAATTCTTTTAGTTGATGAAAAATCTGATGATGAGGACGAAGACGAGATAATTTTAACCGATGAATATTCGGAAGATTTTGAAGAGATGAAATCTTTTAAACTTGAATGTATAAAAATTGCAAATACAATCTACAATATGATGAACAATAAAGAAAATTCTTTTAAAGTTTATGATAAAAATTTGGATGATTATAGGAAAGTTGATTACAAAGATATTGTTATTTTGATGCGTTCTCCGAGTAGTAATACAAAAATTTTAGAAGAAGTATTTTTAGAATATAATATTCCGATTTATGCAGAGAGTACGGGAGGGTATTTTGATACTTTCGAAGTTGATACAATAATTAATTTGCTTAAAATTATAGATAATCCTATGCAGGATATTCCTTTAATTTCAATAATGTATTCTCCAATTTATAATTTTACATCAACAGAATTAAGCCAAATAAGACTTGTAGATAGAGAACTTAAATTTTATGAGCTTTTAATAAAAATACTAGAAGATGAAGATATTGAAATTAGAGTAAATCTAAAGGAAAAAATTTCAAAATTTATTTCCGATTTAAAATTATTTATACAAAAAAAATCTTTAGTTTCAGCAGATGAATTAATATGGTTTTTATATAAATATACAGGATACTACAATTATGTCGGACTTTTGGATATGGGAGAGCAGAGAAAAACTAATCTAATGTTACTTTTCGAAAAAGCGAAAAATTATGAAAAAAATTCTTATAAGGGATTATTCAATTTTGTAAATTATATTCAAAAAATCAGTTTAAAAAGTGATGTTTCTGAGGCAAAATTAATTTCTGAAGATGCAAATGTAGTTAAAATTATGAGTATTCATAAGAGCAAGGGCTTGGAATTTCCTATCGTATTTCTCGCAAATACGAATAAGAAATTTAATTTTAGAGCTGATGACAGCAATTTAGTTTTGCATCAAAAACTTGGTTTTGGTGCAGTTGTTTATGATATGGATAAAAAAACTTCTTTTAACAGTATTATGAAGAAAAAAATTGAAAAATTTAAAAAGAATGAACAAATTGCTGAAGAAATGAGACTTCTTTATGTCGCAATGACAAGAGCAAAGGAAAAACTTATAATAACGGGAAGAGTAAAAGATTATGAAAATTTAAAAGAAGAAATAAGCTCCGGAATTGATGAAAGAGGCAATATAAGTAATTATAAAATTCTAAAAATAAATAATTATCTTGATTGGATATTAAGTTCTATTGATAATCTTAGTGTTTATGGAAAGAGTTTGAATTGTTTGGGGAGAGAAGAAAACTTTTTAGGAAATGAAGACTTGAAATTTCAATTAAATGTAAATACTAAAACAGAGGAATTTATAGAATATCAAAGAATTAAAGAAGAAATTAAAACAAATGAAATTATTTCTGACAAAGACGATATTGAAGTTAAACAAGAAATGCGAACTGTTAAACAATTTTTGGAAGATAGATTTAACAAAGAATATGTTTATAAAAATGTTTTAAACAAGCCATCAAGTATTACTGTTTCTGAAATTAAAAAGATGATTCAGGAAGAAGATGAAGAAAAACATCAAAAATATTATAAAGAAAATTTTGTTTTAAAAACTCCGTCATTTATTCATCAAGGTGAGGAAAAAGTCGGATTTAATTCTGCAGAAAAAGGAACTATTTTCCATTTGGCTATGCAACTTCTAGACTTTTCAAAATTTGATACAGAAGATGTTTCAAAAATAAGAGAAGAAATAAAATTGCAAATAAATTCATTCGTTGAAAAAAATATTATGAGCTTGGACGAAATAGATGCGATAAATATTAATTGGATTGTAAAATTTATTCAGTCGGATATTTTTAAGGAAATTTACATTGCAAACAAATCCGAAAAACTATTTAAAGAAAAAGCCATTGACTATAATATAAAATTGAAAAATCTATTTAAAGATGAAAATATTGAAGAAGACGAAAAAATTATGGTAGTTGGAATAATTGACCTTTTCTTTGAAAATGAAAACGGAGAAATAATTTTGTTGGATTATAAGACGGATTATGTAACAAAAGAAAATCTTGAAGAAATAAAGGTAAGATACAAAGTACAATTGGATTTATATAAATCTGCAATTGAAGATATTTCCGGAAAAAAAGTCGCTAAAAAGGGATTATATCTATTTGGAATAAATGAATTTGTTGAAATTTAGCAAAAATCAAAGTCAAAACTTGACTTTGATTTTTTAATGAGATAAAATATGATTATATATGAGAAATATGTAAAATTATATTAAATTCAGGAAAATGAATTATATAATTGATAAAATCATTAAAACATTTTATTTAGGTATAATTATATGGAAATAATATAAGTAGGGAGTTGGGGGAATTAATGAAGTCATTCATTCAAGTTTTTAAGAATTGCATCAATAAAAAAATAATTGTTATATTTGCTTCTTTGATTGTATCACTAGACAGATTAATTTTAATTTCAATATTTCCATTAATTATAACAATAAAGAGAAAAGAAGATATAATCGTTTTATTATATATTTTATTGTTTTTTATTTTCGGAGAATTTTTTAATATTTTTGTAAATTACAGTTTGGAAAAGCATGGAGAAAAACATAAAAAAGTACTAAAATTAAATATGTTAAAATCTTTTGAAAATATTGAGCTTAAAGAATTTGAAAGTGTAAATTTTAAGAATAAAATATTTGTAATAAATAATTATATTGAAAATTATATAAAAATTTCTAAAGATTGCTACAAAACTCTTATAAATTTGTTTTTAGCTCTTTTTGTGTTGCTTATTATTTTTTATATTAATGTATATATGTTTATAGCTTATTTATTCGTAATTACTTTTATTTTGTATTTAAAAAATAATCAATTAAAAGCGTCTAAAGATATTTGGATTAAATATATGGAAAATTGTAAGGAACACAATATAATAAATAATATATTGATAGATAAAGAACATTCCAATGAAAGAAAAATATTTAATGTTTTTAATTTTTATAATAAGATATTTTTACATAAGTATGACGATGCTATTGATGAAAATTTAAAAGATGCCAGAAATCGCCTGAAATTTGATTTTTTATGTGAAGTTTCAAATTATTTTATTATATTATCTATGGTGATAGCGAGTTTATATTTATATAATTTGGGAAGCATTAATATTTCCTATTTTTACTTGTTAAATAGTGGATTAATTATAATAACTGAAATAATTGGTACTGAGTTAAATAAAATATCAGATTATTTTAATTTTACAAATGGTATTAATTTATATCACGAATTTATTACAAAGAAAAAATTAGTAAAAAAAGATGTAAAATTAAGTAATTATAATATAGAATTTGATAGAGTTTTCTTTAGATATCCTAATTCAGATGAATATATAATTAAGAATTTTTCATTTACCTTTGAGTTTGGAAAGAATTATTCAATTTTAGGTAGAAATGGTTCAGGAAAGAGCACTTTAATTAAGTTGCTATTAGGATTGTATAGAGTTGAAAAAGGTAATATAAGAATAGGTGGTGTTGATATAAATGATATATCATTAGAACAGAAGTCAAAAATATTTTCTGTACTTTTTCAACATCCTAAAAAGTATCCATTTACTATTTTTGAAAATATAAATTTAGAAGAATCTCAAAAAGGAGATTTAGACATAGATAAGAGCATTGTTGAATTTGTTGAAAATTTTAATGATGGAATAGATTCATACACCAGTATTAATTACAAGAATAATGTTAATCTTTCAGGGGGTCAGTGGAAAAATATATTTTTTAATAGAGTTTTTTTGAGAAAATCAAAAGTTTTTATTTTTGATGAACCTACTTCTAATTTAGATCCTTTTTTAGAATTAGAATATTATAAAAATATACAAGATAAAATTTCTGGAAGCTTAAATATATTTATTTCTCATAGACTTGGAATTGTTAAATATACTGATATAATTTTATTGATTGAAGATGGAAATTTGATTGAATCGGGAACACATAATGAATTAATTTCTTATGGAGGAAAATATTTTGAAATGTATGAAATTCAAAAATCAATTTTTGACTAATATAAAGATGATATCTAGGTGTATTAATCTATTTTATAGTACATATAGAAAAGAGTTATTTATTATGATATTAGTTACAATAATAACCGCTTTGACTTATATGTTTGGTATGATTTATACTAGAGAATTTTTTAAAGGGATAGTTATTTTTAAAAATGAGGATTTTAATATTTTTTTTAAGAATATTGTGTTTTCATTTCTTCCATATGTTACATTTTTATTTATAATAGCTATAAAGAAAATTTACTTTGATAGATACTATATACAATATATCTTAATTCCAAATTTTGAAAAAATTTTAAAAACAAAAATTCAAAAAAAGTGCTCTGAAATTGAAATTATAGACTATGAAAAAAATAATATAAATGAAAAAATTCATGAAGCAACAGTTTGTAGCACAAATATATTTAGACTTGTAGAGACTGTTATTTCATACTTTGGTTTAATTTTGAATATTGTATTAATTTCAAATTTTATTATTTTTATTAATATAAAATATCTATTTTTTTTAATACTAATATTATTTCCTTTAATTTTAGAAAATTATTTTAAAGGAAGATACATTACTAAATATCGTTTAGACTTGAACTTATATGAAAGAAGAGAAAAAGAGATTGAGAATTGTATTTTAGAAGATTCAACTTATGCAGAATTTAAAATATATAATACTTTAGATTTTGTTTTAAAAAAATTAAATAAGGTATTTAATGAACACAATAAGAAGTTTTCTATTTTGAATAAGAAGATATATATCATAGAATTAATTTCGAAATTATTAATATATTTAGGAAAAATATCAATATATCTACTGGCTACATTCGATTATATAAATACCAATGATATCGGTAATTTGATTATCGTTATAGTGGGTGTAAATATAATTTCAAAATTTATTGAAGAAATTTTTTCACTACAAGGATATATTATGATGTTCTCTAAATTATCTGTACCATACTTTGAATTTATGAGCTTAGAATTTGACAAAGAAAGCTTGTATAATGATGATTCTGTGGAATTATCTAATTTGAATTTTAAATATCCAAATGCTAAAAATTATTGTTTAAAGAATATAAATTTGAAGATAAATAAAGGAGAGATTATTGCTATAGTAGGTAAAAATGGTTCTGGAAAAAGCACTTTAGCAAAGATTTTACTTGGATTATATAAGTCTAATGAGTCTGGAGGTACTAGATTAATTTCAAAAAATTCAGTTGTTTTTCAAGATTTTTGCAAATATCCTTTAGATGTTAGAAATAATATCGAGTTAGGCAGTGAATCTAGTGAAGATTCTTTTTCTATTATGAAATCAATGGGATTTAAAAATGAATATTACAAAAAACTATTAGGAAAAGAAATAGGCGGACTAGAGCTGTCGGGAGGACAGTGGCAAAAACTTGCTATATGTAGAGGAATTTACAAAGATAGCGATTTTTTAGTTTTAGATGAACCAACAGCAGAAATAGACCCTATTTTTGAAAAAGATATTTACAATATTTTCAAAAAAATTTTATCTGGCAAAACAGGTGTAATTATAACTCATAGATTAGGTAGTATAAAATTTGTAGATAAGATTATAATATTAGATGATGGAGAAATTTTAGCTTATAATACTCATAACAATTTATTAAAAAATTGTGATTATTATAAGAAAATGTGGGATGCACAAAAGCAAAATTATTTATAATTAATATCTTATATACTTTAAAGGAGAAGTTTCATTTATGAAAAATAAGAAATTTTTTAAAACCATATCAATAATTTTGGCTCTAATATGTATAGTATTTTTATCCATATTTTTAAGGTATAGATATGAATTACATTCTTTAAAAAATGAGATTATAAATAATAAAGTGGTTAAAGTATATTTTGATGGAAGTGGATATACTGCAAATTTAGAGTCTGATGAGGATAAAAAAGAATTTTTTAATTTAATTTCTGATTTTAAATTTAGATTTAAAAATACAATGGAAGACACAGAAAAATCTTCTCCTTCTGTAGAAACAGAATTTAATGGAAATGAAATATTTCTTTTTGTTTATTCAAAAACTTCAAGGATTGATTTTAATCTTAAAAATAAATATTATTTGTTGAATTATAAGAGAAAAGATATTTTTGAAAAAAGTTTGATTAAATTATATGAAAAATTTTGCAAAAATTACAAAGAAGACAGTAATTATATTAAGTTAAAACAGAGAAATTAATTTTTAAAAAATCTTATAATTTTGTGATTTGAGTTCTTGATTTTATAAAAACATAGGTGTATAATATATATGTTTTCAAGGGTGATGAAAATAATTCTTGAAAAATATATTTTAAATAGATTGTAATTTTGACAATCTGATTTAAATATAATCTTATTTAATTTTTTGATGGGTATATTACTAAATATAAATTATAGTATTTAGGAGGAAAAATGATAATTTTTTATGGTTCAAAAGTAAGAAGTAAAAAAATAGGAGAAACAAAAGAAGAGTGTTATTGTGATCATTGTAATAATACATCAATATGGACACTTTATAATGATAAAAGATGGTTTACACTATTTTTTATTCCAATTTTTCCATTTTCATCAAAGAAGTTTTTAGCCTGTCCAGTTTGTGGATGGGGAATTAATATAGATGATAAAAATTCTGATAAAATAATGCCATTAGTAAAATTATATGATAAGTAGCTTTATGCTAAAAAATATATTTTAAATATATAGGGTAAATAATAACTGATTGAACAATTAAAATTTTTATATTGAAAATTGTTGGTTAAGGCAAGATTAAGTTTATTATATATGAACTTATTGTAAATTAAAATATTACACTAGATAATAAAATTTCAAAATTGTTTACAATAATTGAACTTGTCATTCCGTGAACAATTTTGAAATTTTTTATCGCAAATTTGGAAGTGCATTTTTACGAATGCGCTTTTGTTTTGGAGAAATTTTTAAAAATTTAATATTTTTAGAAAGGAGGCATTTATGGAAAGTTTTATAAAAAATATATTTGATATTGATAAGGGTGCTGAGGATTATCAACAAAGATTAGAAGTTGAGAAACAAAAGCTACTTAAAGATAGAAAAGATAAGATGAAAGTTATAGATGACGAGTATAACAAAGTTTTGGAAGAAGAACAAGAAAATCTTAAATTACATCTATCTTCAATAGAAAATGAAGATAAAAATAAGCTTGTTGAATATAATGAAAAATCTGAAGCAATAAAGAGTGTTTTTGAAGATAAAAAAGAAATCTTGATTAAAAATTTTGCTGATTCTCTTTTAGAAAGCGGTGAGTTTTATGGGGAATAATTTTCATTCAATTAATGCAAAAATTGGAGTTTTAAGAAAAGGAATTTTGAATCAGTCCGATTATGATAAAATTTTATCTTTTGAACAAAGGCATGAGATTGTGGATTATTTAAAGAATAATATATTATATAAATATGAAATTCCTATGTATGAAGAAAAATCTATGAGAAATAGATATGATACAGAATTTATGATTAATAAGATTGAGGCAGAATTGCTTGAAAAATTAAAGTTTTTCCTTTTTGGTGATGATAAAAAGATTATAGAAGCTATGCTTATGAAGTATGAATTTAAAGATATAAAAATAATTCTTAGAAGTATTGTTGAAAATGAAAAGATAGACTTGGAAAGAGATACAATAATGTATAAGAAAAATAAGCATATTGATTATTCTAAACTTGTAAATTGTGAAAATTTTAATCAGGCTCTAGATGTATTGAAAGGTACAATTTACAAAAAGGCAATTGCTTCTCTAACTGATGAAGATATATTTAGATTGCATTTTCATGTTGAAATGAAATTGGACAGTTTGTATTTTTTAACTATGAAAAATGCTATAGATAAATTATCAAAATCAAGTCAAGCAATTTTTAATGATTATTTTTCTACTTTAATAGATACAATAAATCTTCAATGGATAATCAGAGCTAAAAAATATTATGATTTACCGAATGAAGAGATTTACAGTTATAGTTTACGATACGGTAAATACATTACAGGTGATTTTTTAAAGGACTTGGTATATAGTGATAGCGTTGAGGCTATTATTGAGAAAATAAAGAAAACTAAATTAAGACATACTCTTGAAGATGCAAATGGAAATACTATTGTTTCGAATAGAAATATCAAAGAATATGTTTATCTTAGCCATTTAAAGAAACTTAAAGACTATGATAATTCGATTTCAACTTTACTTAAGTTTATTATTCAGCTGAATATTCAAAATGAAAATTTAATTAGAATAGCAGAAGCAAATAAGTATAAACTAAGTAAAAGTGAAGTAAAAGAATATTTAATAAATATTCATTGATTTAGTTAGGGGGTGCTAAATTGGCTGTTGAAAAAATGAAAATGATGAATCTCGTTGCTTTAAAACAGGATGCACACAGTATTCTTAGAGAAATTGTTTTGAATGGCTCGATTCATATTACAAATGCAGGAAATTCAGAAAATTTCACAATGAAGTATATGGATTCTCAAATAGGAATTTTTAATGATATGGGTGTTGCTGTTGATAAAATAAGACCATATCATAGAGAAAAAGTTTTTAAAAAGAGAAAATATAAAGAACTTTTAGATCAGATGTTTGATTTCTTTAACATTAAAGAAGATGATGTTACTTTAAATGATTTAAAGAATTTAAATTATAGTGAAAAACTTAAATTATTAGATGATATATCTTTGAAATCTTCTTCAATAAAGACTAGGGAAGATGAGAATAGAAAAAAGAGAGCAGAAATTAAAATATTATTAAATGCTGTTGAATATTTTTCTGATAGTGATATGAAAATATCTGAGTTTTACAATTTAAAACATATTAATTTTGATATGGGAGAAATTTCAAAAAATTCTTGGATAAAATTAAAGGCAAATTATGAAAATATTAAGGGAATAGTTGTGCATTTAGGAACTAGTAGCTATGGGGAAACTGTGATAATCTTTACTCCTTCCGTTTATGCAAAAGATACAAAATATTTTATTCGTTCTTTGTCCTTTGATAGAATTGAACTTCCTAATGTAGATATTTCTTTTAAGGATTTTATAAAGAATAAAAATGCTGAATTGGAAAGTTTAGAAAGAGAACAAGATGAAATTTTAAAGGAAAAAGCTGAATTTAAGGATAAATATTTGCAAGATATTTTAGGTTTCTATTACAGATATAAAATTATTGAAAAGATTGAGGAACTTGAAGGACATATTGCAGAAAGCAAAAATTTTATTTTATTAAGTGCTTTTGTTCCTGAATCTAAAGTTGAAAGTATAAAGAATTCAGTAGAAAAAGTTTCAGAAAGTGCTTTGATATATTTTGAAGATGATAATGAAATTCCTTCAAAATTTAAGATACCAACAAAGTTAAAAAATAATTTTATTTTAAGACCTTTTGAAGCATTGGTAAAGATGTATTCAATTCCAGATTATAAGGAAACGGATCCTACACCATTTTTTGCAATAACATATTTACTTTTATTCGGAATGATGTTTGGAGATGTAGGACAGGGTTTAATTTTTGTAATAGCAGGAATGTTATTATCTAAAAAATTTGGTGTTATTGCTAAAATTATTCAAAGAATTGGACTTTCATCAATGTTTTTCGGATTTGTATATGGAAGTGTTTTTGGAATTGAAGAGTTAATTCCTGCATTGGTTATAAGGCCGATGAATGATATTAACACAATACTTGTCGCAACAATTGGACTTGGTATTTTAATGATATTAATTGCATATATTATCAACTTTAGAAACTTAAAGATGAGAAAAGAATTTGGAAAATTATTTTTTGATAAAAATGGATTATCAGGATTTTTATTCTATATCTCATTTATAGTAATTGTTTTAAATACTGTTTTGTTAAAAAATTATGTAAGTGTAAATGTATCTTCAATGATTACAATAGTAAGTGTTGTAGTTTTGGTTGTAACTTCAACATTGATGTTTATGAAGCCAAAACTGGTTCCGATAATTAGTAAGACAGAAGAAAAGGAAGAATTTTCTCCTGTTGAAAGTGGTTTTGAAATGTTTGAAACTGTTATGGGATTCTTTTCAAATACTCTTTCTTTTATTAGAGTTGGAGCTTTTGCGATTAACCACGTCGGACTTTTTATGGCATTTCATGCTTTAGGACAAATGCTGGGTTCAAGTATTGGAAATATATTTATGATTGTTTTAGGAAATATATTTATTGTTTGTCTTGAAGGACTAATAGTTTTCATTCAAGCAATAAGATTGGAATATTATGAATTATTCAGTAAATATTTTAATGGCGAAGGAATAAATTATGAACCATTAAGAGTAGAATTAAAAGAAGAAATTTAGGAGGGAAAATATGAAAATTACTTTATTATTAATAACATTAGGAATAGGAACAACTATTTTAACAGGTATATCTTATTTAAGAAAAGGAAAGAAAACTACAAAATCAGGGTTAAAAAAGGCAATAGCGATTAATGTCGTTTCAATTTTAGCTTTATTTTTAATGGGACTTATTCCAGATATTGCATTTGCAGCAGAAACTACACAAAGCACATCAAGTTCAGCGAGTGGAATGGGATATTTAGCAGCTGCCTTATCAACTGGTCTTGCAGCAATTGGTACTGGAATTGGTGTTGGTCAAGCAGGTTCAGCAGCAATCGGTGCAGTTTCAGAAGATTCTTCAATTTTAGGTAAAACACTTATTATTCTTGGACTTGCAGAAGGTATTGCTATTTACGGACTTATAATTTCAATTATGATTTTACAAAGAGTTTAGGAGAATTCTATGATAAGTTATCTTATATCTGATAATACAGATACACTTGTAGGAATGAGATTAGCCGGTATAACTGGAGTTGTTTTAAAGACTAGGGAAGAGGCTTTGGAAGAATTTAATGATTGTCTAAATAATAAGGAAATTGGAATTTTAATTTTAACTGAAAATATTTTTAACCTTATTAGCGAAGAAGTTATGGAAGTTAAATTAAAAAATACTTTTCCACTTATAGTTGAGATACCGGATAGAACAGGTTTGAAAAGAGATCCAAATTTCATTACAAACTATATAAACGAATCAATAGGAATTAATATTTAAGGAGAAATCTTATGATAACAATTGAAGATAAGATAGAGTCATTCAAAAGAATACTAAATGAAGAAATTGATGAAAAGTATGATGAAGAGTTGAAAAAAATTGCTTCCGAAACTGAAAGATTAATTACAGAATATAAAGCTAAAAAATATGAAGAAATTGAAAAATTAAAGAGAGAATATAGAACAAAACTTGAAAATAAGACAGATAAAATTCGTTCAAAGACTTTAAAAGAAGGACAAGATATCATTTTAAATACGAATAAAGAAATTTACGATGAATTTTTTAAAGCTCTAAAAGAAGAATTAAATACCTTATATATGACTGAAAAAGGCGCAGAATATTTAAAAAACACATTAAAAAATGTGAAGTCAGAAATAAATTCTAATGATATTGTTTATGTTTATGAAAAAAGTTTTGAAAGAGATAAGGAAATAGTAAAAAATGTCTTAGGAGATATCAAGGTTGAAAAAAGTCTTGATATAAAAGTTGGAGGTTTTGAAATAGAAAATGTGGAAAAAACATATAGATTGAATTATTCACTAGATTTTCTGTTGACAACAAAATACCAAAAGATTTTAGCTAAGTTGAAAAAAGAATTAGGAATAAACAATTAGTTAATAATTGTAATGAGGAGAAAGGTAATGTATAATATACCTAAAATAATTGATATAAATGGTCCTGTTGTTAAAGCAGACAGTATGGGAATTTACAAAGTTAGAGATATGGTTTTGGTTGGAGATAAAAAGCTAATTGGAGAAATCATATCTATTGACGAAGATGTAGCAACTATACAAGTTTACGAAGAAACACAAGGACTAAAAGTTGGAGAAACTATAGAAAGTACAAATGTTCCACTATCAGTAACATTAGGTCCGGGAATTATAGGAAATATATTTGACGGTATTCAAAGACCGCTTGAAAAAATATATTCAATGACAGGAGAATTTATTGCAGAAGGAATAGGTCTTGTGTCTATTGATAAAGAAAAACAATGGGATGTTGAAATGCTTGTTAAAGTTGGTGATAAATTATCTGCAGGAGAAATTTTTGCAACAACTCAAGAAACAAGTTTTATAGAACATAAAATTTTAGTTCCACCAACTGTTAGTGGTGAAGTAATTGAAGCTTTACCATCAGGAAAATATAATTTAGAGACTGATTTAGTAACAATAAAAGATGAAGATGGAAAAATTCATAATTTAAAAATGTATCATCAATGGCCTGTAAGAATACCGCGTCCAATAGATGTGAGAATGCCAATTTCAAGACCTTTAGTAACAGGACAAAGAGTACTTGATGTTTTCTTTCCAATAGCAAAAGGAGGAACTTCAGCACTTCCGGGTGGATTTGGTACAGGAAAAACTATGACTCAACATCAACTTGCAAAATGGTCTGATGCTGATATTATAGTTTATATCGGCTGTGGAGAACGTGGTAATGAAATGACAGATGTTCTTGAAGAATTTCCAAAGTTAATTGACCCAAGAACTTCAAAACCGCTTATGGAAAGAACAATTTTAATAGCAAATACTTCAAATATGCCAGTTGCTGCTCGTGAAGCTTCAATCTATACTGGAATAACTATTGCAGAGTATTATAGAGATATGGGTTACCATGTTGCAATAATGGCTGACTCAACTTCAAGATGGGCAGAAGCGTTAAGAGAAATTTCTGGAAGACTTGAAGAAATGCCTGCAGAAGAAGGATATCCAGCATATCTTCCTTCAAGAATTGCACAATTTTATGAAAGAGCGGGTTATGTTGAAACTCTTTCCAAAAGAGAAGGTTCAATTACAGTAATTGGTGCTGTTTCTCCACCAGGTGGAGATTTTTCTGAACCGGTAACTGAAAATACTAAAAGATTTGTTTCAGCTTTTATAGGTTTGGATAAGAATTTAGCATATATAAGACACTATCCTGCTGTAAACTATCTTACAAGTTATAGTGGTTATACTACATTGATTAAAGAATATTATGATGAAAATGTATCTCCTGAACTTTTGAAATTAAGAGCAAAGATGATGGAACTTCTTTCAGAGGATAATAAATTGAACCAAATTGTTCAATTAGTTGGTGAAGATGTTTTACCAAATGATCAAAGAATTGTTATAGAAATTGCAAAAGTTTTAAAAAAGGGATTTTTACAACAAAATGCAATGCATGAAACAGACAGCTATGTTCCTTTAAAAAAACAATTTGAAATGTTAAAAGTAATAGATAATTTATATATGAATTGTACTTTAGCGGTAAAACAACAGGTTGCACTTACTCGTATAAAAAATGATGATTTATTTGAAGAAGTTATTAAGATGAAATATAATATTCCAAATGAAAACTATGATGAAGCATTTGAAAAGTTAAATGCAAAAATCAATAGCTATTATACTGCTTTGATAGACGAAAATCAGGGAGAGTAGGTGATAATTATGCAAAGACAATATTTAAAACTAGAAAAAATAGATGGACCTTTGATTGTGCTTAAAGGTGTAGATAATGTCAGCTATGATGAAATGATGGATATAGTAATAGATGGAAGTGAAAGAAGAAGAGCCAAGGTTGTTAGAATTCAAGGAGATAAGGTAATTGCTCAAGTTTTTGAGGGAACAACTGGAATTTCAACACAAAATTCTGCTGTTACTTTTACAGGAACTCCACTTGAAATTTGTCTTAGTAAAGATATTTTAGGAAGAACTTTTAATGGTGTAGGAGAACCAATTGACAATGGAGATTATATTATTTCAGAGAAAAAATATAATGTTAATGGAAGACCTATGAATCCAGTTGCAAGAGAATATCCAAGAGATTATTTGGAAACTGGAATTTCAGCTATTGATACTCTTACTACTTTAATTAGAGGACAAAAACTTCCGATATTTTCATCAAATGGTTTGACACATAATGCATTAGCGGCTCAAATAGTTAGACAATCCAAATTAAAAAATTCTGACGACAAATTTGCGATAGTATTTGCAGGAATGGGAATTAAATATGATGATTATGAATTCTTTAAAAGTGCATTTGAAGAATCAGGAGCATCATCAAGAGTTGTTTCATATATAAATCTTGCTGATGCACCAATTGTTGAAAGAATTTCAACACCTAGAACTGCATTAACTGCTGCAGAATATCTTGCCTTTGAAGAAGGAATGCATATCTTAGTAGTTATGACTGATATTACAAGTTATGCAGAGGCCTTAAGAGAAATTTCTTCTGCAAGAGAAGAAGTTCCTAGTAGAAAGGGATATCCTGGATATTTGTATTCAGATCTTTCTACATTATATGAAAGAGCAGGAATGGTGAAGGGAAAGAAAGGTTCAATTACTTTAATTCCTATATTAACAATGCCTAATGATGATATAACACATCCAATTCCTGACCTTACAGGTTTTATTACTGAAGGACAAATAGTTTTATCAAGAGAATTATTTCAAAAGAATATTTATCCACCTGTAAATATTTTGCCTTCACTATCAAGGCTTATGAAAGATGGTATTGGAGATGGATATACAAGAGAAGATCATGATCAGGTACAATCTCAATTATTTGCACTTTATTCAAAAGTTATCGAAGTTCGTTCGCTATCACAAATAATTGGAGAAGATGATTTAACACAAATAGATAAAATTTATATGGAATTTGGTAGACAGTTTGAACAAAACTTTTTAAGTCAAGATTTTGATGAGTCCAGAACTATTGAAGAATCACTTGATATTGCTTGGGATTTATTCAAACTATTCCCTAAAATTGAACTAGACAGATTGGAAAGTAAATATATAGAAAAATATGGAAGGTGGTAATATGATTCAAAATATTGCTCCTACAAAGTCAAATCTATTAAAAATCAAACAGGATTTAAAATTATCTAAGGTAGGCTATAATCTAATAGATAAAAAAAGAACTGTACTAATAAAAGAAATGATGCAACAAATTGAAAAGGCAAAAGAAATTCAAGAAGATGTAAAAGTACTATTTGAAAAGGCATATTCAACATTAGAAGAAGCAAATATAACTATGGGAGTTATGAATGTGCAAGACATTTCCTTATCAATAGATAAGTCAGAAAATTTTGAAATTTCTTATAAATCCATTATGGGACTTGATGTTCCAAGTGTAAAATACGAGCATGGAACTTTAAGACCTCATTATGGAATGTATATGACAAGCCCCGCAATTGATGAGGCTATAAAAATGTTTCAAAAAATAAAAAGACTTGTATATAGACTTGCGGAGACTGAAAATACAGTTTATAAATTGTCTATAGAAATAAAAAAGAACCAAAAAAGAGCAAATGCTTTAGATAAAATTCAAATTCCAAATCTTGAAGAAACTGAAAAATATATATCAGAGGTTCTCGAAGAAAAAGAAAGAGAAGATTTTTATAGATTAAAAAAGATTAAGAAAAAGAAAAATGTGTAGTATTAAAGGAGCAAAAGCTCCTTTTTTCTTGCTTATATATGTTTAATGTGTTAAAATTAATTTAATAGATTAAAATAAAAGGTGAAATTATGAAAAGATTAATTAATATTTTCTTTAATGACAATATAAAATCCTTAGAAGCTTTTATCAAGACAAAAGAACTATTTGAAAAAAGAGGCTTTGAAATTTCTGAAACATTTAGAGAAGAGGCAGAACTTAGCATTTGTATAGGTGGAGACGGAGCTTTTATAAGAGGTGTACACAATTCTGACTTTCCTAAAGTTCCTTTTGTTGGAATAAATACAGGAACTCTTGGATTCTTTCAAGAAATTAGTTTTGATAAAATAGAAAAATTTATAGATGATTATATAGAAGAAAAATATATTATTGATAAAATTAGATTATTGGAATGTGATTTAAAAACAAATGATATTGTGTTTTCTAATAAATGTTTAAATGATTTTGTTATTAAGTCAAACAGTTCTGAAATAATTCATTTAGATGTTTATATAGACGATAATCATCTTGAAACATTTGCTGGAGATGGTTTAATAATCTCAACGCCTTCAGGAAGTACTGCTTACAATATGTCTGCAGGAGGAAGTATTATGCATCCATCATTAAGAGGATTTCAATTAACACCATTAGCTCCAATATTTTCAAAAGTTTATAGGACTATTTCAAATTCATTGGTAATTCCTGATACATCTACTTTAAAAATAGTTCCGTTGGAAAATCAACACAAAAAAATTAGTTTTGTTGCCGATGGGATTGAAAAAGACTATACAGATGTATCATACTTTGAATTTAAAAAATCAAGGTTTAAATTGTATAAATTAGTATTCAATGAAAACTGGTACTGGATAAATATGAAAGATAAGTTCTTATAAGAAAATCTTATAATAGACTTTATATCTATAGAAAATTAATATAAATAAAATGTTGAAATATTCTTTAAATATGTTATAATGGAATTAGATATAAAGCTTAAATAAATAAAAATATTATATGATTATATAATAATGAGTTTATTTAGTTGCTTTTTCATATAATGTTCCGATATAAAACAGAGAAGATGAGCCATTTTAAGCTTGTCTTTTTTGTTATCTAAAAAAATTAGAAGGAGAAAATTTATGGAAATGAGAAGAAAGGATAGAGAACTAAGTATAGAAGAGGGAAAAGAATTACTAAAAAACGGAGAATATGGAATTCTTTCAACATCTGATAGCTGTAATCAACCTTATGGAATACCATTGAGTTATGCATATTGTAATGATGTTATATACATTCATTGTACAAACCAAGGTGGACATAAATTAAAAAATATAGAAGAAAATTCTAAAATTTCTTTTACAGTGGTAGATAAAGTTGAGAGATTACCAAACCAATTTTCAACAAAATATATGTCTGTAATTGTATTTGGAAAAATTTCTATAGTTGATGATGAGGAAAAAAATAAGGGTATTCAGTCAATCTTGTTTAAATATTCTCCTGATTTTGTAGAGTCAGGAATGAAATATATTGAAAAAAATATTGAAAAAATTCATATACTAAAAATAATTATAGATAAAATTTCTACTAAAGGACGAAAAAAGTAATAATTATAATATAAAAAAGAAAGAAAACACTAAAAATATGACAAAAAGGTATTGACTGAAAGGCGGAAGGCTGATATAATATTAAGGCACTCAAGAAGGGACTAGATAGGAAGATACCAAAGAGTAGTTTAAAAGCATAAAAAATAATAAAAAAAGTGTTGACAAACGAAAACAATGGTGATATAATATTAAGGTCGCAACAAGAGTGACACGAACCAAGAAAAGTAAACAGTGATAAAAACTTTGAGAGTACAAAGAAAAACAATAATTTAGGTGTAAAAAAGTCAGCGAGAGCAGACGAACTTTT